>NZ_JBVVQY010000014.1:0-173861 GCF_055811615.1 Mesorhizobium sp. WSM4807
AGCCGCAGGCGGGCGGGGGGGTGCGGGTGTCCATGTTGCGGCCGCGGTTCAGGTGGTCGTCGATCTCGGCGGCCGCGCCGATCATGCGACCGTATAGGAAGACGGTGAAGGCAGCGGTCTCCAGGTCGCGCTCGGTCAGGGTGCCGGACTTGAAGTCCTTCCACAGCAGCGCCAGCAGCAGCGCCGCAATTACAGCGTCAACGTTGACGCAGAAAACGTAAGGCGAGGCACCCTGATCGTGGAGTGCCTGGACGAGTTCGCGGTAGAAGGCGTGGAAGACGTTGTACTTTCCTTGCCGCGCCATGAATTCCGCGATGAAGCGCTCGCGCGGATCGTGGTTGACGGGCTTGCCTTTGAAGACCGGGTGATGGACGCCGGGGAGCGCGCGGACCTCAGTGCCGAGCTCCTTGGCCTGGGCCTTCTCGCGGCGGTACGTGCGCGCGAACGCCGTCGCCATCGCCTTCAGGTCGAGGCCGTGGGCTGGATCGGAGGGGTCGGTCAGCCCGGCGTCCTTGAATTGCTCGAGCAGGAAGGCCATGCCCTCGAAGCCGTTGCCGCCGTGGCTGTAGCCGGTATGGGTAAGGAAGCCGACCATCGCCTTGTTGATCTGCACGCGCGCGGGCGTCTGTGGCCCGTCCGCCGAGACCGCGCCCTTGGCACCCTGAGCCGAGATCGACCCAGGGCCGTTCGAAATCAGGAGCCCGACGAGCATCTGCAGCGGCAGCGCCTCCTCGGGGGTGGGCTTCTTTCCAGTCATGGCGAGGAAGCAGAGGTCGGCCATGGTCCATTGCCCAAAGCGCTCGTCGCGTGGGATGCCCCATAGCGAGCCCGACCGGTGGTGCTCGCCGGGGATTGTCGCGCCGACCATGACGCCATAGAGCCGCAGGTACCACGGCAGTGTCTCGGCGGTAAGGCGCGAAATGCGCTTGCGCATCAGCGGCCCCCAGGCGATCGTCGTGGCGATGGCCGCGAGAATTGCGTCCCGCGACAACCGGCCGCCCAGGCCTCCAAGGAACTTCAGGAACGCCGACCTGCCGCCGCGGGCTGCGATCGCCGCGAGCATCGCCTCTGGACGCGGGTCGGCGGCCTCGGCCTCGGTGGCCAGGAACAGCGCCCGGGTGGCATCGTCACAGACAATCCCGGAGGCGTCGAATTCCTCGTCGCGCCCGTCCCTGAGGCCCGAATGGGCGAAGAGCCCGATCAGTGCCCGGGTGCAGCCGAGCGCCCGCTCCACGCGCTTCGGCCCGACGATGGCGGCGGCGGTTGCCATCACCGCATTCGGAGCATTGCCGGCCTCCCGCGCCGCGTCGGCGGCGACGAGGATCGGGTCGCCGACGAGGTTGACCTCGGCTGCGACCGCGACGTCGAGCATCGCCCGGTCGTTCTCGGTGGCGATCTCGTGCACGAGCGGCAGGGCGAAGGTCGCCTCCAGCGGCTCAAGCGCGAGATCGAGCACTGAATGGCCGTGCACGCTCGTCACCTGGGTTTTCGGGTCCATGACCGACGCGCCGGACTTGTCCTTCATGTTCTGCCGCGCGACCGCCGACCCGACCTGGGCGCCGAGCGCGGCGATCTGGCCGGCGTAGGGCTCGGGCGCGGTGACGGCCGGCATGGCGAGTTCGGGCGGCAGCCGCAGGCCCTGGTCGTTGGCGACCCAGGGCTTCAGCGCGAGGTCCCCACGCGGCGCGAAGTCGGGCGCGGCGCCGTTGAGCGCCATCACCGCGGTGAGGGCGGCGGGGATGTCGGCGATGTTGGTGACGACGGCGCCCTTCGCGGTCACGACCGGGTCCTCGGGCGTGAAGAGGCCAGGCACGCCGAAGGCCTCCATGAACCAGCGCTCCTTGTCCTCGGCGCTGTCGCCCGAGCCGGCCATAGCGCCGGCATGCCCGACGGCACGGGTCAGCTTCGACTTCCAGCGGCCGACGACGCAGGCGACGACGGGCTTCGTCCAGTCGATGCCCTGCTCGTAGTAGCCGCCGGGTTCGGCATAGAGCACCGCCGCCTTGGAACGGTCGTCGTTGCCGAAGGCGTGGGCGAAGTCGGGCGCGGCGTAGTGGATGTAGACGTCCTTGCCGGAGGAGACGAGCGTCGTCGTGCCCCAGCCCGCAGTGGCGAGATACTGGGCGATCGTCGTGGTGAAGCCGCCGGAGTTCGAGAAGATCGCGACCGAGCCTTTGAGCAGCGACTCCTCTGGCTTGTCGCCGCCGAGCGCGCCGCCGATGCGCACGCGGTTCCACGAATCGGCGACGCCGAGGCAGTTGCCGCCGATGATGTCGATGCCGTTCGCCTGACCCATCGCCCGAATCTCGCGGGCGTCGTGCACGGAGATCTTCTCGGTGATGATGACGATCTTGCGCAAGCCCGGGTTCACCCGCACGAGCTCGGCCACGCCGTCGCGCACGCCCGACGGCGGCAGGTAGACGACGCCGGTATCGAAGGGGTGGCCGGCGTCGAGCCCCTCGCGCACGTTGTTATAGACAGGGATGTCGCCCACGGGCGTCTTCAGCACCTGCCCGCCGCGGCCGGGCGAGGTGCCGAAGACCACGTTGCCGCCGGAGAAGGCGTGGCTGGTCGGCGTGACCGTGCGCGACTCGCCGCCGAGGATGTTGAGTACGCAGACCCGGTCGTCGCGGGTCGCGATATCGGCCAGTGACCGGAGGCCGAGGAAATAGGGAAAGCCTTCGATGCCCTTGTGATACATGTCCGTCCTCCCTCAGGCCGCCGCGGCCTTGAGCCCCAGGGTAGCGGCGATCTCATCGCGGCCGCCGGCGCGCATCCACGTGTCGACGCGCTTGGCGTAGTTCACGACCTCGGAGATCGCGCTGTCGAAGCCGAAGAAGCGGTAGGGCAGGCCGAGCGACTCCAGCGTCTCGGCGAGGTTGCCCATACCGCGCACCAGGTTCGGACCGCCGCGTCCTACGACGACGTAGAGCGGCGTCGGCCCGTGCGCGGCGAAATATTCGCGCAGCGCGTCGCCCATGCCGCGGAAGGTCTCGAGGATGTCGGTGTTGTTCGACTTGCCGCCGATGATGAAGAGCACGTTGGTCTGGGCGAGGAAGTGCCGGTAGCAGATCGAGGCCACCGCCTTCATCTTCTCGTAGGGCGGGTTGCCGCCGAAGTCCGACGAGATGATCGCCGCCTCGCCCAGCACCTCGGTGACGAGGCTGTTGGCGCCGCCGCCGAAGGTCGGGGCAAGGATGGTGCCGCTCTCGTTGATCACGAAGACGTCCGACTGGCCCTGGTGGGTGCGCAGTTGGTTCACCTCCTGCTCGAAGGCAGAGATGTTTGCCGCGAACAGCTGGTCCGGCAGCCCGAGCCGACCTACGCGCGGGTCGTCGCGGTCAAAGCCGCACTTGAAGTCGCAGGCCACCGGCGTCAACCGCCCGTCGCGCCCGGGACGCATGCGGATCGGGTTCAACTCCAGCGTCGTCATGCCGTAGTGATGCATCAGCTCCCAGAGCTTCGGCAGGTGCTGCACCAGCGGCGAGATGATCTCCCGCGGCGCGCCAATGTCCGTCAGCGCGTTCGCCACCACAAAGGCCTTGAGCCCCGTGAGCGCCTCGAAGGGCACGGTGGCGATGTCGGATTTATCGAGATCCTCGATTTCCACGCCGCCGCGGTGGGTCAGCGTCATGGTCGGCGCGCGGAAATGCGTGTCGTCGGTGATGGCGAAATAGACCTCGTGCTCGGCGGGAATGCCGGCCTCGAAGGTCACGCCGTTCGCCTTGGCGAAGGCGTTGCCATGGCGGTGCTCGGCGAAGTAGAGCCGCTCCTTTTCGGCGAGCGCGGTCTTGAGGTCCCGCGCCTTGCCGATTAGTCCCGCCTTGCCCTTCTTGCCGACGCCGCCGCGGAAGACCGGCTTGACGAAGATCAGGCCGTGGCGGGCGATCAGGTCCTGGATCGCGTCTTCGCCAGCGTCGGGCCCGTGCACCTCGGACGCGGGGAAGTCGACGTGGCCGAGCAGCCTCGACCCATAAAGCATGCCGTTGAGTTGCATAGCCGTTCTCCCCAATGACCGAGGCGTGGTTCGGTCGTTTGACCTGATGGGCACTCAATTTACGAATTTGCCGAGGTCGATGGAGCGACCAGGTTAGGCTCAGACGCTCGCGGCAACAAGCGCCCGGCTAGCCTCAGTTCCGTCGTCACCTTGGTCGCCGGCCGGCATCTCCGACCGGCCTTCGGCACCCGTCAGGTGGCCCGGCTCTCGGTCGAATGCGGGCTCCACTTGATCAGACGGGCCTCGGCGATGTCGAGGATGCGGTCGATGATCAGCACGAACATCGCGAGGATCGTAATGCCGGCGAAGACGCCGACCGCATCGAAGTTGCCTTCCGCCTGGGCAATCAGATAGCCAAGGCCGGCGGAGGCGCCAAGGTATTCGCCGATGATCGCGCCGACTACCGCGAAGCCGACCGAGGTGCGCAGCGACGATAGGATCCAGCTGGCCGCGGCCGGGAAGTAGACGTGGGTCAGCAGGCTTGAGCGCTTGGCGCCGAGGATCCGCGCGTTCGCCAGCACCACCGGGTTGACTTCCCGCACGCCCTGCATGGCGTTGAAGAAGGTGATGAAGAACACCAGCGTCACCGATAGCGCCACCTTCGACCACAGCCCGAGGCCGAGCCAGAGCACAAAGATAGGAGCGAGCACCACGCGGGGGATGGCGTTCAGCGCCTTTATGAACGGGTCGAGGATGCGATAGGCGCCACGGCTAAGCCCTAGCCAGACGCCGGCCGCCACGCCGAGGGCGGTACCAATCACGTATCCGAGCACCGTCTCGGTGAGCGTGATCGACACGTGCCTGTAGAAGCCTGGGTCGATGATCCAGGCCACGATCTGCTTCATGATGTCGAAGGGGGCAGGGAAGAAGAAGACATCGATCACTCCGGCTTCCACGCCGAGCTGCCACCCGCCGACAATGACGACCAGCAGTCCCAGCTGGATCATACGTTCAGTCATGGCGTTCATAGCTTTTCTCCACTTCGCCGCGCAGGGACGACCAGATATTGCGGTAAAGATCCATGAAGCGCGGATCGAGTTTGATTTCCGAGACATCGCGCGGCCGGGCGAGATCGACGGGGAAGCTGTCGATCACGTGGCTGCAAGGCCCCGCAGCGAGGACGACCACGCGGTCGCCGAGCGCTATGGCTTCCTCGAGATCGTGCGTGATCATCACCACCGCGCGGCGCTCCTCCTGCCAGAGCGCGAGCAGCTCGTTCTGCATCAGGTGGCGGGTGTGGATGTCGAGCGCCGAGAAGGGCTCGTCCATCAGGATCACCTTCGGGCCGGTAATCAGCGCCTGCGCCATCTGAACACGCTTGCGCTGGCCGCCCGAAAGCTGGTGCGGGTAGCGTTGCTCGAAGCCCTTCAAGCCCACCTTGGCGAGCCATTTCATGGACTGTTCGCGCCTTTCGTTCGGGCCTGTTCCTTTGAACATCGGCCCGAGCTCGACATTTTCGAGCGCCGTCTTCCACGGAAGGAGCGCATCCTGCTGGAAAAGGTAGCCGATGTTGTTCTGGACGCCATGCACCGGCGCCCCGTCGATCGAGACAGTGCCGCTCGCCGGCTTCAGAAGTCCGGCGATGGCGTTGAGAATGGTACTCTTGCCGCACCCCGTCGGACCGACGATGGCCAGAAACTCGCCATCCGCAACAGTCAAGTTGACATTCTGGACGGCGATGAAGGTGCCAAAGGACATGGTGACCGAATCGATCGACACCATCGGCCTTGGTTTGTCCGGACTCATCATCGTTGTTGCCGACTTCACTACGGCCAGTGCCATGACTTCCTCCTTGTCAGTTGGCGACGTTGCGCGGCGCCTTGCCAACGAAGTCGTTCGTGTAGGTCTTGGAAAGGTCGATTTCAGCCGCCGCGACCTTTTCGTTGAAGCTTTTCAGAACCGCGAGTGGGGTTTTGACGTTCTCCTCGCTGATGAGGCCATCCTTCGAGAAGATCGCCTTGGCGTTTTCGACGGCCCTGATGTAGGTCTCGCGGTCGCCGGAGATGAATTCCTTTGGCAGTTTTTCGACGATTTCTTCGGCCGAATGGCTGTCCATCCATTCGAGCGCTTTTACCGTTGCGTTGGTGACCTTCTGGACCGTTTCCGGATTGGCGTCGATGTAGTCCTGGGTGGCGTAGAGAACCGATGTCGGATAGATGCCACCGTAGATTTCCTTGGCACCTTCGTCGCTACGTGCGTCAATCAGGATCTTGCCCACGCCCTTTGCTTCGATGAAGGTGGCCGCCGGGTCGTAGTTGACGAGCAGGTCGACCTTGCCCTGTTCGAGGGCTGCGACAGCAGCAGAGCCGGAGCCGACGCCGATCAGCGACACGTCGTCGGCCGACAGGCCGTTCCGCTGCAGATAGTAGCGGACAAAGAAGTCGGACGAGGAACCAGGCGATGTGATGCCGACTTTCGCGCCTTTGATCGTTTCCGGCTTAGACGGGTCGAAGGTGCTATCCTTGCCGCCGGCCAGAACGAGGCCGGAATTGCGGGCGAGCTGGATGAATGCGACGACCGCCTTGTTCTGCGACTGCATCTGGATCGTGTGATCGTAAAAGCCAACGGCGATATCCGTCGAGCCAGCCACGATCGCCTGAAGGGTCTTCGAGCCGCCCGACGCGAAGTTCTCTACGGTAACCTCCAGACCCTCCTTCTCGTAAAGGCCGAGGCCGGCTGCGACCGGGAAAGGCAGGTTGTTGAGGTTGTAGGAACCGACGCTGATGCGCACGGGTTCCGCCAGGGCGGAGCCCGCAAAGGCAACGGTTGCCGCAAGGGCGAGCATGAGCTTACGCATGATTTTCCTCCAAGTTATGTGGCGCCCTCCCGGCGGCCACGGTCATTATGCCGCGCAGACGAACTGCGTGACAGGTTTTGCGAAAACATGTCCTTCGAATAGGCGGCGGGCGGTGCGCAGGATGCCCGCGACGATCTTGCCGTTCCTGTCCTGAAGCTTGACATCGAGATGGCCGCTCGGATGCTCGATCGACAGGACCACCGGTGGTTTGCGAGTGCCGATCAAGCGGGATGCCACCGTATTTTCGGTGATGCAGGCCGTCGCAATCCCAACAGCACCTGTCGTGGCAAGCGAAGGATGGCACTGGTGCGGCATGAAATAGCGCACACTGATGTCGCCGTCTGCCCTTGGCCGGGAAATCAGCACCGGCTTCGGTATCACCTGGTTGCTGACATCACCCATGCCCATTCGCTCACCGGCGGCGATGCGCAGGCTCTCGAGCCGTTCCAATAGCGCCTTGTTTCCGTTGAGTTCGGCGGCGGTCTCGAATCCGCTGACGCCGATGGCCTCAGCCTCGAGGAGTATCATTGGCATGGCGCAGTCGATGCAAGTGACGCTGACGCCGTCGATGACCTCGTTCGGCTTGCCTGTGGGAAATAGCTGGCCCGTGCGGGCGCCTGCTGCATCCATGAAGGTAAGCGCAATCGGCGCCGCGCTGCCTGGAACGCCGTCGATCGCCGCGTCGCCGAGATAGGAGACGCTACCGTTGGGCGTCGGGACTTCAGCCTCGATCAGCTTTCCGGTGTTGACGTTGTGAATCCGGACGAGCGTCGTAGGACCCTGCACCGGCACAAGCCCCGCCTCGATGGCGAAGGGACCGACGGCGGCAAGCATGTTGCCGCAGTTGGGGGACGTATCGACGATCTGCTGGTCGACGCGCACCTGTGCGAAAAGATAGTCGACATCCGCGCCCTTGATGCTTGCGGGCCCGACGATGGCCACCTTGCTTGTGACCGGATTGCCGCCGCCAATGCCGTCGATCTGCAGCGGATGCCCTGACCCCATGACCGAGAGCAGGATCTGATCGCGAAGTGCCGGATCGGACGGTAGGTCGGAGGCGAGGAAGAAGGGCCCCTTGGACGTGCCGCCGCGCATCAGAGCGCACGGAATGCGGATCAGATCATTCATCGTGCGACATCCTCCCTTTCATGCGCTCTGTGGTTCAATCATCTTGTTTGTTACGCGAATCCGATTAATATGAGAAATGCTAAAATCGGAGCTTTTGATGCGTCATGCACATTAACTGTGAAATCCTGGACCTCCGCGCCTTTTTACTCGTCGTGGAGCTTGCGAGCTTCCATCGGGCAGCGGAGTCGCTCAACCTCTCGCAGCCGGCGCTGAGCCGTCGCATACAGAAACTCGAAGGCTCCATCGGCGCCCCCCTCTTGGAGCGGACGACGCGCCATGTGGCGCCCACCGCCGTCGGCGGGGAGCTGGTCCCGCTGGTGCGCCGGATGCTGGAGGAGTTTGACGGTTCGCTCTTCGCCTTCCGCGAGCTGGGGGAGCGGCGAGGCGGTCTTGTCACCATCGCCTGCTTGCCGACGGCGGCTTATTACTTCCTGCCCTCAGTGATCCGGCAGTTCGATGCGCAGTACCCCAACATCCGCTTCCGGATTCTCGACCTTCCGGCGACCGACGGGCTTCAGGCGGTCGCGCGCGGGGAGGTCGAATTCGGGGTCAACATCATGGGTTCGTCCGATCCCGACCTGACCTTCGAACGTCTGATCGAGGACCCCTTCGTTCTCGCCGCACGAAAGGAGCATCCGCTAGCATCAAGGGATGTCCTGACCTGGCAGGATCTCGTCCCCTACCATCTCATCACCGTCCATCGGTCGAGCGCGAACCGGATCCTCTTGGATGCCGCGCTGACGAAGTCGAACCTCGCGCTGCGCTGGTCCTATGAAGTGACGCATCTCTCGACGTCACTCGGTCTGGTCGAAGCCGGTCTCGGGATATCGGTCCTGCCGCGCATGGCGACCCCGCAGGGCGACCATCCGTTCCTGGTCACAAGGCCCATCCGCGATCCCGAAATCTCGCGCACGATCGGGGTCGTGCGTCGACGCGGGGCATCGCTCTCGCCGCCCGCCGAGAGGTTCATGCGGATGCTGATTGAAACCTGGGGTGAAGCTTCAACGCCTCGCATGGCAACCTGAAAACAGCATTTGGCGGATGCAGCCTGCGCCCGTCCTGGCTGCTGATGCTGGGCTTCTTCGTGCTGTCGGTGGTGATGGCAACCGATCCGCCGTCGGCCATGCGCGCCGCCTCCTTCACGCTGATCGGCATTTTGACGATGGCGACGATCCTGGCGCTTCCGCGCGACGCCGAGGCCTTCTCGAAAGTCATCATCTTCACCATCGCCGTCGTGATGGGCCTGTCCTATATCGGGCTCATCGTCTTTCCGCACGAGGCGCTGCACACCACCGATTCGCTGGAGCCGGAACATGCCGGCCTGTGGCGCGGCGTGTTCACCCACAAGAACATCGCCGGGCCTGTTATGGCCTGCTTCAGCTTCGCCGGCCTATACCTCTACCGGCGCGGACGGCGGCTCTGGGGCGCATCAATCTTTTGCGCAGCGATGATCTTCATGCTGCACACCGGTTCCAAGACGACGACCGGACTGGTGCCGTTTTCGATCCTGATCGTCGTGCTGCGGAGCCTGATCGGCATGCGGCTCGGCACGCCGATCCTGTTTGCGCTGGCGATCATCGCCGCGGCGATCAGCACGCTGGGCATCGTCTTCCTGCCGGCGGTGAAGCATCTGGCGGCAATCTATTTCCCCGACCTGACCTACACCGGACGCACGACGTTGTGGGAGTTCGCCGGCGAGATGCTGGCGAAGCGGCCATGGACCGGCTATGGCTTCGAGAGCTTCTAGGGCACGCCGCTGCTGTTGAACCAGGACCAGCCCTTCGACCGGGCCTGGGACATCAGAACCATCGTGCACGACCATAACGGCTATCTCGACATAACGGTGCTGATGGGCATCCCGGCGCTCTGCGTGGCGGTCTACACATTCCTGATCGCGCCGCTGCGCGATTACATGCGCATTCCGTTGCGCAAGGAAAACATCTATCTCGGCGACTTTTTCATGATGGTGGTGCTGTTCGCCGCGCTGAACGCCTTCCTCGAAAGCTTCTTCTTCCATCGCGCCGATCCGGTCTGGCTGTTCTTCGTGTTCGGCATGTTCGGCCTCAGACAAGTGTCGCTGCGCCCGATGGCGGTTCGTGGTCCGTCCTGATCTTCCGTCCCAACAGGGCTTCCCCGCCCCGCGACGAACGTCTATGGGAAGCCATCTTTTTGTTTGAGCATCGGATTTTCCCAAAACCGGTACCCACTTTTGGGTCCGATGCTCTGCGGAGGCTCCAATGATGATCAAGCTTGTTCTCGCCGGTTGCGGCAATATGGGTTACGCCATGCTCTCGGGGTGGTTGAAATCGGGCAAGCTGGCCCCCGCGGCGGTCTTCGTGGTCGAGCCCAATTCCGATTTGCGCAAGCGCGCCGAAGCGCTGGGCTGCAGTGCTGCGGCGGACGCCGGCGGCATTCCAGCGGATGCCGTTCCGGCCCTCGTCGTCATTGCGGTGAAGCCGCAAGTGATCCGCGACGCGACTCCCGCCTACAAGCGCTTCAATGATGGCCGCACCACCTTCGTCAGCATCGCCGCCGGAACGCCGGTCGCCACTTTCGAGGCCATTCTGGGCGATCGCGCGCCGGTCGTGCGCTGCATGCCCAACACGCCGTCGGCGATCGGCAAGGGCATGATGGTGGTGTTTTCCAACCCGCTGGTCTCCATCGATACGAAGCGTTTCGTTGCCGATCTGCTTTCGGCGAGCGGCGAAGTGACTGATATCGACGACGAGAGCCTGATGGACGCGGTGACGGCGGTGTCCGGGTCTGGACCTGCCTATATCTTCCATTTCATCGAAGCGCTGACCGTGGCTGCCGAGAAGGCCGGATTGCCGGCCAAAACCGCCAGGCTGCTGGCCATGCAGACGGTCTATGGCGCCGCCTCGCTCGCCGCCGAAAGCGGCGAAGATCCGGGCGTGCTGCGCCAGCAGGTGACCAGCCCCAACGGCACAACGGCCGCCGCACTTGCCGTGCTGATGGGCGAGAACCGGCTGACAAAACTGCTCACCGAAGCGGTGGAAGCAGCGCGGCTGCGGTCGATCGAGTTGGGGAAGTAGCTGCTTGAGGCGTTGCAAGCCGGTCGGCGGCGAAGGTCGACGATCAGTTGCAATAGCAAACGTTCTGTAGCGATCCTTCGCGCCCCCCTCTGTCCTGCCGGACATCTCCCCCACAAGTGGGGAGATTGGCAGCTTCGGCGGTCCACTCACCACTGCGATGTTGGAGATTGGCGAAAGCCGGCGTGACGTCCGATCTCCCCCCAAGTGGGGGAGATGTCCGGCAGGACAGAGGGGGGCGCTGTCTCGCCGGCATCAAATTTCTGCACCTCACTACCCCGCTCCGTACAGCATCTCGTCCTGCAGCCGGCGCAAGGCGAACAGCCTGGTGGTCGGGTCGGGTGCGGCATTGTCTGATGTCAGTAGCTCGCCCTTGCTGACCGGTCTCAGCACCTTACCGCCTTCGAGCAGGCCGACCGGCACGGCGCGGTTGGCGCGGGCCTCTTCGACAGTCATGGTCCAGGAGCGGTAGCAGGTCTCGCCGATCGCGTCGAATGTCTCTCCCGCCGCCAGATCGCGCTTGGCCACGGCGCAGACCTCGGCAACAGGCCTCGGCAGCGGCACCATATCCGGCTTGCCATAGAGCGCGATACGCGCGGCGGTGAGCGGCACTTCCAGCGAGGTCAGATGATACGGCCGGAAGAAGCTGTAATAGGGCCCGTGGCCGATATGCAGGTCGTCCATGCGCTCGACGATGCGCGGATGGGTCGCCTCGACGATGACGAAGACGCCGGGCGCCACGCCCTTGCCGATGGTATAGTCGACGACGCCCTTCCTCGACAGGATGCCGCCATCGGCGCGCGGGATGAGCACCTTGGCCAATTCATCGCGATTGGCCTTGGGGCCGTGCATGCCGGCAATGTCAGGCACCAGCCCGGTGGCGTTGGCGATGGCGCACATCTCGACCATGGTCTTCGAGCCGTCGACGAACTCGACCAGCATGCGCGGGTTCATGTTGCGGCGCAGCGCTTCCGCGCGATAGTCATCGGGGACGGCGTCATAGTTGAGCGGGTTGTTCTTGCCCTTGCCGGCCGAGACGATGGTGTAGCCGAGCGCGGAGGCGAACTCGATCAGCTCCATGCAGCTCGACGGCTCGTCGCCGGCGCCGACCGAGTAGACGACGCCGAGCCGGTCGGCCTGCTGTTTCAGATAGCAGCCGATGGTGACGTCGGCCTCGACATTCATCATCACCAGATGCTTGCCGTGCTCCATCGCCATCAGGTCGAAATCGGCGGCGACGCCGGGCTTGCCGGTGGCGTCGATGACGACGTCGATCAGCGGATTGGTGACCAGCATCTCGTTCGAGGTGATGGCGATTTTTCCGCTCTCGATCGCCTCGCTGACCTTCGACGGCGTATCGGCCTCCCGTGCCATCGCCTCGTCGCCATAGGCGATGCGGACGGCGTCCCGTGCCGTGTGCGGGCGCCGGGTCGAAACGGCGCAAACCGAAATGCCCGGCATAAGCATGCCTTGCGTCACCAGGTCGGTGCCCATTTCGCCGGAGCCGATGACGCCGATGCGCACCGGACGGCCTTCCGCGGCGCGCTTGGCGAGATCGCGGGCAAGCCCGGTCAGGGCGACATTGGTCATGCGCAAGTCCACTGCTTTTGATTTGGAGGGGGAATAGCAGGGAAAGGTAACCTTTTGCCAACGAAACCGGCCCTCGTCGGCAATTTCTTGTGACTGGCGTTCATATCGCGAGCGGGTAGTGTATCCGCCCCGATGATGTTCAGGGCTGAGGAGACCGTCCCTGTCGGGCGGCGCGCCTCGCGCAGGGTTTTCAGGGGAGGTTGAGATGACGAACGAGTTCACGCCGAAATTCGATCTGGCTGACAAGGTCGTGCTGGTCACTGGCGCCTCGCGCGGCATCGGACGCGCTTGCGCGCTCGCCTGCGCCGGCTCCGGCGCCGACGTGATCGTCGGCGTGCGCAGTGCTGCCGACGGCGCGGATCTCACCGCCGAGATCGAGCGCATGGGCATGCGCGCGCTGGCGGTACAGATGGACCTCACCGATCTGGCGACGGTGCGAAAAGCTGTCGCCGACGCCCACGCCGCCTTCGGCCGCATCGACGTACTCGTTAACAATGTCGGGCTTGGACCTGAAAACCTGGCGGAGAACGTGACCGAAGCGGATTTCGACCTCACCGTGAACGTCAACCTCAAGGGGACGTTCTTCACCACCCAGGAGGTCGGCCGGCTGATGATCGAGCAGAAATCCGGGCGCATCATCAACATCAGTTCGCAGGCCGGCACGGTGGCGCTGAAGGGCGAAGCGATCTACTGCATGACCAAGGCGGCGATAAACCACCTCACCCGCTGCCTCGCGGCCGAATGGGCGCAGCACAAGATCACTGTCAACAGCGTCGCACCGACCTTCATCTGGACCGACGGAACGCGGCCCTCGCTCGCCGATCCGGAGTTTCATAGGCATGTGCTCGGCCACATCCCGCTCGGCCGCATCGGTGATCCGATCGATGTCGCGGGCACCGTGGTGTTCCTGGCCTCGCCGGCAGCGTCGCTGATCACCGGCGCGAACATACTGGTTGATGGCGGCTGGTCGGTGGCGTGAGGGGCTCTCTGGCTGGTGCTGCAACACCGCCTCGCGAGTGCTGAGGTTTCGTTGAGCGTTAAAGGTGAGTCCAAGAGGTCTTTTATGAGCGAAAAATCTCAATCGAACGCGACGAGCCGCGGAATGAGCCACTCTTCCTGGCTATCTCGAAACAGACCCCGCCACCCTAGCTGCTTACGACCGAGCGCTTGCGAGTGTGCCGATAGTTATCGAACACATAGAGAGGAATGCAGACGCCCTGTGTTCTGCGAAGCTTCGGTTTCGCGATCCTGACGAGTCCGAACGTCTTGGCGAAGACAGCTTTCTTTTCCTTTGGCTTACCGCCGTGCATTATCATGCTGAGGAGCGGCTATTTTCGGGTACTTTTTTCGAGGTGCCACCCGCGCTTCAGAAATGGCATCAGGCCGCCCAGAGGCTTGCATTTGAAGGCGACGATATTTTCGATTGGATGGTTCTCGCCAAGGGGCACTTGCATGGGGGATTCACATTGCGCGTAACCCGAGACAAGCTTGCTGAGAAAGATCGTGGCTCACACGATCGATATGTCGGGGTTTCAGTTTATGAGCCACTGCCGTCCTGACTCAACGCACGCTTAACGAAGATCTTTTTGGGGCCAACGTCCGCGTTCTATACAGCAACAGAACTTGTGACGCCGCTGCGCGCGCCTGGTTTGGGTTCAGCGTCGGCGGATGGCGAGGAGGCAGCTAACAAATCGAGTGAAATTCTTAGTCATTCCTTTATGCATCGCTGCTTGAATAGGCAAATGGGATGGGGTGGCGATACCTTCAGGCGTTTTTTCAGCTGTCCGCGACGAATCAGCGAGAGCGGCAACGTTGCTATTATTTTTGCCCTGTCTTTGCCGATTGTTGTCGGCGGGGCGGGGCTCGGTGTCGAGACTTCCTATTGGTATTACAGCAGCCTGAAGCTACAGGCGGTGGCGGATGCGGCAGCCTATGCTGGCGCTTTGGAAAAAGTTTCGGGATCCGACAAGCCAACGATTGTCTCGGCCGCGACGCTGTCAGCGATCACGAACGGCTGGGGACCATCGACAGGCACAATCGAGGTCTTCACGCCTCCATCGTCCGGACCGAATGTCGCAAAAAAGGCGGTCGAGGTCATCGTCCATCAGACGCTCGATCGATTTTTCACATCGATATTCAGTCAAAGCGCGGTTGGCGCACAGGCAAGGGCCGTGGCTCTTATTACGGACGCGTCAAAAGCCTGCGTTCTGGCGCTCAATCCTTCCGCTTCGAGAGCGGCGCTCTTTTCCGGCAGTTCGAACCTCAAGCTGACCGGCTGCTCCGTCATGTCGGATTCAATCGCCGCGGACGCCCTCAAGCTTCAAGGGTCGGCATATCTGGAGGCCGATTGCCTGATATCGGCAGGCGGTGTTTCATTGAGCAACGTTGTAAAAACCGTTTGCGCGAACCCGCTTACCCAGGCGCTGCCCGCTGCGGATCCTTTTGCCGACTTGCCGGCGCCGCCAGCCACGAACCCCTGTCAAAACGACAATCAGTCGACCTTGGAACCTGGAACATACTGCAAGGGGCTCAGCTTGAGCGGCAATGTAACGCTCTCGCCTGGGGTATATGTCGTTGAGGGGGGCGATTTCAAAGCAAGCGCGAACGCAAATATTTCCGGCGACGGAGTCATCATCTATCTGGCCGGCAGCTCCGGCGTCAGCATGAACGGCACGGCCACCGTCAAGCTTAGCGCACCGACGTCAGGCACCTATTCGGGTGTGCTGTTTTACGGCGACAGAGCAAACCTGGCGGGATCGAACTCGTTTAATGGCACGGCGGATTCGCTTTTGACCGGTGCTCTGTATTTTCCAACGCAGGAGGTTAAATATCTCGGCAATTTCTCGGGCCAAGGTGGTTGCACACAGGTCGTCGCCAGTACGATAGAGTGGTCCGGCGCTACAAGCATCAAGCAGGATTGCACGAGCCTCGGAATGCGAGAGATTCCGGCCGCGCAATCCGTTCAGCTTGTCGAGTAACCGTCATGGAACGGCGGTCAGGTCGGATTTTCCGGAACGATTCGGGTGTTGCTGCGGTGGAGTTTGCGCTGATTGTGCCGATCCTTTGCCTGGTGGTTTTCGGCATCATTGACGGCTGGTCTTTCGTATCAAGCTCGATGTCGATGCGCGCAAGCGTCAAGACGGCGGCAAATCTTGTGATGGAGGGAGCAACCGACGACGCGGCCACCCAAGCCGTCGCCCTTTCGAGTTGGGAAAACCATCCCGAAGGCGCACAGGTTACACTGGGCCGGAAATACATGTGCGGAAGCACCGTGGTCGATGCATCGAGCCTGTGCAACGGGGGGACGAAAGCTCCCTCGGTTTTCGTGGAAATAAAGGCGACGGCGACCTGGTCCCCGCCCTTTATTTTTGGCGCGTTTTCTCTTTCTCGCGAGATCGGCCATCAAGAGGTGATCCGTGTCCGCTAAACGGATCGCGAGAGCGTTCAGCCGTGATGCATCAGGCGGGACTGGGATGGAATTCGCGCTGATCGCACCTTTTCTGATCATGCTTTTGTTCGGTATCTTCGCATTCGGCTGGGCTCTGAATGCCATGTCCAGCGTTCGCTATACGCTGGAAACGTCCTCACGTGCGCTGCAGTTGAAGAACTCGCTGACCGAGGCCGAAATAGAGGCCATAGCCGCAGAAAAATTGCTGGGTTTGGGATTGAAAGATGTCGATGTGACGATAGCAATCGACCCTCCCAGCGGCGGCTTCCGCATGGCGCATCTCACGGCCAGATATGCTTTCGTGATCGAGTTCCCGTACTTCGACCAATATCCGATCAATTATGCGACAACTGTCACAGTTCCGTTGGTTGGATCGTGACAGCGTCCAACAGCGCCTTTACGCAACAGGCGGTGGGGCGCCCGATTGATTAACACCGCCGCAGGGTGGATGGCGGCGATCGGTGGCGTGAGCGAACGGGTCGTCGTCGCTACAAAGACACGTTTCTGGACAGGACAGCCATCACCGCGCTAGGCCGGGACCAGGCTCGTCACGCTTGCGCAGTCATGCCGTCAGAGCGCCGGCAAGCGGCCGGGCATCGCGAAGCGGCAACTTGACAACGGCCCAGTCTTTCAAATTGAGTGAAATCACGATCAACAGAGAGTCGGCACAGGACAGATGGGCGAGACAGATATGGCGTGGAGCGAAAGAAAGACCGGCTACGGCGACGGCCACTATTTCAATCAAATGGGCCTTGCCCTGCTGGTGCTCGTCTTTCTCATCGCCTTGCCGCTCGCTTTCTTTCCCGAAGACATACGGAAGTTTTACCTCAGCGAGGGCGGTCCAATTGAAGTCTTCTCGGCGGCCGTCTACCTGATCGTCGTGGCAACGCTTGTCCGGGAAATGTCCTATCGGGACCTGCTCAAGCGGTGGTATCTCGTTGCCATCCTGATCGCGATGTGCCTGCGCGAACTGGACTTCCATGCGCATTTCACCACCCACAATATCACCAAGACCACCCTCTATATCTCGCCTGACGTTCCGCTGTTGGAAAAGCTAATCGGCGCGACGGTCGTGATTGCCCTCGCCGTTGCCTTCTATTTGCTCCTGAAGAACGGCTTCCGTAGCTTTGTGCACGGGCTTCGCTACGGCGAGGCGACTGCCGTTGCCATTGCCGCCGCTATCGGCTGCGCCGTCCTCTCCAAGGTCATCGACGGCGCGCCATCAAATCTCACATTTCTCGGCATCCACCTCACCCGGATCTATACCTCCACAGTGTTCGAAGAAATTCTCGAACTGGGGATTCCGATCTTTCTAGCCATCGCGGCATTCTCGGCCTTTCCAACGCAGCATGATCTCACAAGAAGGGCCTCGGGACAGGTCACGCCAAGATCCGTCACCTAAACGCCGGATTCAAGACAGACCAGGACTTCTCGAACTTATTGCTCTGGTCCGCTGGCGTGTTGCTTCTACTTGCTTGAGAAGCAGGTGAGGCAAAACATGTGGAATCTGGCGAAAGAGGGCTGGGCGCTGCTTGCGGAGAGCATTGTCGGCTTCATCAATGACAATGCCTTGAGCCACGGGGCAGCGATGGCGTTTTATGCCACGACCTCGCTTGCGCCGATCCTGCTCATCGTTGTCGCCATCGCTGGCATGGCCTTCGGAAACGATGCGGCGCAACTGGCGCTTTCGGCCCAGCTGTCGGGGCTGATGGGTCCGCAGAGCGCCGAGCTTTTGCAAGCGACACTCGAGAACGCGTCACACAAAAAGGCGGGAACTCTTGCCAGCATTTTGGGGCTCGTCACGCTGTTCGTTACCGCATCCGGCGTGTTCGGCGAAATGCAGCTTGCGCTGAACGAAATCTGGAAAGTCAAACCTGGTAAGACATCGATTTCCAGCCTTGTGCGGGCCCGCGCCGCAAGCCTTGGGCTCGTCGCGGCGCTTGGCTTCCTGCTGCTGGTGTCGCTGGTCGCGAGCGCCGCAATTTCGGCGCTTGGCGAAATCATCAACGCATATCTGCCCTTCGGCGCCCTTATCCTGAGTGCAATCAACGAGATCGTCTCGTTTGCCCTGATCGCGCTGTTGTTCGCGGCAATCTACAAGGTCCTGCCCGACCGCACGCTGCAATGGCGCGACGTTGGCGTCGGCGCCGTGCTGACGGCGTTTCTCTTCACGGTCGGCAAGTCGCTGATCGGCTGGTATATCGGAGCCAGCGCGACCGCATCGTCATACGGCGCAGCCGGCGCACTGCTCGTCGTGCTGCTGTGGGTTTTTTATTCGTCCGAGATCTTTCTGTTGGGCGCCGAATTTACACGAACCTACTCGGTTCGACACGGCAGCCGATCCGATTTGGAGGCGACCATCAAAGCAAGTGATCGCGAACAGCAGCTGGCGACTGCGGCCAGGATTGAAAGGTCTGAAAGCGAAGTCGTCGGCTGGATTGTTTTCAGCAGTCTCCTCACCGCGTTTCTAAGCCATTTCTGGCATCGACGCCGGCGCTGAGACGTCCGGCGCGGCGCCCCGGGGCGAGCATGGCCTTGGGAACATCCGGCCGAAGCGACGTGCGAAGTTCCTTCGCCGCAGCCACCAGCCTGGCGCGGTTGCTTCCATATCTCTTGATCAACTGATGGACTTGCGCTGGGGTGATGCCGTTTTGCCGGGCAAAATGCCTTACTACATAATCCTCGCTGCCGGAGATCCGATCCCGGTGGCGGGGATAGAGCTTCGCCGCGTCGGCTGTCATGCTTACTCTCCTTTGGTCACGTTTGCTCACGATCTATAATTGGCCAACGCAAAACGGGCGAATTCGTTGCCGGATGCGACACCAAAGCGCTTTTTCGCCGCAGGCCCGAACACATGGCCAAAGCAACCGGACCGGCGCACGCCTTTGGTTAAGCCCGTACGTCGATTTTTCGAGACTCAGCCCTCTGGCACGCGCATGATATGAGCAGGGAGGAAAAGCCATGCGCGAATTGCCGAAGAGCATTGACGCAGACGTTGTAATCGAAATCAGCAGGTTGCTCGACGACCGTGCGAAGTCGGCACCCGTGCCAGTCCACAAGCTTGCCTCGATGATCTCGAACAGTGTCGAGACCGATCTGCCGACGGCTTCCATCGAAGAGTTGATCGTTGAAATGGCCATGACCCGCCAACTTCCGATGCTGTTCGATCTACCGGGGGCGGATGCAGACAACGTCATATCGATCGCCTTGGCGCGCGCCAGCTGATCCGGCTGAGGGACGTTTCTGCCGAGTGTGGTTTCTAGACGCGGATCGTTCCCATCCTGCTCCAAATTTGCGCCCGCTGGCTCCGGCCGGCGGCCTCTTACTGCGTCGCCAATGATAATCGTCATGGGCAATAATCGTCATGGGCGATCAGCTGTCGGGAACATGTGGTGTCCAGTTGCATTTCCTCTAGACAACAAAGGAGGAATTCATGAACTGGGATCAAATCAAGGGAAAATGGATGCAGTTCAAAGGCAAGGCCAAGGAGCAATGGGGTGACCTTACCGACGATGACCTTGATCGCATCGAGGGCAATCGTGACCAACTCGCAGGACGTATTCAGGAGCGGTATGGCATCGCCAAGGAAGAGGCAGAGCGCCAGATAGACGACTGGTCCAGAAGCCTCACCTGAGCGTTCAGAACCAAGGCTGCGCAGTCGATCGGCGCAGCCTTGACACCGTCCAAGCCTGCCGCTCCGAAATGAGCGGCGGGCGATGTGTAGGCGACGGAGGCGGGGTGATCTGCGCCACCCGTCGCTCCAGGGTTTTCGGAACGAGAGCTAGCGCGCCGATTGTCGCTTGGCTTGTGCGGCGACGGCTGTGAGAAAAGCCGTTGCGGCAGTATCGCACGCCGCTCGGGACGGGCTATAGGCGAAAAGAATCAGCTCGGCAGCGCGTAGCGTAAGGCCGTGTTTTTTTGCGAAAGCAGCTATTTCGTAAGGCTTGTCGTGGTCTATGGCCAGATCGTAGTCTTCGTTCATTTTGCTTCCTCCCGTTTGCGACGTTCCTCGCCTTGGCCCCTCCTTGGGCGCAACGATTAACTTCCGGGGCATTGAGAGAGTCTACCAATTGGAGATTGCAAAAGGCCTACCGGGCCTGATGCGGCCGTGGCGAGGCGGAAGCCCCCATTTTGTCTGCTGCACATCGAAAAAGATTATATGATTGCGCTGATATCGCAGGTGGTCGACGCAAGCCAATGCCGATCTTTTCAGTCAAGCACACGACCGTCTATCGCTACACGCAACCGGTGACGTTCGGCGAGCATCGGCTGATGTTCAGGCCGCGCGATAGTTTCGATCAGCGACTTCTGGATCACGCCCTGTTCGTGGACCCCGAGCCGAAGGAGGTTCGCTGGATCCATGACGTTTTCGGAAACTGCGTTGCGGTAATCGACTTCAAGGGCTCGGGTGACGAACTGCGTTTCGTGACAGACATTCGGCTCGATCACACGCCGCAGCATGCGCCTGATTTCCGTATCGATGAAGCAGCGCTCAGCTATCCCTTTTCCTATGATCCGGATGAGGCAACCGACCTCACCCAAACCATCGAGCGCCATCATCTCGATGACGGCGACGAGATCGACAAATGGGCACGACAGTTCGTGAGTGCCAAAGGGCACACCGAGACGGGCAAATTGCTGATGACGCTTTGCTACGCCATCCACGAGAGCTTCGTGTATTCCCGTCGAACTGAATCGGGGACGCAGCCGCCTCTCATGACGTTGCACCTGCGCCGAGGCACATGCCGGGATTTTGCCCTGTTCATGATGGAAGCGGTTCGTTCGCTCGGTTTTGCCGCGCGTTTTGTGACTGGCTATGTCTATGTGCCGAACCGCGACAGTGCTTCTGTCCTCGGCGGCGGTTCCACACATGCCTGGTGCCAGGTCTATTTGCCTGGCGCGGGTTGGGTCGAGTTCGACCCCACCAATGGCATTGTCGGCAACCGGGATCTGATCAGGGTGGCTGTGGCCAGGCATCCTGGGCAAGCCATTCCTCTTTCCGGAAGCTACTGCGGCAGCGCGTCGAGCTTTCTCGGCATGACGGTGGAGGTCAAGGTGATGAAGGAAACCGGCATCAATAAAAATTAGTAACTTCTAATGTATTTCGGTTCGCGGCAATCCGGAGGTTGCTCGCCGGTGTCGGTCGTGATTTTGCACATCTAGCAATCACGCTGCCGTTGCATGCACATTCCGGCGCGATACTGCACCGGCTATCTCGGCGACATCGGCATACCGCCGATGCCACATCCCATGGATTTCAACGCACGGTTGCAAGCCTATCTCAGCGGTCATTGGGTCACCTTTGATGCACGGATTAACCAGCCTCACGAAGGACGTCGCCCGTCTCAACGAGCTTCGGTCTTTTCGCGGCTCACCCTGTCGAAGTCGTCACAGAAGAGACCCAAGCCGAGCCTGAGAAAGCGCCGGCCCGCCGCACCTTTCGGTATGACGGGCTTCAGCGTGAGGGGTCACGTCAGTCGTAGACCTTCACAATCTTGCGTGTACCTGGATCGACCAGGACGGTTCGGCCGTCGATGACGACGTAGCGGTACTGAACGTCCGGCACCTCGTAAAGCTCGACTGTTTCGGGCAAAGCTGTGCCGATGTTGAGCTCCACGCCGGGAAGGCTGAGTGATGCCACCGGTTTCTTTTTCACGTATTCGCGGATCACAATGTCCTGCTCGGGTTGAATAATGACGTCCTGAGCGGCGGCGGCGCTGACACCAACGAGCAGAAGGATGCCTGCCGCAGCCGATGTAAGTTGCTTTCCCATATTAGCCTCCGAGCAACCTTCAGCTGCGGTGCTTGATTGCTGCCGCCACGGGTTGCTTGCTACCTGAACGGTGCGGAGCAATTCTTGGTTCCACTGATTGGGTGGGGTCGGTTTGTTTTGTTGATCGGTATCGGGCTGCCCTGCATCATGGCCGCCTTCTACTATGCTTGGGACAAACAAGTTTCGCAAAAAGTGACGGGCAGGCAGCCGAGCGCGAACTGATGCTGGGGTCAATCCTAAGCAGGATCCTGCTACAATCCCGTATGGCCGCTCGAATAGTGGTTATCCTGGCGCTTCTTGCCGCCTTCGCCTACGGATTCGCAAAACTCGTGGAACGTTATGGCGACGCTAGCGACAAGCCTTCTCCGTGTGAAAAATGGCCACACCCTGATTGTCCGGTCCCAAACGCGCCTCCTCAGGAAGAAACCAAGCCGTGAGCGGGCGCGTTCGCTGATCCGAAATGGCAGGCTGTGAACCTGCGGCCCCTGCCCCGAACGATGTGATCCACCAGCCTGGTTCCGCCGTGGGAGACCGAGGCGACTGCGCGAAACCGTAACGCCACACTGCTGCTACAGGCGTCTAGGGGGCCGCATCGAAATCGATCGCAAATCCCGCCTCGATGGCGCTTCGCGCAATGAGATCGCCAATTTGCCAATCCGTGAGTTCGCAAAGTGGAAACATCTTCCTCACGGCGCTGGTCACTTCGAATATCGAAACGCTCGGATTGTCGACATTATCGATCAGGTAGCGGACAATCGCTTGCCGAACATCCAATGAACTTGGCTTGTGCACCAGCGCGGACATTTCCGGGCTACGAATGGAGCCGTGGTTCTAGGCCGTCGGCTGTTTTGGCGTCGAAAGCGACGGGCACGCCGTGAACCACGCATGCTGCCGCCAGCATCTCCTCCAACTCGTGGTTGGTGGCCTTGCAAGCCGGCATGAGTGTTCGAATGGCGCGGATCGCCTGTGCGATCGAGAGATACCGAGCCTTGCCTCTGGAAAGGACATAGGCCTCCGCCGCCCCTTCAACCGTGACTGTGTGAAAAGTGTTGCTCATCAACAGTTCCTCCCTGCCAGCCAATACGACTTTCGTCTAACATGCGGCGGCCTTCAAGCTTATGTCTGATATCGGACAATCAGGCGGAGGCTAAAGCGCGTCGCGTTTGGGGCCTCATGCGACGCGCCTTAGGTCGTTGTTTTTATGCATGTCGTTATCGCAAAACCGCTGCACACTTTTGCCCGACATGCATTAGCCGAAGTGACGTTGCTCCTCGTCGCCATACGCGCCATGTGTGAGCTTTATCATTCCGGCCCGGTCGACGATCGTGATCTCGCCGCGCCTGGCGTGAACCAGCCCCCGATATTCTAGCATTTGGAGGGCGGTGGTAACCCCGGGGCGCCGAGCGCCGAGCATGGTCGCCAGAAATTCATGCGTCAGGTTGATTTTATTTCCTTCGGTCCGGTCGTGGACCATCAGCAACCAGCGGGCCAGCCGTTCCTCAATCTTGGAATGGCCGTTGACGAGTGCCGTCCGGGACGACTGGACAAGGAAGGCGTGGGCATAGCGAAGCAGCGACGCGCGAAGGGACTGGCTTTCTGCAATCACAGGACGAAGATTTTCAACCGGCAGGCACCAGCCATTGCCTGCGACTTGGATATAGGTCTCATTGGGAGAGCTGTCTTGGCCGAGAATGACGGCAACGCCAGTCATGCCATCGTAGCCAACGATCCCGACTTCACTCTGCCGCCCTCCAGTCATGGTGGCGACCACGGAAGCGATACCAATCTCTGGAAAATAAACATGCTTGATCGGCTGATATGCAACCTCCAGTTGGGCTTTGATACCAAGTTCGACACGATGCATTGACGGCCGTAGCAGCGCGAAATCCTCTGGGGAGAGAGCTTTCAATACATGATTGCGAGGAAGGGACTGGGGCACGGCTCTCTCCCGGACGGGCAAGAGCACGTACCCTCTCACTGTCGGCTGCATCCGAAGCACTGGCGGCCGATATCGAAGCATAGGCTTCAAACGCGCGATTGGCAAAACCTTCGCCACCCGGTGGCCGAACTTAAAACAGAGACACGGCCCCGACAGCAGTCGATCCGGCCCCCTTTGCGCATCCCTGCGCGCTCGCTTCTTCAGCGGCAGAAACCTAGCGGACATACTGAGCCGGATTTGTGCCACAACCGGGGCGCGCAACCCTGCGCAGCTGGGCACAGCGCGGCATCGAAGCCCTTCTAGAAAGCCTTGGTAACTGGTGCTGCGAGAGAGGATTGAACTCTAATTCGTGTCAATGAAATCAATAACTTGCAATGAACTTTGTAACATTGTGACGAACATCTAAATGATCTCAATCAGTAAGTCGAAATCGGCCAACATCTGAGGAAACGTGCTCCTCCCTTTGCCTCGGCCCCTTGTTGCGTTAGCATAGGCGAAAATTAGCTATTGCTGACGAATCGGATTTCTGAGGGGGCGAAGGTTCATGGAAATGCAGCAGGTCCGCTATTTTCTGGCCCTGTCCAGCACTTTGAACTTCACTAGGGCAGCCGAAGAGTGCAACGTTACGCAACCGGCGCTGACGCGCGCCATCAAGAATCTGGAAGATGAGCTTGGTGGCGAGCTCATCCGACGTGAGCGTCAGCATTCGCATCTGACCGAGCTCGGTCGCCGCATGCTGCCATTCCTGCAGCAATGCTACGACGCGGCGAGTTCTGCGAAGTCACTCGCCAAGGCTGTCAAAAGCAGCGATGTTGCGCCACTTAACGTTACGATCTCCAACAGCATCAACATAGCGCTGATGATATCGCCATTTAGCGAGCTCTTTCGTGCCTACCCAGGTGTTCACCTCAAGATCAGCCGCGGCGCTCCGACGATCGTGGTCGAGGCGCTCAAAAATGGCGACGCCGAGCTGGCGATCGCCGGCCCGCTCGGGCAGGCCTGGGACAGGATCGACACGTGGCCGTTGTTCGATGAGGAGATCGAGTTGGTGGTCAATTCAGAGCACCCGCTCGGCAGACGCAACGAAGCCGATGTCGCGCTGAGTCAACTGGTTGATGAGCCGATACTGAGCCGGGTCGATTGGGAGACGAGCGAAGACCTGTCCCGCTCCTTGAAGGCCAATGGGTTTGCGCATGAAGCGGCACATGAAGTCGAAACGGACCATGACCTGTTGGCGCTGCTGGAGGCCAACGCTGGGGTAGGCTTTGTTTCGATGACTGCGCCACGCTCACCCAACGTTCGCAGGCTCAAATTGCGCGATATCCATATTTCCCGAACCGTGGCCGCCTATAGCGTAGCGGGCCGGCAGCGTGCGCCTGTCGCCACGACGCTGCTCAACCTGTTGCGCGCAACCGACTGGTCAACCTTTGGGGTTCGCGAGCCTGCTCGATAGCCGCAAGCAGGTCGTCAATTTCCATTCGCTGGCGATAGTCGGGATCAAGGTAGCGCGCTGTGATGATGCCGTCGGTGCCGACAATGAAGGTTGCCGGAATCGGCAGGAACCAGGCGGCATTGCCCTGATAGCTGGGCACATCCCAGCCGGCGCCCCCGATCAGCGTTTCCATTTCCGTCCCGACCCAGATCGCCAGGTTCAGCGACAGCGCATAGCCATTGTCCATGTCGGTGAGGAAGGGAAAGGATGCAGCCGCCTCCTCTTTCAACGTCGTCGTGAATTTGCGCCGCTCGGGCACAATCGCCACGAACTGGCCGCCTAATTCAGTGATTTCCTTCTCGACTTCAGCCATGCCGATCGCATTCAACCGGCAATAAGGGCACCAGTGTCCGCGCTGGAAAGAAATCGCGGCGGGTCCTTTTTGCAGGATTTCGGCTAAGCCGACCAGCCTGCCGTTCTCGTCGGGGAGCAGAAACGGCGGCATTACATCGCCGGGCGCCGGTGCCATCGCGCCCGCACGCTGGTCCTGCAGGCGCTGCACCATCCGGTCGACCGCTTCAGCGAAGGTGGTGCTGAGCGAGCGCACTGCATTGGCGATCACCGCCATCCGCTCGTTCAGCGGCGCATCAAGCGCGATCGCAGCCTGGACGGCCTCTTCGAGCTTCACGACCAATTCATTGGCAGCCATGAAGGCAACTCCAAATTCGCAGTTCTGCGCAGTGTAGCCTACTGCCAGCCAACGTCCATGCCGTAGATTCATGAAAGGTTCGCGAGACGATGCCTTTTTCGCATGGAAACGATGAGTCAAAGTAATGCGGGTCACTCAGATGCCAGAAATCGCCGCCACCCCGCCCAGGACGATGCTCGACCTGGTCAACGTTCGGTCGGCCTCTCGCAGTCAGCGAGCGCGCTCGAGCGCGGACACCAGGTCCTCGATCTCCATGCGCTGCTGGTAGTCGGGATCGACATAACGCGCTGTGATGATGCCATCAGCGCCGACAATGAAAGTGGCGGGGATCGGCAGAAGCCAGGCGGCGTTGTCCTGGTAACTCGGCAAGTCGTCACCGCCGGCGCCAAGCAGTTGCTGCATTTCCACGCCGATCCCGATCGCCAGATCGAGCGACAGTGCATAGCCATTGTCCATGTCGGTCAGAAACGGGAACTCAGCCCCGACCCGGTTCTTCAGGGCCGCTGAGAGCTTTCGCCGCTCCGGCGTGATCGCCACGACTTGGCCGCCCAAGGCAGCGATCTCCTGCTGCACCTCGACGATGCCGATCGCGTTCAACCGGCAGAAGGGGCACCAATGCCCACGCAGGAAAGTGATCGCCACCGGCCCATTCGCGAGGACGCCGGCCAGGCTTACCAATCTGCCGTCCTCGTCAGGGAGCAGAAAGGCCGGCATGGCATCGCCGGGCCTAGGCGCCGTGGCGCCTGCCCCCTTGTCCTGCAGCCGCATCACCATGCGGTCGGCCGCGTCTGCGTAGCTGGCGTCGAGCCTTCGTATTGCCGCAGCGATCACCGCAAGCCGTTCGCTGAGCGGCGCGTCGAGATCGATCGCCGCCTGCACCGCCTGTTCGAATGTGATGACTTGTTCAACTGCAGCCATATGCAAAGTTCCGCATTTCTCGGTGCCGAATAGCCCCGAGGACGCTCTGTCGAACAACCCATTTTCTCATGATAATCATGATCCAAACGCATTCCGTTCCTTCGCGGTCGCAGCTGGCGATGTCCACCGTGGACTGGCTCACATCATGTTCTTGATGTCCGACGAGAATGTCGGGAAACCGTAGAGATTATCGGCGAGATCGGTCGCGGTGATGCCGTGCCGCATGGCGAGTGCAAAGATGTGGATCAACTCCTCGCCGGCATGTCCGACAACGTGGGCGCCGAGGATATGGTCGCTCTCAACCCCAACGATGATCTTCGACCACGCCACGGTCTCGGCATAAGTCCTGGCCGACAGCCAGCCGCGCATGTCATTGACCTGCACCTTGATTCTCAGTCCGCCCTCGGCGGCCTTGGCCTCGGTAAGGCCGACACTGGCCACCGCCGGCACGGTGTAGACCGAGGATGGAATCTGGCTGTAGTCAGGCTGGTGCTTCGCGCCCTCGACGATGTTGCGGCCGACAATCCGGCCCTCATAGGTAGCGATCGGCGAAAGCTGGGGTGAGTTCCACACGGCATCCCCGCAGACATGAACGGCAGGGTTCGAGCGCGAGCGCAGGAACGCGTCGATTTCGATACGGCCGTCACGGTGTGCGACGTGCCCCGCGCCGAGATCAAGACCGTCAGTGTTGGCGATTCGCCCTGCGCAATTGACGACGCGATCGGCTTCGATGGTATGCTCGGAGTTGTCGTTGGCGAACAGCACGCGCAGGCGTTCGCCGACTCGGTCGATCCGTTTCACTAGGGCGAGCGTTAGCAAGCGCATGCCGATGCGCTCGCTTTCGCCGCGGATCTGGTCCACCGCGTCGGGGTCGAAACCGCCGAGCATTTGCGGCAGCGCCTCGAGGATAGTGACCCTGACGCCGGCGCGGGCGTAGACGTGGCCGAGCTCGAAGGCGATGATGCCGCCGCCGATGAACACGACATCGCTTGGCAACGCACGGTCGCTCAGCACGTCATCTGAGGTCGTCATCAATTCAGCGCCGGGAAAGCACAGCTCCCTTGGCCTTGAGCCGGTGGCAATCACGATGCTGGCGGCGTCAAGCTGGCGCTCGCCGACCCGGACGGCATTGCTGCCGACGAATGCCGCCTCGCCGTGGATGACGTCGACGCCGCGCATCGCCATCACGCCGGCCAGGCGATCGGGAATGTCGCGGACCATCGCCTGCTCGCGATCGATCAATGCGGCCCAGTCGAGGCGCGGGGCGGCAACCGTGATCCGGTGCTCGCACGCCCTCTCGATCTCGTGCAGCGCGTGGCCTGCCGCCACCAACACCTTCTTCGGCGTGCAGCCGCGATTGGGACAGGTGCCGCCGAGATCCCGCGCTTCGACCATCGCCACCGAGAGCCCGGCTGCCCGTGTCGCCACCGTGACGCCCATGCCGGCATTGCCGCCGCCGAGGATCACCACATCGTATTTTTCCACCGTCTTGCTCTCCCGGGATTCAATGCAGTTTGACTCGGGGTTTGGTGTGACGCGCCAGCATCCCGGCGATCGTGTCCAGCGCGGTCTTCAAGGTCCCGTGCACAGCCTTGCGATGCAGCTTGTAGAGCGAGCGATACATCAGCCGGGCGAGCAGACCTTCAATCCTAAGTCCGCCAATCAGGTTGCCGAACGAGCCGTAGTCGGCAAGCGAAACAAGGGATCCGTAGTCGCGGTAGCGGAATGTCGGTGCGGCCCGTCCGTTGAGACGCGCGGCAATCACCTTGACCAGATGATCAGCCTGCTGATGGGCTGTCTGGGCGCGCGGCGGCAAGGGATTGTCGTCATCGGGCAGGACACAGCTCGCACAGTCGCCGATCGCAAATACGTTTTCGTCGCCCTTGGTTTGCAATGTCTCATCCACAACCAGGCGGTTGATGCGGTCAGTCTCGAGGCCATCGAGTTTTTTCAGGAAATCCGGCGCCTTGATCCCGGCGGACCAGACGACGAGTTCGGCCGGCACAAACAGCTTCTCGCCAAGCCTGACGCCGTCCTCCGTCACTTCGGTGACCTTGGTCCCACACCGTATCTGGACGCCCAAATCGACAAGCAAGCGTGCTGAAGCGCGTGCCAGGTGCTCAGGCAAAGCCGGCAGGATGCGCGGCCCCGCCTCGACGATGGTGATGCGGATCAGTCTTTCGAAATCGATGTTGTCGAGGTTGTGCGACGCAATTTCCCGCATCGACTTGTGCAACTCCGCGGCCAGCTCCACGCCGGTCGCTCCGGCACCGACGATGACGCAATGGAGCTGGCCTGGCGACAGCTGTTCGTATTGCGCATTGGCGCGCAGACATGCGTCTATCATGCGCTTGTTGAATCGGGCGGCCTGATCGGCCGAATCGAGCGCGATTGCGTGGCGGGCCGCCCCTGGCGTGCTGAAATCGTTGCTGACGCTACCGACGGCCAGCACCAGCGTGTCGTAGCCCAGCACACGTGGCGGAATGATTTGCCTGCCATCGTCATCGAAGCTTGGCGCGACAAAGACTTGGCGCCTGGTGCGGTCGATGCCGACGACCTCGCCGATTCGGTATCGATAGTGGTGGCGACTGGCGTGGGCGATGTATTCCACCGCATCGTTGGATGCGCTCAGTGCGCCTGAGGCGACCTCATGCAGAAGCGGCTTCCAGACATGGATGCGATTGCGGTCGACGAGCGTGACGGAAAGCCGCCGCTTGCCGAACTTGCGGCCGAGGCGGGTCGCCAGTTCCAGTCCACCCGCACCGCCACCAACGATGACCACGCGATGCAGCGAGCTATCCGCATGGGATGGTGTCTCCGGTATCGTGCGGAACAGCGCAGCGTTGTTGGCGAGCACGGCTTCCGGAACCAGTCGTATTCCCGGAGTGATGATCTGCATTGGTATTCTCCGTCACTTTCCTCGGTCTCGCCGCGCTTGAAAAATCACTCTTGCGATTCGTGGACGACGATGCCTTGCAGCATGTCGACGTCGCATTCCCACGGCCTCTCCGAGAGCACGCGCTCGCCATGGTCGTATCCTGCCTGCCAGCGCGTGCGGATGCCTGCCCGCGTGAAGTCGATGTCCTTGGTGTGGTCCTCGCCATCGAGGCGCGGTGAAAGCAGCCGAACCAGGTGCATGACCGAAGGGCAGCCGTAGGACGCGAGTTCCTTGAACATCGGATCCTCGCGCCGCTCCTCGGGGACCAGCTTTCCCATTTCGCGAACGACGTGCCGAAGACGATGCAGTTGCTCCTGCCGGGCCACGTGGCTCCGGCCTCGGCTGGCGTATTGAAGGTCCTTTTGCCGCCCCATTACCTGCCAGATCGATTTCGGCTCGGTGGCGCGGGGCTGCCACATGTTGACGGCAAAGATCAGCGCATCGCGCCGCGGCCGGGCATCGAGCACGACTTCAATGGGGGTGTTGGAATAGATGCCGCCGTCCCAATAGGGCTCGCCGTCGATGCAAACCGCCGGAAACGCCGGGGGCAAGGCGCCCGATGCCATGATGTGCGCTGGCGACAGCGTCATCTCGCGGCTGTCGAAATATTTGAGTTCGCTGTTGTTGACGTTCACCGCGCCGACCGTCAGCCGCGTGTGGCGCCGATTGAGATAATCGAAGTCGATCAGGTTGCTCAGAGTCCTTTTGAGCGGATCGGTGGTGTAGTAGGATGCATTCTCCACACCAACTTCGCGATTCACCCCGAACATGGCGCTTGGGTTCGGTTCGAAGAACCCCGGTATGCCGTGCATCACCGTGCCCATGTTGGCAAAGATGTTGCTTGGAACCATCATCCGGAAAAACTCATCGAACGGGCTGCTTCGGCTGACGCCGTCCCAGAACTCGCGCAGCCTCGGCAGGCGGTCTTGCGGCTCGTTTCCGGCAATCAATGCCGCGTTGATGGCGCCGATCGAGGTGCCGATGACCCAATCCGGTTCAATCCCGCCTTCAACGAGCGCCTGATAGACGCCGGCCTGATAGGCTCCGAGGGCGCCACCGCCCTGGAGGACCAACACGGTCTGGCGCTGGATGGAACCATCGGCCACACGGCCGGCCTCCGGCGCAGGTTCCGACGTCGAAGGATTTTGCGTGATCTTGTTCATTGTCTTTTCGCTCCTCGTTGCCGCATTCAATGGGCGGTCCAGCCGCCTTCGATCGGCATGATCGCACCGGTGATCGAGGCGGCGTCATCCGAAGCCAGGAACACGCAGAGCGCCGCAACCTCGGCCACGGTCACGAACTGCTTGGTCGGCTGGGCCGCCAGAAGCACGTCCTTGATGACCTGCTGCTCGGTGATGCCGCGGGCCTTGGCTGTGTCCGGTATCTGCTTCTCGACCAGCGGGGTGAGGACGTATCCGGGGCAAACCGCATTGACGGTGATGCCCTGCTCGGCGACTTCCAGCGCGACCGTTTTGGTCAAGCCGGCGACCCCATGCTTGGCGGCGACATAGGCGGACTTGAATGGCGAGGCGACAAGGGCGTGAGCGGACGCAACGTTGATGATGCGGCCCCATTTGCGCTCCTTCATCGCCTGCAGGGCGCGCCGGATCGTGTAGAACGACGACATCAGATCGATCGCCACGACCGCCTCCCATTTCTCGATCGGAAAGTCGTCGATCGGCGCGACATGCTGAATGCCGGCATTGTTGACGAGGATGTCGACGGCGCCGAACTCGGCGATTGCCTTGTCCATCATCGCGGTGATCGCCCCGCCCTTGCTCATGTCAGCATTGTCGTAGCGAACGGTGACCCTATGGTCGGCAGCAATCCTGGCGCGTAATTTCTCGATCTCTTTGGCATCGCCGAAACCGTTGAGCACAATATTGCAGCCCTTGGCCGCAAAGGCCTCGGCGATGCCTTGGCCGATGCCGCTCGTCGACCCTGTGATGAGTGCTGTCTTTCCTCTGAGCATCGTTGTTTCCTTCGGTTGGAGCTGCGACCGGAAGTGCCGGCAAACGGCTGCGAGCAACGGGCTTCCGCGCCCAGTCTTGAGTTCTGGAGCAAGTATGGCGAACCGCTCGAAGCAGCGGAAATGCCGTTGAGACATGGATTCGATAGCCGACGGTCAGATCATCAGCTCGGCGCCGGCCTCGCATGCCCGGGCGGCGGCTCTCTGGCACATGTCCACCCTCAGTTCTTTCTGATCGTCGAGGTCACGGACTGAATGACCTCGGTCGCCATCTTGAACTGCGGCGCGCGGTCGGTAATTCCATGCCGCTTGGCAATCCAGTCGAAATCGCTGTAGGCGGCATAAACTGAACCATCTGCGGCCTGGTAGACCAGCACGCGCACCGGCCAGTCGAGACCGGCTTGCGGATTGGACGTGATGAAGGTCGTGCCGAGCGCCGGATTGCCAAACATCACCAGCCGCGACGGCCTGACATCATTGCCGGCGTTCTGGCCAAGGCTTGCCTGGTCGATGACGCCAAAAAACTTGATGCCCTTCTTGAGGACGTCCTTTTTGATGCGGGCAACTGTCTCCGCGATGGAATAGTCGCTCTTCACCGTGACGACGCCATCCGAAGCGGCAGCCGGGACGACGATCGCCATCAGCATGGCGGCGCAGCCAATCAAGGTTTTCAGGTAGGTGGTCATGTCAGTCTCCTTTGGTTTTGTGGGTTGCATGGATTTTGGCTATTGCATTGATATCCTTATTCATTCCCGCCTTAGATAAGCCGCCTTGCAGTCGACGAATTCCCGATCGTCAGGCGGTCGGCGACTTCAACGACCGCGCGACCGCGATCGCGCCGACGAGGACTGCGGCGAGCACGGCCACGCATGCGGTCCAGCCGATCCGGTCATAGATTTGTCCAATGACGAAGCTGCCGGCGAGCCCGCCTGCATAGTAGGAAGCAAGGTAGATGCCGCTTGCAGCGGCGCGGTCGCGCGAGGCGGTCCGGCTGACGTGTCCTGTCGCTATTGCCTGCGCCAGGAAGGTGCCAATGGCGACCAGCGCCATCCCGCCGAGAACAATGGGAAGGCTGCTCGTGAGCAGCAGTAGCAAACCCAGGATGGCCAGCGCAAGCGTCGCATCGATGCCGATCCTTGGGCCGAGGCCCGCAGCGACCCGCCCGGCGAGCGGCGTTGTCAGCATGGAAGGCAGGAAGACAAAATACACCAGTCCCAACGCCATCGGTGACAGCGATAGCGGGGCGGCGACGAGCTGGAAGTTGACATAGGTGAAAGTGCCTATGAAGACGAAGAGGATCAGGAAGCCGATGGCGAAACAGGCGCGCAGCTCGGCGTTCTTCAGCGGGCTCTTCCAGGCCGCGCGGGCAGGCTCGCCTATCGCGTCGGCGCGCATCATTGCGGATGTCTTCTGCAGCGTGAACCAGACAAGTGCGGCGCCAATCAGATTGAGGGCGGCGAACGTCAGGAAATTGGTGGAGATGCCAAACGTATCGGCGACGGCGGCCGACATGAGCCGTCCGAAGAAGTTACTGGCAACATTGCCGGTTACATAGGCCGCAAGCGCACCTGTCGTCTGCCGCGCGGAAAAATGCTCGGCCAGGTAGGCCATCGTCAGCGTGAACGCGGTCGACATGCACAAGCCCTGGACGACACGCAACAGGGCAAAGACGACGATGCTGTCTGTTTGTGACAGCAGCGTAGTCGGTATCGCCAGCACCGCAAGGCTGATCCAGATGCCGTTGCGGCGATCGAGGTTCCTGCCAAAAAGCGCCACCGCAATGCCGGCCACAGCCATGCCGAAAGTGCTGGCATTCACAGCAAAGCCCATCGTGGCGCGGCTGACACCGAACTTTACCACCAGGGAAGGCAGGATTGCCTGGGTGGCGAAGAGATCGACAAGTGTCAGGAACGCGATCACAGCGATGATGCCGAAGCGCCAGTTGCCCGCGGCAGCGATGCGGAGCCGCGTCGAGGAAGTCTGTTCCGTCGTTGTCACCATAACGAGGCTCCTTGGCCACACGTCCCCAGGTGATTACCCGAGGACGCGCTTTCAGTTGCTGATGCTAGGAAACGGTCACCGCAACGCGTGGCTCACATCGTGTGATCTTCGCGCATTTCCGGCGGCAGGATGTCGGCCGAATAGAGCACCGCCGGGACCTTGCCGTTGTTCTTCCACCAATGAGCGAGCTGTCCGAATTCGACGCTCACGTCGCCAGCCGAATGCTTGATCCCCACCTTGCAGGTGCTGCTATATTCGGTGATCGAACCCTCGACGACGAGGATGTTGGCCGGACGAACGGTGTGCTCATGCCAGGGCACGACACCCCCCGGCTGCACGACGAGCTTGCGCAGGCGCAGCATGTTACCTTTCCAGGCCTCGCCCTTCGGGCTCAGATCGATGGCTGAAAGGACATCATCGGTAACGCCAACCGACTTGCTGGGATGCTCCTGGATGTCAACGGTCGCGGCCTGGCCGGCTGGGCAGTCTCCTGCAAAAGCCGGTGCGACGGAAAACGCCGCGGTTGCGGAAAGAAGGCCGAGCGCTAGCACGTTGAGTGGCGCGCTGAATGCGATTGCTTTGGAAGCCATATCTTGTTTCTCCTTTGTCGGTGCCCAAACGCGGGAGGCGGGGCATGAGGAGGAGAGTGACGAGATCCGCAAAGAAAGAGAAATGCTGCCTGGCTCTCAATTCGATACCTGAAAACTATAGTAATCCATTCGTGCCGACACATAGGAGGCGCGGGAAAGCATGCCGCGAGAATGAAAACTCTTCGACTATGCTTTAGGCCGCTGTCTTGTGGGGTGCCAAAGGTATGGCACTTTCCGGCCAGCCATGCGCCTTCACACTGTTTATGAAGGCCAATGCCGCGGGCGAGAACCGACGTCCCGCCACAACGACGAGGGACACCTCCCGCCAGACTTCGGGGTCGATGACGGGCCGGACCTGCAAGCCCGGGATCACCGCGCTGAACTCAGGGATGAAGCAGATTCCGAGCCCTCCGGACACCAGGTTCTGGATCCAGTCCTCGCGCTCGCTGGCGTAGGAGATCCTAAGCTTCACCCCCCGATCGTTGCACAGGCCGGCAAGATGATCGCGATACTCGCAGTTGAGACGCCTGAGATAGTTTTCACCGTCGAGTTCGGAAATGGAAACATTGTCGTTGCGGGCCAATCTATGGCCGTTGGGAAATGCCAGGACGAAGCGCTCGCGATAAAGCGGCGTCACGTCGAAGCGTTCCGGAAAACTGTCGCTCGATGCCATGATGGCGACGTCGATCTCGCCTGATTCGAGCAGTTGGGAAAGCGATGCCGGCACGCCCTCTACCAGTTGGAGCTGGATCCCCCGCTGACGTCTGTTGAAGTCGGCCAGCAGCCCGGTGAACCGGCGCGGACCGATGGTGCACATGACACCAACCTTGAGGTTCGCATTTTCCAGACAGAGAAACCTTGATGCCTCCTGCCGAACGCCGGTCAGTTCGTCGAGGATCTGCTGGAAACGGGGTCGCAGCAGAGCACCTAGATCCGTGAGATGGGTGAGGTTTCGCTCGCGGCGAAAAAGCAGGCCGCCGACCTCTTCCTCAAGCTGCTGGATGGCGCGCGACAGCGCCGGTTGAGTGACATTGCATTTTTCGCCAGCGCGCGTGAAATTCCGTGTCTCGCAGACAGCAAGAAAATAGCGGATGTGATGAATGTCCATGCCGATTGTCCCCGAACTGCATACGGTTCATATGCTGGCTTCGGAGCCTGTCGCAAAGCGTCCCGTCATGCCAATGCACTGCCGCTATAAAGTCGATAACGGCCCGTCATGATGCCTTCTGAGGTCAAGGTGCGGATCGCTTCGCTACGGCTAAAGCGTCGCTCAGGCTGACCTAAAAACAATGATGGCGAGCATTTGCTCGCCATCATGCTCTTATTGCAGCGAAATAGGTCAAGCGGCGACTAGCTGTTGCCGCCAAGCTGATGGACCTTGACGCAAAACTCGGCATACGGCTTGCTCATCGCCGCGTCGTTGCATTCCTTCTTCATCGCGTTCCGCTTGTCCTTCGACATCGCATTCCAGGCTGCTTTGAACTCTCTGTCCGACTTCATCGTCTTCATGCCCGCATCGGCGTAAAACGGCTGCATGTTGGATGGTTCGTCGAGCGCCCCGGCAAACGCGACGCTGCCGAGAATGGAAAGGGCAAAGGCGCTGAGGCAGATAGCTTTGAAATTCATGGCATGATCCTTCTCTGAGGTTGGGCGATCGTCCCATCGACGGCCGCGGTAATGATCGACAGCAATCGAAAAACCTGCGGTTCCTGCTTGCCGAGACGAAACGTTGCTGCAATCGACCGCCAACCCGCCAATGCCATCTGCGTATGGAGTTTATGCCGCTTCTGCATCCCAGGGATGCTTGGCGGCACAACCGCTAATTGGCGCCGCCGAACGCCAGGATGTTGGCGCAGAATGCGGCATGGGGCTTGCTCATTGCCGGGGCGTTGCAGGCCTTGGTCATCGTGACTCGATTGTGCTTTGGCATGGCGGACCAAGCCCTTCTTGAACTGGTCATCGGTTTCATCGTCTTCACCCCGCTTCCGTATAGAAGGTGGGCAACGCCGCCAGGTCGCTGAAGGGGTCTGCAGAAGCCACCCCGGCAAGAAGACCGATGGCAATCGCCGCCAGCCAGATAGTTCGAATTCTCATGACGCACCCTCTATACGCTGGAAGTTGTTCAAGCCGCCGTCGGGGCGCCGGTGTCAGATCGGACAAGATCGCGTTGTCTTGCCTGCTTGGACGAACCTTGCCGCGCGGAATTGCAGCCAATGCAATCTGCCTATGGAGTTCATGCTACCTTGGCATTTCGCCCTGAGGGGATGATGCGGCAGTCTCTCCATATGACGCCCTGGCCGGCGTTTTTGGGATGGAGACCAAAAAGATGCATGTCCAGACCGGAACTGAAAACAACAACGCCGTCATTGCCGGCGCAAGACCTGCGGTGGACGACGGGCAACTCATCGACATTGTCCTGACAAGCGACGCACACGGTGCATTTGTCTGGGGCGTGCTCGACCGCCTGTTGGATGAGCACGGCCTTTGCTTCGGCAACATCACTGCGTCCGGTTTCGGTGCGATGGAGGCGGCGGTTCTGGCCTATGGCCTGGCTCTGGGCGATCGGCGTGGCGCACGGACGGCGCTTACCAACTTCTGGCGACGCGTCAGTCACGCATCGATGTTCGCAGCCGATACAGCCAGTCCGCTGAGATCGATTCTGGAACAGTCAATCGACATTGCGGAGATTCGCAAGAATAGCTGCCCGGTGAAACTCAGCATCCTGGCTTCAAATGCCCGCACCGATGCTGTGAAGACCTTCACCAGCGATCAATTGTCGATCGACGCGATCGTGGCGGCGGCCACAATCCCATTCCTCTTCCCGGCCGTGGAGATCGACGGCGACACCTATTGGGGCGACGGCGACCTTTCGGGTTTACCACCGGTCCAGCTGGCTGAAGGCGGTCATCGGCTAATCATCGCCAGCAAGCCCTCCACGTCCATGACGCCGTGCGGGGCTTGTCGCCTCGCCGCCGGTCATGGTGCAATGAAGCCCACACAGATTCACACTATCTTCGACGGTCGGCACCGGGCTGGCGCAGCGCTATTCTTGAGACCCTGGACCGACTGGGGTGAGTTGACCGACATGCGTGACAGAGGGCGGGAAAGAGCCGATGATTGGCTTCTGGGCGATCACCTCTTTGTGGGCGAACGCTCTGCCGTCGATAACAAAAACCGATACGTCTAGGCGCCTCCCTCCCGCCTAGCCGCGCCTGCTTCGCCCTGTTCACGAATTCAGGCGCCAAGCCCTCCGGTTCCCCGCCGGAGGGCTTTTTGCTTGAGGCCCCTTCAACATAGTGACCGCGTATCAAATCCATGCCGAGACAGCATTTCAGCTCGGCCGTCTGATCAGGGACACTGCTTGCAGACAGGCCGCAGGGTCAGTCTTCCCTCGAAACGCAACCAGGAGACACGACTGTGATCAACACCAGAACCCTCATTGGATCGGCCCTCGCGGCTGCCACTTCGCTGGCCGCCACGGCCGCCTACAGCGGCCCCGCCGCCCAGCCCGACTTCGCCTTCGAGAAATGCTACGGCGTCGTCAAGGCCGGCCAGAACGACTGCCAGACCGCAACGCATTCCTGTGCCGGCACCGCGACCGCCGACAACCAGCCGGATTCCTGGCTTTACCTGCCTGCCGGCAGCTGCGCCAAGATCACCGGCGGCAGCGACAAGCCGAAAGCCTGAGCGATCCAGACTTCGAGCCAACCCCTTTGGAAGGGAGCAGACCGATGTGCCGTGCGTTTCAACCCCTCGCGATCCCCGCAACCGCGGGCATCGGTCTTCGCTCTCCCCACATCAGCGAGATGCTGACCCGCAGGCCCTCCGCTGGCTGGCTCGAAGTGCATGCCGAGAACTATATGGGAGACGGCGCCGGCGTAGAGGCGCTGGAGAGGCTGCGCCAGATCTATCCGCTGTCGGTGCATGGCGTTGGGCTGTCACTGGGCAGCGCACAGGGATTGGACCGCGATCATCTGGAGCGGCTGCGCAAGGTCTGCGAGCGCTTCCAGCCAGATCTCGTCTCGGAGCATCTCGCCTGGAGCGTAGCCGACGGGGCTTATCTCAACGACCTGCTGCCGCTGCGCTATGACGAGGGGGCATTGGCGGTGGTGGCACGCAACGTCGAGACCGTCCAGGACGCGTTAAAGCGACAGGTGCTCATCGAGAACTTATCCGCCTATCTAGCCTTTGCAGATTCCTCGATGAACGAGGCAGAGTTCCTGGCCGAACTCGTGACACGGACCGGCTGCGGCCTGCTCCTGGATGTGAATAATGTGCAGGTTTCGGCGCACAACCTGCAATATGATGCAAAAGCCTTCATCGACGCGCTGCCGGCCGATTCCATCGGCGAGATCCACCTTGCCGGCCATGCGACCAATCAGGTCGGAGCCGACACCGTGCTTATCGACGATCATGGCTCACGCGTGCCGCCGGTCGTCTGGACGCTCTACCATCATGCCATAGACCGGCTCGGACCGCGCCCGACGCTTATCGAATGGGATACCGATGTCCCGGTTCTCGATGTGCTGCTGGGCGAAGCCATGTGGGCCGACATGCTCTCCGCTTCGATCATGTTTAACCGCAAGCAGGCCGCGAGACAAACTACGACAGCCAAGCCCCGGCCGATATCCAACCTCCTCCCCTTCGAAAGTGACATGAGGAGCGGCATGCCCGTGCTTGCGGCATTTGCTGCCGCCAAGGCTGGACCGGCCATGCCTGCGGCGATGCCGCCAATAGAGAGGGGATACCATGCTGCCGCTTGAACACCTGCAGACCACCATGGCGCGCTCGGTGCTCGCCATAGAGCCAATGGTCACCGCGAAAATGCTAACCGCCGGCAAGGCCGATCCATTGGCCCGCCTGCGTATCTACCAGAACAACACGCGCAGTTCGCTTACCGCAGTGCTGATGGCGGTCTTTCCCGTCACGGTTCGCTTGGTCGACGAGCGCTTCTTTCGTTTCGTGGCGAGCGAGTTCATTCGACGCCATCCGCCGGTGGAGTCCCGGCTGGCGCGCTATGGCGCCGGCTTCCCACGCTTCCTGAAAACCATCGACACGCTTTCCGATATGCCGGTCGTGGCTGAAACGGCGCGGCTCGAATGGGCCATTGCCGAAGCGCTCGACGCGGCTTCGCATCCACCCCGCCCCCTCTCGGAATATGACGGCACCGATCTGGGGCCTTCGCCCGATATCGTGCTGCAGCCATCCCTGCGGCTGATCGTTTCGCACTGGTTGATCCTGTCCGTATGGACAGCCCATCAGCAGGAGACGGCGGTCGACCAGCACAGCGCCTGGGAAAGGCGTCCCGAACGCGTGGCGTTGTGGCGGGCCGGTGAGAGTGTCCGCCTGGTTCTCCTTGATCGAGCGAATTTCGCGTTTAGGCATTCCCTGAAGCACGGCCTCGGCCTGGAACACGCCACAACCCGCGCCCTCGCTCTCGATCCGGCGTTCGATCTCGTGTCCGCGCTCGTGCGTCTGTTCGGCGACGGGCTCGTCACTGATGTCCGGATCCCGACGCATCCCCTTGCAAACTGATGGAGACAGTCATGACTGCGATACCAGAATATTCTTCGTTCACTCCGGCTGGCCTTGTCGGCTTCTACAGGCGTGTTATCAAACTACCCGAACGCATTCCGCTTTCACTGGTTCAGCTCGCTTCCCGAATCGCAGTCGCACATGTGTTCTGGCAGTCCGCTCAGACGAAGCTCGCATCCTGGCCGGTAACGCTGCAGCTGTTCGCCAACGAATACAATCTGCCGTTCATCGATCCATCGATCGCCGCGCCCCTGGCGACGACCGCCGAGATCACTGGCTCGGTGCTGCTCTTTCTCGGGCTGTTCTCGCGCCTCGGCGCGCTCATGCTGCTCGCCATCGTTTCGGTGATCCAGATCTTCGTTTTCCCCGAGAATTGGGCCGAGCACCTGCTGTGGGCGTCATTGCTTCTTCTCGTATTGACACGCGGCGCCGGCGTGATCTCGGTCGATCGTTTGGCTGATTGGGCTTTTGGACGAAGAGCCTGAAATCGTCGCCGGGCCACGAGCACGCGGTCTACGCCTTCCGCGCGCAATGGCAGCTCCCGTCGCTGCAGGCTGGTTCGTCGCAGAACACTTCAGCGATTTCAACGGGATAGACTGGTGCTGCGAGAGAGGATTGAACTCTCGACCTCTCCCTTACCAAGGGAGTGCTCTACCACTGAGCTACCGCAGCCGCTGATGGCGGGGCTTCTGCCATATCGAACCGGCAAGCGCAAGGCCAAGCGCAAGCCATCTGTGAATGGCCGCCCCGACGGGTTTCCCGGACATGGCGGCGCCACAATGTTGGCTATCCCTGAACAGCGGGCTGGCGCAGCTGCCGAAAATCGGAATCGGTATTCGGAAAGCACGATGCGGAGATTCAAAAGTGTTAGAGCGTACTTTGTGCGTTCCAAGCGGACGCACGTCGCCCTAATCGTCAGCCGGGACGGAACCATGAACGACAAGACAACTCCACTGGACAAGGGCGGTCCACCTGACAAGGGCGGTTCGTCGAAAAAGGACAGCCCATCGAAAAAGGCCGACCGCAAGAGCCGGCTTGCCGAGCAATTGCGCGCCAATCTGCAGAAGCGCAAGGCGCAGTCGCGCTCGCGGCGCACCGGCGACGCCGACAAGCGGCCGGACGGGCTCGGCGCTTTAGGGGAAACGCAAAAGGATTGACCTATATCAACAGGCTGGCCACGGGGCGGGAATCCTGTTTCTTGAACCAAGCCGGCCAATGGTCTAGACCGGCCACAACGGACTCAACCGATTGAAAACCGGCCTTTCGGCCGAGGGGACGCTCTTCCATGGATCGCATCAGAATTGTCGGCGGCAACAAGCTTGCCGGAAGCATTCCGATCTCCGGCGCGAAAAACGCCGCGCTGCCGCTGATGATCGCCTCGCTTTTGACAGACGACACGCTGACCCTGGAAAACGTGCCGCACCTGGCCGATGTCGAGCAGCTGATCCGCATCCTCGGCAACCATGGCGTCGACTATTCGGTCAACGGCCGCCGCGAAAAGCAGCAGGAGGGCTACTCGCGCACCATCACTTTCTCCGCCCGCAACATCGTCGACACCACGGCACCCTACGAGCTGGTGTCGAAGATGCGCGCCTCGTTCTGGGTGATCGGCCCGCTGCTCGCCCGCATGGGCGAGGCCAAGGTTTCGCTGCCCGGCGGCTGCGCCATCGGCACGCGCCCGGTCGACCTTTTCCTGGAAGGCCTTCAGGTGCTGGGCGCCGATATCGACGTCGACACCGGCTATGTCATCGCCAAGACCAGGAACGGCCGTCTTGTCGGCAACCGCTACGTCTTCCCGAAAGTATCGGTCGGCGCCACCCATGTGCTAATGATGGCGGCTTCGCTGGCCAAGGGCGAAACGGTGCTCGAAAACGCCGCCCGCGAGCCCGAGATCGTCAACCTCGCCGAATGCCTCAACGCCATGGGCGCCAGGATTTCCGGCGCCGGCACCGCGACCATCACCATCGACGGCGTCGAAGCGCTGTCGGGCGCGCGCGTCCGGGTGATACCCGACCGCATCGAGACCGGCACCTATGCGATGGCCGTCGCCATGACCGGCGGCGATGTCGTGCTCGAAGGTGCGCGGGCGGACCTGTTGCAGACCGCGCTCGACGTGATTTCCCAGACCGGCGCCGAGATCACGCAGACCAATTCCGGCATCCGTGTCAGGCGCAACGGCGCCGGCATTGCGCCGGTCGACGTGACGACAGCGCCGTTCCCGGCGTTCCCGACCGACCTGCAGGCGCAGTTCATGGGCCTGATGACGATGGCCAAGGGCAAGTCGCGCATCACCGAGACGATCTTCGAAAACCGCTTCATGCACGTCCAGGAACTTGCCCGGCTCGGCGCCCACATAACGCTGTCCGGCCAGACGGCGATCGTCGACGGCGTGCCGAAGCTGAAGGGCGCGCCGGTCATGGCGACCGATCTTCGCGCTTCGGTGTCGCTGGTCATCGCCGGCCTGGCGGCCGAGGGCGAGACCACGGTCAACCGGGTCTATCATCTCGACCGCGGTTTTGAACGGCTGGAAGAAAAGCTGTCCGGCTGCGGCGCGGTGATCGAACGGATTTCGGGTTAGAGGTAGCGGGCCTGAGGTCGGCGCTGCCGTCATCTGCCTGCCGGCATCTTCTCCCCGTATAGTGACTGTCACTACATGGGGCGAAGTGCCCGGCAGTGCGACGAGGGACAGCGCAAAGCTGAAGCGATTGCCCTGGTCAGAGTCCGTGGCGCGGTTGCACGGATCGCCAAGACCGCCTAACAGAAAGTCGATTGTAAACCTTCGCAGGTGCGAAATCCGCATGAACCTTCTCAAGCTTGTCGCGCTCGACGATCAGGATCTGAGCATCGTCTCGGCCCATGTCCAGGACGCCGTGCTGAAGGTCGGCGATCTCGAATACATGCCGGCGGTCAAGCGCTTCGTGATGACGATGAACCGCTTCGTCTGGGAGGCGAAATCGGGCCTGTTCCGCCAGCACAATGAGCGGCGGCAAAGCGTGCTGCATTTCGACCGGGTGCTGGGCGCCAAGACCAGCGGCATTGCCCGCGACACGCCGGATGAGGTGCTGTCGCTGCTGGCGATCAGCTTCCTCGCGCTCGACAAGCCGGCCGGCATTGTCGAGCTGATCTTTTCAGGCGGCGGCGCGATCATGCTCGATGTCGAGTGCATCGAGGCGCGGCTCGCTGACATTGGCGGCGCATGGGAAGCGACGTCACGCCCCTTCCACAGAGCCTGAGCAGCACAAGATGGCCATCACCCTTCGTCTGTCCGATGCCGATTTCGAGCAGCGTTTTGCCGCGTTCCTTTTGACCAAGCGCGAAGTCTCGGCGGACGTCGACGCCGTGGTGCGCGCGATCATCGCGCGGGTGCGCGCCGAGGGCGACGCGGCGCTCATCGAGTATACGCAGAAATTCGAAAAGGCCGATCTGAAAGACCTCGGCATAGCCGTGTCGCAAGACGACATCGCCAAGGCCTACGATGCGGCCGACCCGCGGACGATCGAGGCGCTTAAATTCGCCCGTGATCGGATCCGCTCCCACCACGAGCGGCAGCGGCCAAAGGACGACCGCTATACGGACGCAATCGGCGTCGAGCTCGGCTCGCGCTGGACGGCGATCGAGGCGGTCGGGCTCTATGTGCCGGGCGGCACGGCGAGCTATCCAAGCTCGGTGCTGATGAGCGCCGTACCGGCCAAGGTCGCCGGCGTCGAGCGCATCGTCATGGCGGTGCCGGCGCCCGGCGGCATCATCAATCCGCTGGTGCTGGTGGCGGCGGATCTGACCGGCATATCCGAAATCTACCGTGTCGGCGGCGCGCAGGCGATCGCGGCGCTGGCCTATGGCACCGAGACGATAAAGCCGGTCGCCAAGATCGTCGGCCCCGGCAATGCCTATGTCGCCGCGGCCAAGCGCCAGGTGTTCGGCACGGTCGGCATCGACATGATCGCCGGGCCTTCGGAAGTGCTTATCGTTGCCGACGGCAGCAACGATCCGGACTGGATCGCCGCCGACCTGCTTGCCCAGGCCGAGCATGACGTGTCGGCGCAGTCGATCCTGATCACCGACGATCCTGCCTTCGGCGCGGCGGTCGAACAGGCGGTCGAACGCCAGTTGAAAAACCTGTCGCGCGCCGAGACGGCGGCGGCGAGCTGGCGCGATTTCGGCGCCGTCATCCTTGTTCCGCGAATCGAGGCAGCACCGCCGCTGGTCGACCGCATCGCGGCCGAACATGTCGAGCTTGCCATCGACGAGCCAGAAGCCTTCCTGGCGCGGATGCGCAATGCCGGTGCCGTCTTTCTCGGCCGCCACACGCCGGAAGCCATCGGCGACTATGTCGGCGGCTCCAACCATGTGCTGCCGACGGCGCGCTCGGCGCGCTTCTCGTCCGGGCTTTCGGTGCTCGATTTCGTCAAGCGCACCTCAATCCTGAAGCTCGGGCCGGAGCAATTGCGGGCGCTGGCGCCGGCGGCCATCGCGCTGGCCAAGGCGGAAGGCCTCGACGCGCATGGACGCTCCGTCGCCATACGGCTGAATATGTAGACTGACATGGCGGACTACGATCGAACCCCTGCCAGGCTGATCGATGTCGAACTCGACGAATCGATCGGCCGTTCGACGCCCGATGTCGAGCATGAGCGGGCGGTGGCGATCTTCGACCTGATCGAGGAAAACAGCTTCCAGCCGGTCAATGACGACGGCGCCGGACCCTACCGGCTAAAACTGTCGCTGGCCGAATCCCGCCTGGTCTTCGCGGTGACGCGTGAGGACGGCGCTGCCGTGGTCACCCATATCCTGTCGCTGACGCCGCTCAGGCGCATCGTCAAGGACTACTACATGATCTGCGAAAGCTACTACGACGCCATCCGCACCTCGACTCCCAGCCAGATCGAGGCGATCGATATGGGCCGGCGCGGGCTGCACAATGAAGGCTCGCAGACGTTGATGGACCGGCTGGCCGGCAAGATCGATATCGATTTCGATACGGCGCGCCGGCTGTTCACGCTGGTCTGCGTGCTGCACTGGCGAGGCTGAGCTGCCAGCCCCTCTGCCCCGCTCGATCCTGTTTTTCTGCGGCATGAACGCGGTGCGCTCGCCGATGGCCGAACTGCTGGCGCGCCAGGTGCTTCCGGCGACAACTTTCGTGGCGTCGGCCGGGGTGCGCGGCGGCGAACGCGACCCGTTCGTGGACGCCGTGCTGGCCGAGGACCGGCTTTCGCTGGGCGAACGGCACCCAAGGACACTGGACGATCTCGAGGACGACTATTTCGACCTGATCGTCACGCTATCGCCGGAAGCCCATCACACCGCGCTCGAGCTTACCCGCTCGCTTGCCGTCGACGTCGAATATTGGCCGATGCCGGACCCGACAGACGTCGGCGGCACGCGCGAGCAGATCATGGCCGCCTATCGCGAGGTGCGCGAACGGCTGAAGGCGCGGATCGGCCGCCGTTTTGTGGCGCCGGAAGGCAAAAAACCGCGCTGATTAAGCATGTTCACAAGCGCACGATTATCATATAGGTTCCGCGCAAATTCCGGCCGGCGCGCTGGGAATCCCATCCAAGCAAAGGTATCGAATGCCGAAGGAAGAAGTCCTCGAGTTTCCGGGTGTCGTCACGGAATTGTTGCCCAACGCGATGTTCAGGGTGAAGCTCGAAAACGAACACGAAATCATCGCCCACACGGCCGGCCGCATGCGCAAGAACCGCATCCGCGTGCTGACCGGCGACAAGGTCCTGGTCGAGATGACACCTTACGACCTGACCAAGGGCCGCATCACCTACCGTTTCAAGTAAGATCGTCAGAGTTCGGCCGGGATCGCGATGAGCATTTTGCAGAAGCTCGTGCTTGCCTCGGGTTCGCCGCGCCGGATCGAACTGTTGCAGCAGGCCGGCATCGAGCCGGACCGCGTGCTGCCGGCCGGTGTCGACGAGACGCCGCTGCGCGCCGAGCATCCGCGCTCGCTGGCCAAGCGCCTTTCGAAGGAAAAGGCCGAGAAGGCGCTGGCCTCGCTGCAGGCGGAAGACGACTATGTGCCGAGCTTCGTGCTGGCCGCCGACACGGTGGTCGCCGTCGGCCGGCGCGTCCTGCCCAAGGCCGAAACGTTCGACGACGTCGCCAATTGCCTCGGCCTGCTGTCAGGTCGTTCGCACCGGGTCTATTCCGGCATCTGCCTGATCACGCCGGGCGGCAAGCTGCGCCAGCGGCTGATCGAGACCAGGGTGCGTTTCAAGCGGCTGCCGCGCGCCGAGATCGACGCCTATGTCGCCTCGGGAGAATGGCGCGGCAAGGCCGGCGGCTATGCCGTCCAGGGCTTGGCCGGCGCTTTTGTCGTCAAGCTTGTCGGCTCCTACACCAATGTCGTCGGCCTGCCGCTCTATGAGACGGTGGCGCTGCTGACCGGCGAGGGTTTTAAGGTGCATGCCAAATGGCAGTCAGCTCGGCCATGAGTTCGGGGCGGCCATGAGCTCGGACGACAAGGTCACGCCGCTGCGCCCCAAGCGGCCCTGCCCCGAGTGCGGCAAGCCATCGGCACGTGAGACCTACCCGTTCTGCTCCGTGCGCTGCAAGGACATCGACCTCAACCGCTGGCTCAAGGGCGCCTATGTCATTCCGGCCCGCGACGACGAGGACGAAACGGACGACGATCCTCCCAAATGAGGCTGTTCAGAGCAGCCTGCGGGCCTCGACCGCGTCCCATGAATCCGCCCGTCGAGCAACTGCTGGTTTCCCGCTTGAAATCAGCGCTTAAGCGCTGGACAGGCCGGATTCCCGTGCTATAACCCACCCGCTTTCAAGGGGCGCCTGCGGCGCTTTCAAGAAATCCGGCGTGCAGAACTGCCCGTGTGCCGGAACAGGCCCAGATAGCTCAGTTGGTAGAGCAGCGGACTGAAAATCCGCGTGTCGGTGGTTCGAATCCGCCTCTGGGCACCATCCCCTCTTCTCCCGACAGTCTCTTTCACCGAAGCCCCTACGCTTATGTTTCGGCAAGTAACTGAAATCTTTGCTCATTTCGGCGCGTAAAGCGCAGATGGTCGGGTTTTGTGGAATTTCGGCGCAATTGGTCCAACGAGGCAGGGGGCTGGTATTTTCGCTGGTATTGGAGATCCTGATGGTATCGATGCAGCCAAATGGAGGTCCCGAAAATGGCCCTTTCCGACGTAAGATGCCGAACTGCCCGTCCCGTTTCCAAGCTCGTGAAATTGTCTGACGGTGGCGGGCTCCAGCTTTGGGTGCAGCCTACCGGATCTCGCCTATGGCGCCTCGCCTATCGTTTTGGCGGCAAGCAGAAGCTTCTGGCGTTGGGCAGCTATCCCCTCATCTCCCTCGCTGAGGCACGCGAGGCGCGCGATACTGCCAAACGTCTCCTCCTACGAGGCATCGACCCCGCACAGGAGCGTAAGTCGCAAAAGGCTTCGGCAGAGGACACCTTTCGCTCTATCGCGGAGGACTATGTCGACAAGCTGAAGAAGGAGGGACGTGCCGACCGGACCATCACCAAGGTCAAATGGTTGCTCGACTTTGCCTATCCAGCATTTGGGGACAAAAGTGTTCGGGAGATCGATCCGGCCACAATTCTTGCCGCTCTCCGCAGCGTGGAGGTTCGCGGTCGATACGAGTCGGCTAGGCGACTGCGCTCCACCATCGGCAGCGTGTTTCGATATGCAATCGCAACCTCACGCGCCGATATAGATCCGACGATCGCCCTGAGGGGCGCACTCGTCAGTCCGACCGTCACGCCGCGTGCCGCGGTAACCGATCCTAAGGCCTTGGGAGGCTTGCTGAGGGCGATCAATGCATTTGACGGACAGCCTACAACCCGAGCCGCCCTGAAGCTGATGGCCCTGCTGTTTCCCCGCCCCGGCGAGTTGCGCGCGGCCGGATGGGACGAGTTCGATTTCGAAAGCTCGATGTGGAGCATCCCTGAAGGGCGCATGAAGATGCGACGGCCGCACCGCGTACCTCTCTCCAGGCAGGCCGTCGGCGTCCTGACCTCACTTAGAGAAATCTCTGGTGGTGGATCGCTGTTGTTTCCTAGTGTTCGATCAGGCTCGCGTCCGATTTCTGACAACACGCTTAACGCTGCCCTTCGCCGTATGGGGTACGGCAAGGAAGAAGCTACCGCGCACGGTTTTCGAGCAACGGCATCAACTCTGCTAAACGAATGCGGAAAGTGGCATCCGGACGCCATAGAGCGGCAGTTGGCCCATGTTGAGAACAACGAAGTTCGTCGCGCCTACGCCCGGGCAGAGCACTGGGAGGAGCGCGTAAAGATGATGCAATGGTGGGCTGATTATCTGGAAGAACTTGCGAGCAAAAACGCGCGGGTGAAAATTGCGGGCGATCGAAGACCGCTAAAACTGAGCTACCTGTGGTCTGGCGACCCAATGACCAGGGCGAAGAGTGGTTGAAGCGCCATATCATTGTACTGAACCCTCGAGAGGGTGATGCCTCCTGCCTTCGGACGCATCAACACTGCCCAAATTTCCAGTAGAGCCAAGCATTCTGACTCGAATTCAGCCTCGCATGGCGGGAGGTGAAAGTGAACTTTGCGCCGCTTTCTGGTCATTCTTAAGCCGCCGGCAGTTTCCTAAAAGCTGTCGGTCTGCTCCGTGAACCGTTAATCTGCGATCATCGCTTTTCGCGTGATCTTCCGCCAGTACCGACTCGATCCGGCCCGATAGCTGAAGTGCATAACGTTCTACCTCTTGTTATGCATTCTGAGAGCCAGCCGCGTGAACTCTCGGAATTCGAGAGATCCGCGAATGGCGGCAACAACCGCGGCCTCTAGCACCGGATCGCCAGTTGTCTGCCCTGGCCATTCGCTCAGCAGACACTCCATTTTAGCTTTCATTTTTCCCGTGACGTTGGCTTTCCCAGCAAGAAGCTTCGACAGATGGCCTTGGTTGATGCCGAGAAGGTGTGCCACTTTCGCCTGTGAAGTTGAGGTGTCGCGCCGCTTGATTTCTACACGTCGGACGATCTGGGAAACCTTGATACTCATATGCATTGCATATAGGAATCCATGCATGATCGCTACTCCATCCACTGTTTCGAAGTTCAAAGCCGATGACGAGATCATGCCGGGCGTGCCCTTTGGCATGAGTGGCTGGGCCGGAAGTCCGGCCTACTGGTCGAAGATGGCAGAGTACGAAGAAGAGGATCCTGAAGATTACATCAGCCCGAAAGGCACGCCGTTGGCCGACGATCTGGGCTTCTGTCTCCTTGGTGGCTACGGCGTGAAAATGGAGCTGAACCGCGCCGCCTGGGAGCATCTCTACGATGCGGGCGTATTCGCTGCAGATCTTGTTCCATCGAGAGAAGAGATCGAGAAACTATTGAGCGTCCCGCTCATGGTGAATGGCAAGCCGCATCGATATAGATATCCGAAGCAGAGAGCTGATCGCCTTCACGTGGCGCTCAACGCAATCCGTCAACGTCCGATGCAGACTGACAATGCATTGGTATTGCGTGAGCAGTTGATGGAACTGCCGGGGATAGGACCAAAGACGGCTTCCTGGATTGTCCGCAATTGGCTTGGCAGTGATGAAGTCGCAATTCTCGACATACATGTTTTACGCGCTGGTGTCCTGATGGGCCTGTTCCCGAAAGACTATCGGCTGCCACGGGATTACGAGGTTCTTGAACGCAAATTTCTTGATTTCGCTAAAGCGATCCAGGTGAGAGCATCTCTGCTCGACGCGATCATGTGGCGAGACATGAGGATAATCTTTAATTAGCTGGTTGCATTTTACAAACACGATAATCTCTCCTGCGCGGAGGATGATTCGATGTCTGGAAATGGTGGTGGAGGGCGTCGCAGGAGCCGCAGTGGAGGGCCGGATGCTTCGCCGCCAACGCCCAGGGTGAAGCCTGGATCAGGCGGTGGCGGCGGTGGCGGCGAGGAAGGCTCCAACTCTTGCGACATCTTGATCGATACCGATCTTGAGGGTGTGCGCCAATCAGCGTTGACCGGACTCAACGTCGGTTCGGTTCTGTCGGTCGTTCTCCTGACAACTGCCGCATTCCCCACCGTCGTTTGCGTCAAGCCAGATCAGACTGTAGTCGGCTCGCTGGCTGGATTCCGGTATCTCAATGATCTTATCGATTGCCTGAAGCAAGGCGTCGACTACCGCGTAGAGGTGACAGCCATCGGGCCAGGTAGCTGTCACGTGCGAGGCGGGCGCGTCTGACGATGATTGTGGCTGGCGGCGTCTATCGTGAGGAGTGCGTCCGACCCCACTGGTCGCGAATATTCGGATCTGGTGGACGCGCGGCGGCAGCTGTCTCGGCACTCTCGCCCGGAACGAGCCTGGTCGCCTATTCATGCACTCGATGGGCCGAGGACGTGCGGCACAGCATGGGATCGTTCGGTGTCAGCGCGGATTTGTCCGAAATCGAGAACGACATCGCCTTTCACTATCTCCATCCCCTATCGGACGCCGAGCTGTATGGTGCGCCAGAAATGCCGCTTCCATCCCTATCGGCTGCCGGGGAGGCCGTCTTGCGCTTCGGCTACGTTGAAGGTGACGTCCTCGTGCAGGGCGACCGGGTCACATATGATCCCCAGAACGCCTCGGAGGTCCTGCGATTTCACGAGAACGGCTCGACTGCGAGGCATCTGGCGATCGTCCTCAATCAGGCCGAACTTCGGTTCAGCGTGGGCGAGACCGGAGAGGCCGGGGCTCGCAGTCTCATTTCGCGTTGCGGAGCCGAAGTCGTGGTCGTTAAGAGCGGGCCAGCTGGCGCTCTTGTCGTCGATCACCGAGGAAGTGTTATCGTCCCATCTTACGCGGCCACGCCGATTTTCAAGATCGGCTCAGGCGACATTTTCTCGGCGACATTCGCTCACCTCTGGGGGGAGAAAGGCGTCGATCCGAGGCTTGCCGCGGACACCGCATCTCGCGCCGTCGCGAGCTATGTCGCGACACGCAATCATCAGGTTGATCTGGAACGTCTGAAGGACCTGACGCCGCGGTCGGCGCATTCGCGTCAAGGGCGGATATATGTCGCCGGTCCGTTCTTCAATCTCGCGCAGCGATGGCTCATTGAGGAAATCGTTCGCTGCATACACGGTCTCGGCGCAAACACGTTCTCACCTGTTCATGATGTAGGCGTCCATGGCAATGCGCGGCAGATTGCAGACCAGGACCTTGAAGGTCTCAATGCCTGCGACGCGGTGCTGGCTGTGATCGACGGCGAGGATGCAGGGACTCTGTTCGAAGTTGGCTATGCACGGAGCCGTGGGATTCCGGTCATCGCGCTTGCGGAGGCGCCGAAGCTGGAAAGCCTTACCATGCTTGAGGGCACCGGCTGCTTCATCACGAACGACTTCTGCACCTCTATGTACGAGGCGGTCTGGAGGGCGTCGGCTTGAAAAAGGCTCTCCTTCTTTCAGGCGGCCTGGATTCGTCGGCGCTTGCCTATTGGCTGAAGCCGGATGTTTGCGTGACTATCGACTATGGGCAGCACGCTGCGAAAGGTGAGATCGCGGCCTCCTCCGCCCTATGCAGCCATATCGGTCTCCCGCACGAAGTGCTGTCTGCGGATCTGTCTGCGCTCGGGTCGGGAACAATGGCCGCGAAGGATGCGGCGACAGGCGCGGCGGCGGCTGAATTCTGGCCGTACCGCAACCAGATGCTCATCACGTTGGTAGCGATGAGCCTCATGCCTAGGGGGATCGGCGAGATCATGATCGGAGCCGTCGCAACCGACAAGCACGCCGACGGAAGAGCACCGTTTCTGCGAGCCATAGACCGCACGCTCTCGTTGCAAGAAGGTGGCCTGCGCGTTTCGGCACCGGCAAGGCACCTTTCCACCGTAAAGCTCCTGCAGACCGCCGGTTTCCCATATGACCTGATTGGGCTCACGTTTTCATGCCACGTCCATGAATATGCATGTGGGGGATGCGGAGGCTGTCTGAAGCACCTCGAATGTGTTGAGCGCGCTTACGGGCGGGTGAGGGAACGCAACTGATGGCCGGCTTCTCACCAAGACAGATGCGCCGCATGGCAGTAATCGAGGAGACACCCGACGCCGATCTCAAGGACATTATTCGGGTCGATTTGATAGGCGTCCGGACAGAGGTCAGCTCCCGATTGTCACAAGGTCAGATTCTGTCAGTCACCATTCACGAGTTCGGTACCGCGCGAAGTGTCGTTTGTAGGACTGAGGCGGGGGAAATCGTTGGAACGTTGGCGGGCTTTCGTGGCCTGGCGCAAATGCTAAGGTCACTGGACGACGGTGCATCCTTTAGCGCAATTGTGGAGTCTGTTTCTGCTTCACATTGCTCCGTGCAGGTGCGTCGCAGATGATCATCGCTGGTGGCACATATTCGGAGCGCTGTATTTATCCGGAATGGGACCGCATCTTCGGCTCCGGGTTGAGGGCAGCTGTCGCGGCGAGTGGTCTTTCCCCGGCAGTCACACTTCATACTTACGTGCCCGACGCCTGGCGCGAAGACGTCGAGGCCACCTTGAACTCTTTCGGCATAGAGGGAAGGCTCGAAAAAACCGAGAGGACCATTGTCTTTGAGTATCTGGACAGTCTGCAGCGATCGCTGACGCCCATACCCCCGGAGCCGAATAAGGACCTGGAAGCGGACGGGGATGTGATCCTGCGATTTGGCATGATGGAAGGATCTGCCAAGGTGACGGGTGACCGCGTAGTCTACGACCCTCAGTCTTCGGGCGTGCACTTCAGCTGGAACGGATCGTCTGCAAAGAGCCTCGCGATGATCGTCAACGAGGTAGAACTCCTCCAACTGGCTCGCGTGCAACCTCACGTCGACGGTTCAGCTATTCGGGAAGCTGTCATCGCTTTGCGCGAGACGCCGAACCCACCCCAGGTGGTGGTTGTCAAGGACGGCCTTGGCGGTATGCAGCTTTTCGTGGGTGACGAGCCCCTTAGAGTCCCAAGCTATGCCGCAGAAAGCTATTTCCGTATCGGTGCCGGCGACGTCATCGCGACCGCGTTCACACATGCCTGGGGTGAACTCAGAAAAAACGCGGTGGAGGCAGCCGACTATGCGGCGAGGGCGCTATCTTATTTTGTCGAAGGTGCGCGCCTACCACTTGCCCCTTCGGAGCAGCTCGAAGATCGCAAGCGATCACGCGATACGGGCACAAACCTTCGGCTTCTCGGCGTCGGCAACTATGAGGTGAAATCACTGGTCCTTCAGACTGCAGCTTGGATCCATGACTTGAATGGCACTGTTCGACAGATAGTTTTGCAGCCGGAAGACCTTCAGCCCTGCGATGACGCGTTCGATTTGCTCATTTTGGGGTCGCGGACGTCGCGCCACCATGTCGAGCGCGTTGCCGAAAAGATAAAGATCGTGCCTGTGATCTTCTGGCCTGGCGGAGACCCTGACGAAATTCGCGGCCTGTTCCCTGGCGCGATTATCTCGCGCGACTACGCGAGCGCGCTCTATCATGCAATGAGAAAGCCAGAAGCGTGAAGTCGCCCTCAGTCCGTAATCTAGGCCCACGACAGTCGTTTCGGCCTGCCTCAGAAGGATTGGATCGAGAGCAACTTGAACTCCTCGTTCGCGAATCGCAGCGGCTATGGATGCGCTTCATGGAGTTCGTTGATCAGAAATCCCACACAAGGTGGGTGTTCCGCGGCTGTGGCTCGGAACTGCACAAGTTCATTCCATCGGTTGGCCGAGATCCCGACATTTACAATGCTCCCAACGAGGAGCGCGTCTTTCGAGCCTTCCAGCGCGCTGCGCTACCATTCGTGACGACGCCCCTCGCCAATGATTGGGATTGGCTGGCTGTCGCACAGCACCACGGTCTCCCAACCAGGCTGCTAGACTGGTCCACCAACCCGCTGGTCGCGTGCTTCTTTGCGGTTTCAAGCGGCAAGCTGGAGGAGAACGCAGTCGTCCACGCTTACAGCATTTCCGAGGGGGAAGTCGTTGACCCGGAGAGGCACATCTCTCCTTTCCGGACCGACCGCGTGCTTTTCCTGATACCTAGCAGATCAGCATCACGTATCGTCAATCAGCGCGGCCTTTTCTCAGTGCACGACACGCCAAGCGAAGCTTGGCAGCCAAAGGATGTAGACAGGTTTGTTATCCCGGCGAACATGCGCGCAAGGTTCAGGCGCCGACTTTTCAGATTGGGTATCGATCACAGCCACATCTATCCCGATTTGCCAGGGCTGTGCGACACACTGAGATGGCGGTATGAGGCAGGTATCGGCATCGGAACGCCTATGATCGGATGACGCTTATGGACAACACAACAATCGAGGAGAAACGGCAGCGGATTGCTCAGACCGTGCGCTCAACGGATGCGACTGAAACCAGTGCATGGAATGCACTCGATAGCCTGTCATCCCAAACTGCTGTCGATTCCGTGGAAATATTCGACCAGGAGATACGGATCGAACCCGATCATTTCGAGGGGCCGATAACCTGGTACGTCATGTTGCAATATGCCCCTCGCGCCGGCGAGGATTCTCTCACTATCTCGGAAAGCTTTCCGGGCACGTTCCGCGGCCACTTCGAAGGTGGCGAGCCCATCGTTGATGATATGACAGTCGATACCGCCTCATTCTACGCTTGACCTTAGGACCGCGATCGATGCTGCCTATCACTGGCCGACAATATGCGGCTTACGATTGGATCTGGTACATATCGTTCATCTCATGCGTCCCCGTTGCAAATTGGCATAGCCAACGTCGGTTCGACCTGTGTTCCGACGGTGCGTGCTTGATGCCTGTCTGGCCAGGCATTCTCGCGCCATCAGGAGTTCTGCTCGCGGGCCTGTCGTTCGTGCTTCGAGATATAGTCCAAGAGTATTTCCGGCATCAGCTGGGCAATTGTTGCGGTGCTTATCGGCGGCCTGATTGCCGCAGCGATAACATCGCCGGCGCTCGCTGCCGCCTCTATCTCGGCATTCCTGATCTCAGAGCTCGTGGATATGGCCATCAACACCAGCCTTCGCAGGCGCGGCATGGTGGTTCGCTTCGGTAAGTAGCTCCGTCGTCGGACTGGTCCTGGACAGCGCGATCTTCGTGCAGATAGCGTTCGGTAGCCCGGAATACATCCTCGGACAATCGATCGGGAAAGGCTGGATGGTCGTTATCACTTGGCCGGTCTTGATCGTGCTTCGTGGAACTCACTCGCGCCCGACAGCCTAGTAGCCACGCCGGAGTAAGCCGTGAAAGTCCGAGGATAAGGCCCTGGAGACGACGAAGGACCTGCAAATTGAAGCGTTGAGCCTTGAGTTGGAGTGGAGACGCCTGAATGAGCGAGCAGGAGGGGCAGCTGTTCTCTCAAATTGGCTAAAAGCTGCCCGTCTGCTGGCGGCCCCGAACGCGACGTCGGAGTAGTGGGTTGCTGATCCACCAGCTCAGCGAAAAGCCGTCCGCCGACTTGCCCCACGGATTGCTCTCCTGCCGCAATGACCCCAGTTCACACGTTGCCGCCAGTTTACGCCGAACGAACTAGTCAGGCCGCTTCCGCTTAACGAGGCTCTTCTTATGTTAGCCCAACACGATCTCCTCGCTACGAATTAGCAACTAGGATGTGGCTTTGCGCTTCGATGCCGACACGCCCGGATTACCAGTGAGGCAGCGTCCATGAAGAGTGACGCAATCTCGTATGCCCCACGAGGGCTATCTCGTGAGGAAGCGGCTCGTTACATCGGTGTCGGATCGACGCTTTTTGACGAGATGGTCGCCGATGGGCGGATGCCCCAGCCCAAGCGCATCAACAGCCGCGCTGTCTGGGATCGTGTAGCCCTCGATATAGCTTTCACCTCGTTGCCGGACAAAGATAGCGGCCTTCAAGAGCTGTTGGAACGAAGCAAACGGAACCTAGAAAAAAGCTAGCAGTTACGCTTGTTGCGTATACGCTGCAGACGTAGTACGATGATAGCCTGTGCGGAAGGCATGACGTGAACGAGAATGAGAAACTTGCGCAAGACGTGAAAGCATGGCGGGCCAAGGAAGGGTTCACTGCCGCAGCCGCGGCCAAGGTGCTAGGAATACCGAAGCGCACCTTTGAAGGCATAGAGCAAGGAAGAGGCTTTCCTTACCCGGTACTCCTGCGCGTTGCCATCGAAAGCGAAACCCCTTCGCTACGGGCAAATCTGAAAGGGCGTGAAAGGAGCATTTGATGGCTCGTCCATTTAAGGACGCCAGTTACCCAGGGGTATCTTCGCGCTTCAAGAACGGCAAGCTAATCTATCGCTACCGCGCAAAGGCCATGCCTGAAATCCGCCTTCCCGGCAAACCCGGCGATCCCGAGTTCGAGGCGGCTTACGAGAAGGCCACGCAGGGCCAACATAAGAATGCGGTTATCATCGATTTTCCCGGTCGGGCACTGCCAAAAACTTTTGGCCATGCCGCGCGCCGGCTTGAAACGACAATGGAGTGGTTGGATTTTGATGAGGCGACGCAGCAGAAGAATGCAAGACTGATTGAGCGTTTTCTCAACCTGCGGGTCGATCCAAACTACCCACTCACTTGGCGCGATACTCCGGTGGAGCTTCTCGACGCGGATCGGCTTCGCGCCATCATCGAAAGCATCTTCAGGACCAATCGCACAGTCGCCAAACACATGCTGGTTGCCATCAAGAAGCTTGTATGGGTCGCGACCGATGTCGAAAAATGGATAAAGCCGCACGACGATCCCTCGTTGTCCATCCGCGTGCGAGTGCCCAAATCGACCAGGAACCCGGCCTGGCCGATCGCGATGCGCGAAAGGTTCGAGGAGCGACATCCCATCGGCACAGCCGCACGCACCTGCTATGCACTCGGCTTTTGGCTTGGAAATCGGCGCGGCGATATCGCTGCTCTTGAGTGGGATGATCTTTTAACCGAAGAGATCGAACTGTTCGACGGCTCGCTCGTGCTGATCGAGGCCTTTGATTTCCGCCAGAAGAAGAACCGCAACCGCCATGGCGGGCGCGAGATGTTCATTCCGGTCGTAGACAAGCTAGCAGCGGCCCTGGAGCCGCTTGATCGCTCGCAAGGCGGCACTGTCTTAAAGAACGCCTATGGCAGGTCATTTTCGGAAAAGAGCCTAACGGGCATGATGCAGCACTGGACGCGGCAGGCGGGAATTCCTGGCGGCTACACGCTCCATGGCCTACGCCGCACTTTCGGCACCTACCTTGCTGAATGCAACATCCAAGCGCGAGCCATCATGGAGGCGATGGGCCATTCCTCCATGACGGTAACAGATGATTATGTACGTGAGGCCAACAAAAAGCGGATCGCGGTTGATATTGCTCGTGCCATCAACGAGCGCGAGGCCAAACGTGACGCCATGAAGCGGCCGGCAAACCTCCGCATTGTCAGATAATCAAATCGAGTCGGAACAAACCGGGACCACGGTCTTTGCTTTGGGCCCATAATGGGCCCAAAACGTTTTGGGCCCAGGGCACTTTTTGTCAATAAAATCAATGGTTATGGTGGGCCCGGAGGGACTCGAACCCCCAACCAAGCGGTTATGAGCCGCCGGCTCTAACCATTGAGCTACAGGCCCCACACGCGGCTGGATTAATGTTTTTCCCCGAATCGCACAAGGCTTTCCGAACTGGCTGGCCGAGATCGTCCAAATCAGCCCATATTCAGACATTAGAGCGACGTGCGTCCACTTAGACGCGCAAAGTACGCTCTAACGCTTTGAATCTACGCATCGGGCCTTCCGAAATCGATTCCGATTCTTGGGCCGATGCGGTAGTCGACAGGTGCGACTGGATCGCAAGACCAAGGAGATTGTTATGACCAGACATCTTTTGCCCTTGGCGCTCGCCGCCGCTATCGCGTTTCCGGCGATGGCCGGCGCGGCCGATTCGCCGCCCCCGCCCCGCATCGTCGTCACCGGCGAAGGCGAAGCGACCGCGGCCCCCGATCTGGCGCTGCTGACGCTCAGCGTCATGCGCGAGGCCAAGACCGCGCGTGCCGCGCTCGATGCCAACAACGACGCCATGGCCTCCGTGATCGCCGCTATGAAGTCGGCTGGCATCAAGGAGCGCGACCTGCAGACAGCCGGCATCCAGATCAGCCCGCGCTACAACTACACCAACAAGCCGGACGGCAGCCAGGAAGCCGAACTCATCGCCTACCAGGTGACCAACACGCTTTCGGTGCGCATCCGCGACATCGACAAAACCGGCGAGATTCTCGACAAGGCGGTATCGCTCGGCGTCAACCAGGGCGGCGGCATCTCGTTTTCCAACGAGGATCCGGCTGCAACTCTCACCGAAGCCCGCAAGAAGGCGGTCGCCGACGCCATGGCCAAGGCAAAGACGCTGGCTGAAGCCGCCGGCGTCAGCATCGGGCGGGTGCTGGAAATCACCGACCAGAATGTCGCGCCGCCGCCGATACCGATGAACGCCAAGGCCTTCGACGCGGCCCGCGAATCGGTTCCGGTGCAGGCCGGCGAGAATTCCTACACGGTGCAGGTCACTGTCACTTTCGAGTTGAAGTGACCGCCGCCTGAAGCGCGGGTAACAGGCAACATCGATCTTGCTGCATGAAGAAACCCCCGGAGGACTGATCCCCCGGGGGTTTTTCGAGCCGCACCCTTGCCGGTAGATGAACGCTTACCGGTAGAGGACCGGGCAGCCGCGCTCATTGGCGAACACGACCAGCACGCGGTCGCCATACTGACGGCCCGCTACTTTCACCGTGCGGCGGCTGACGTCGACAATACGGGCGCGGCGCAGACCCATGCGCTCTGCCTTATTGAGGGCACGGTTCGGCGAGCAGGACCGGCGCCAGTCGCGTTCGCGGCGGCGTTCGCGGTAAAAACCATCCTCGTCGCCGGTATAGACGCCGACGCGTGGTTCGTCGTTGTTGCCGAAGCCGAGATAGATGCTGTCTGCCTGGGCTGTGGCGGGGATAGCGGCAAGCGTGCCGAGGCCGATGAGCGCCGAAAGGGCAACCGTCTTGATCGTGTTGAACATTGTCTTCTCTCCTTGTTCAGGCTTCCGCCCGTCTTGATCGAACTGGTGTGTCTTGATCGACCAATGTGTCCTGGTCGAGCCGATGGGGAGGAGAATGCGCCTGCGTATCTGAACTTTTTACGAACCAGCCGTTCATTTTGGGTTCATGTTGCAACAACAGGTAATTTCGCATTTCTCCGCTTTTCGGTTCTGGACGATGTGGCCGGTTCTGGACAATCCCGAATGGAAAATGCCCTGTCGCGCAGGCGGTTCCGATCCTGGCCTTGAGGCTCGCCCTAAGGCTCGTCGTCCAGCATGTGTTCGAAATAGTCGTCCGGCTCGGCAAGATCGGTCTCGCTGGCGCTGACCCGGCCGCGCATCGAGATGCCGGCCTCATGCACCGTCTCGGCACTCCCCGACACCAGCCTGTGCCACCAGTAGAGATCGTGGCCCTCGGCGACCAGTCGATAGGCGCAGGTCTTGGGCAGCCAACTGATGGTGCGCACATTCTGCGGCGTCAGCCCGACGCAGTCCGGGACGCGCGCCAGCCGGTTGGCATAGTCCGAGCAGCGGCACGTTTCGGCGTCGAACAGCCGGCAGCCGACGCTCGTCCAGTAGATCTCGCCGGTGTCTTCGTCCTCGAGTTTCGACAGGCAGCATTTGCCGCAGCCGTCGCAAAGCGATTCCCACTCGGCCGGGGTCATCGCTTCGAGCGTCTTGGTTTTCCAGAACGGCGTTTCCATTGACGGGATGTGGCCCCCGCCGGCGTCAAGGTCAAGCACCGCGGCGACGCAAACCCGGCCAGCACCATAGGCCGGCACCATAGGAATGACACGAAGTCGCCTTCAAAACGCCGGCCAATCGCCCTTCGTGGCCGTTAATGCCTGCTAACCGGAACCAATCCGGTTGATGAACAGTTTGGGCCGGGATGGGACGCCAAAAGGAGAATTTCTAATGAAACGCCAACCACGGATTCTGGCAGGCACGGCACTTGGCCTGCTCATGGCGTCCGCGCCGTTGGGCGCATTCCCGCTGCAGGGCAGCGCCGCGTTCGAACCGCCGCAACGTACCGCAACGCCCTTGATCTTGGCGCAATCGAATTGCCCCGAAGGCGAGTCGGCGGAAGGCTGCCCACAGCAGGCGGAACCGGAGCAGAAGCCGCGCAAGAAGCGCGAGCGGCAGGCTGAATCGGCTCCCACGGAGCAGGCCGCGCCTTCCGGGGACGAGCAGGGCAATCAACGCAGGAAGAAGCGCGAGCAGCAACAACAGACCGAATCAGCCCCTGCCGAACAGGCGGCCCCGGCCGAAGAGCAAAAACCGCGCAGGAAGAAGCGCGAACAACAGCAGATCGAAGAAGCGCCAGCCGAGCAGGCGGCCCCGGCCGAAGAGCAAAAACCGCGCAGGAAGAAGCGCGACCAACAGCAGATCGAAGCAGCGCCGGCCGAACAGGCCGCCCCGGCCGAAGAGCAAAAACCGCGCAGGAAGAAGCGCGACCAGCAACAGCAGATCGAAGCCGCACCCGCCGAAGAACCCGCCGAACAGGCGGCGCCGGGCGAGAAGGCCGCACCTGCAAATGACAACGAGCAGGTCAAGCCGCGCAAGAAGCGGAAGCAGGATCAGCAGATCGAAGCCGCACCATCCGAACAGCCGGCCAGGAAGGAAACGCCCGCCGGCGAGCAGGCCGAGCCGCTTCCGACCGACCAGCAAACGGCTCCCGCCGAGGGCGAAGAGCCCCGGGATCAGGCTAAGGACCGTCGCAAGAAGCCTATCGGCGAACAGCCGGCGACGGGCGAGCAGCCGACAACCGGCGAGCAGCCCGCCGATGGCGAGCAGGCTGCGCCGGCCCAAGGCGAAACTCCGGTCCAGGGCGAAGCGTCCGATCCAAACGCGGCTCCCGTGTTCGACAGCCAGAAGGATGCCAGGCGTAAGCGCAAGGGCGGCAGGGACAACGCGCAAGAGACTGTCGGCCAGGACGCGGGTGGTCAGCCCACCCAGCAGAACGGCGAGCAGGCGGAAGCCCCGAAGCCGGCTCCGGTCGACCAGGGACCGCCGCCCACCGACGACAGGACGGCCCAGCAGGCGATCAAGCTTGAGAGGATGGTTCCGGTGACGGAGGAAAAGGGCAAACGCGTTGAGCGTGTGCCCGACGTCGAGGACATTCGCCGCCGTCCCCGTCCGCAAGGGGTCGACGTCGTCAGGGAACTCGGCGACCGCGTTATCCTCCAGTTCAACAACCAGACGATCGTGGAAAGCGACGATACCCCGCGCATGCGCCGTGGCGCGAGGAACGTCTACTATGAGGAGCTGTCGGGCGATCGCACCCGGGAAATCGTCGAGCGTGACAACGGAATCCAGATCGTCACCATCCGCAACCGCTACGGCGACGTCATCCGGCGTTCACGCATCGCGCCCGACGGACGCGAATATGTGCTGAGCTATGTCGACGAGCGGTATTATGAGGACTATGGCGACTGGCGTGATCCGGGTGACGACCTGCCGCCGATTCGGATCGACATTTCGCGCGAGGAGTACATTCTGGATTCCGAAGAGGTCGAGGATCCGGACGACTACTATGCCTTCCTCGAACAGCCGCCGGTGGAGAGGGTGCAGCGCCTCTACTCGATCGACGAGGTCAAGCGTTCTGCCCGCGTGCGCGACATCGCCCGCCGCATCGACCTCGACACGCTGAACTTCGAATTCGGTTCAGCCTCGATCCCCGACACCGAGGTGCAGAAACTCGAAGGCGTCGCCAGTGCCATGGAGAAGCTGCTGGAGAAGAACCCGGCGGAAACCTTCCTGATCGAAGGCCATACCGATGCCGTCGGCAGGCCGGAGGCGAACCTCGCCCTGTCCGACCGTCGCGCGGAGGCGGTCGCAGAAGCCCTGACCAACGCCTTCAACATCCCGCCGGAGAACCTGACGACACAGGGCTATGGCGAGGAGTACCTCAAGGTCGACACGCCGGAGCCTGAGCGCGAGAACCGTCGCGTCGCCATCCGCCGCATCACCTCGCTGGTGGCGCCGGTCGCCAGTGCGAATTAGGCCATGGTCCCGAACCGAAGGTCAGCGACGCAAAAGGCGGAAACCGGTTTTCGTAAAGATCATGGCCAACTTAAAAGCAATGATTCCAGAAACCTGAACTGGTTTCTGGAATCTATACAGGAAGACGTAGCCCACCCGGTTTCACCGGGATGGGCAATTTCCGGCAATGAGCCGAGGTTGAAGGAGAATGTACGTCGCGATTTAACCAGGCATTGAATCGCGAGGTCGTCCACCCCAGATTCTGGCTAGGGCTTCCCTGCCCTGTCCCGACTCCAGCGGGACACATGAGCCCCGCCGGTACCCCCCCTCGCCGGCGGGGTTTTTGTTTCCGGCTTCGGTGTTGAACTGAAGCCTATGCGAGGCTCAAAGCCAGCAAGGCTGAGGAGTGAGAACGGCGTCTGGTGCCCGTCAGTTGATACTTTTGATGTTGGTTTCCGAATTCGCAAACACCTCGTCGGGAACGAAGAAGTCACCGGCGAGCGGACCTGTCGCATCAGGCGCATAGATCGAAAAATCGCTGACGCCCTCGGCGCGCAGCACCTCCTCGTCGATGTAGAAATTGCCGGTCGCTTCGCGCGACGGCCTGAGCAGGATCGCATGCGCGGCATCGGCCATGATATCGGGCGAACGGCTCATCGCCGCCACTGTCGCCCCACCCAGAAGATTGCGCACCGCTGCCGTATCGATTGTCGAGATCGGCCACAGCGAATTGACGGCGATGCCGTCCCTGGCGAACTCCGCGCTCATGCCCAGCGTGCACATCGACATGCCGAATTTGGCCATCGTATAGGCGACATGGTTCTTGAACCATTTGGCCTTCATGTCGAGCGGCGGCGCCAGATTCAAGATGTGAGGATTGTCAGCCAACTTCAGGTGCGGAATGCAGATTTTGGAAACCAAGAACGTGCCGCGGGTGTTGATCTGGTGCATCAGATCGTAGCGCTTCATATCGGTTTCCAGCGTGCCGGTGAGTTGGATGGCGCTGGCATTGTTGATGCAGATGTCGATGCCGCCGAACTTTTCGACGGTCCGGGCGACCGCCTCGGCCACCTGCCCCTCCTCGCGTATGTCGCACAACATCGGCAACGCCTTGCCGCCTGCCTGCTCGATCTCCTCAGCCGCCGTGTAGATCGTACCCGGCAGCTTTGGATGCGGCTCGGCGGTCTTGGCCGCGATCGTCACATTGGCGCCGTCGCTCGCAGCGCGCAGCGCGATCGCCAGCCCGATCCCGCGCGACCCGCCGGAGATGAACAGCGTCTTTCCCTTGAGCGACATGTCTTGCGCCTCCCTTGCAACATTACAGGCGTGATCCTTGCGCGGCGGTTGCGTGCCGCGCAAGGCCCAACACGCCGGATGTTGATTACGCTGCGTAGGCTCGGAGGTTAGACCAGCACCAGGCCTTGCCGCATGGCGATGGCGATCGCGTCGGTGCGGTTGGCCGCACCTAGCTTGATCAGGATCGCCGCGACGTGGAACTTCGCCGTGTGCACAGAAATGTTCAAGCGCCGCGCGATCACCTTGTTGGGCGCGCCCTCGGCCAAAAGCGCCAGCACTTCGCTCTCGCGCGGCGACAGCGGCGGCCGCTCGGCCCTGTCGTCGACCGGCTCCTCGTCGGAGAGGTCGTCGTCATGGAAGGCGAAATCGTCATGCCGATCGGACAAAGGGCGGCCCTCGCCCGAAATCCGGTAGCCAGCCGCCGCCAGCCGCGCGGCGGCAGCGACCAGCAGATCGTCCGCTGCCGCCGGCAGCACGGCAAACACGGTATCGACCGGCCGCTGCCGGCTCGCTCGTTGAGACAGGAGCACCTGAGGTATCGCTGGATCATTGGCCCCGCCTTCCAGGCCCCCTCTTTCCAGGTAATTGTCATCGACGACCGCGACTTCGGCTCTGTCGCCGCTATTGGCGCTGCCGGCCACAAGCGGCAGCAGATCCTCGGTCGCGGCAAGGGTCGTCGACAGGTGTTCGGCGCGCACGGCGTCATCGAGCGCGATCAGCACCGTCAGCCGCCGCCCCATGATCCCGTGACTTGCCATCGATCTTCTCAGCTCAGCGGCTTTTCGCCGATAGTCAGCACGACATCGCGCCGTTCGCCGCCGCGTACCACGCCGAGGGTCACCGACGCGCCGGCGCTGTCCGGCCCGAGCCTGCGGATCAGCTCGCGCGGACCATGCACGGCCTCGCCGTTCCACGACACGATGATGTCGCCAAGATGCAGGCCGGCCGCCTTCGCCGGGCCATTGTCGTCGAGGCTCATCACCATCGCGCCATGCGTGTCGCCATTGCGGATCGGGTGCAGGCCGGCGCCGAGATAGCCGCGCGCGACATGGCCCTTCTCGCGTAGCGTCGCCACCGCCCGCTCGATCGTCTCGTAAGGCATGACCAGCGCCCGCCGGCGCGGGCCGAACAGCAGCATGCCGATCAGTGCGCCGTTGGCGTCGAGCACAGGCCCGCCCTCGAAACGGCCGCCGGCATTGACGGCCAGATTGATGCGCCGGTCGATCGTGCCGCCGCGCATTGAGCGCCAGGTCGGACCGACCTCACCGACCGTGCCGAATGCGACGAGCCCCGCACCGTCGCCATTGCCGACGGCGATGGCCAGATGGCCCGGCCGCACCGTGCCTGCCTTGGCCAGCGGCGGCACGTCCGGCGCGCCTGTCGGCTTCAGAAGGGCCGTCCCAGTGGATGGATCGCGGCCGACCAGCTCAGCCTTCACCTTGTCGCCCGAAGAAAGCGTCAGCTCGATCTCCTCGCCGGCCTCCACCGCCTCCTCGGCAGCGATGAAATAGCCGTCGCGCCAGTGGAAGGCGGTCGCGGTGCGATGCTGATGCGTGGCGAAGCTCGCCGTCGCCGGCGCCGCTGCGGCGGCGATATCGGCGATGGCGTCGGAAAATGCGCTCAGATTGAAGTCGCTCATGTTGGTCTCCTGGGTCTTTATCGCATCGGCCCGAAATCGGAATCGATTTTCGGAAAGCACGATGCGAGAACTGAAAGTCTTAGAGCGTACTTTGAGCGTCCAATGGACGCTCGTCGCTCTACCCCAGATATCGCTCGGCAGCGCGTTCGCGGGTACTCGCCTGACGGCTAGTTGGGCGTTGGACTGGCCATCTGGTCAGGTCGCGGCCGATCCGGCCGCTCCGCACATATAGGCATCCTTCATCTTGCTCTAAAGACACGGAGCCCTGCCATGTCCCTCCCCGCCCAGCAATTTCAGTTCGACGATGCGCTGCTCGATGATTATTCGGCAACGGTCGCCGATGCCGTGGACCGCATCGGTCCCGCCGTCTGCCGCATCGAGCGCATCGGTGGCGCCGGCGGCCAAGGCTCCGGCTTCGTCATCACGCCGGACGGGCTGGTCGTCACCAATTTCCACGTCGTCGGCGATGCCCGCAGCGTCCGCGTCACCCTGCCGGACGGCGTCTCCAGAGAAGGCCGTGTTCTCGGCCGCGACCCCGACACCGACATCGCGCTGGTGCGTGCCGACGGCAGCTTTGCCGATATCGCGCCGCTCGGCGATTCCAAGCGCCTGCGGCGCGGCCAGATCGCCATTGCCATCGGCAACCCGCTCGGCTTCGAATGGACCGTCACATCAGGTGTCGTCTCGGCGCTCGGCCGCTCGATGCGTGCCTCCACCGGCCGGCTGATCGACGATGTCATCCAGACCGACGCAGCGCTCAACCCCGGCAATTCCGGCGGACCGCTGGTGTCGTCGGCGGCCGAGGTCATCGGCGTCAACACCGCCATGATCCACGGCGCGCAAGGCATCGCCTTCGCGGTTGCCTCCAACACCGCCAATTTCGTCATTTCGGAGATCATCCGCTTCGGCCGCGTCCGCCGCGCCTTCATCGGCGTCTCGGCCGACACGGCAAACCTGCCGCGCCGCGCCGCCCTTCTGTCGCAGGTGTCGACCAGCACGGCGGTGCGCCTGCGCAGCGTCGAGGCGAACGGCCCGGCGGCCAAGGCCGGGCTCAGGGAAGGCGACATCATCGCCGCCATCGACGGCCGACCGGTCACCGGCGTCGACGATCTGGTGCGCCTGCTCGATGCCGAGCGCATCGGCCGCGAGACGCTGTGCACGGTGGTGCGCCGCTCCGGCATTACTCAGGTCACGGTGATGCCGGTGGCGCGGACCTGACAACTATCGCGGCGCACAGATCTGGCCAAGCAGCGAAACCAGCAGCACTGCCAACTCGCCGGTCGGATCGAGGTCCGGATCGAAAATGGTCATGTCCATTCCGGTGCAGCGCGGGTCCGCCACCAGCGCCGCGAGGATGGCGACGAGATCGTCGGGATCGATGCCGGGGCTGCCTGGTGAATCGACCGCCGGCATCACCGTCTGGTCGAGCGCATCGACGTCGAAGTGCACCCAATAGGGCGAGCCGGTTCGCGCCAGCGCGGTCCAGGTCTTTTCCAGGACCTTTGCCGCGCCAAGCTCTCGCACGGCAAAGACATCGATCAGCGTCATCGCAGTCGAATTGATATCCGGCCAGGCAAAGTCGGGGTCGCGGTTCTCGCGTTCGCCGATCTGAATCACCTGTTCGTCCGCAACAAGCGGGCTTGCGATATCGGGCCAGTCGGTCAGCAACGGCTCGCCACGTCCGGTGGCGAGCGCAAGGTCCATGCCAGCCGCCGAGCCGAGCGAAGCGTTGATGTCGTAGTTGCCCGGATGGCGGAAATCGCTGTGGCCATCGACATGGACCAGTGCCACCGGACCAGATCGCCGTGCGCCAGCCAGTGCGCCAAGCAGGACCGCGCAGTCGCCACCGACGACCAGCGGGAATTCGCCTCGCCCCAGCGCGCCGGCAACAACTTCGGCGAGTTCGAGATTGAAGCTGCGTATCGCGTTGCCGTTGCGCAGCCGGGTGCCCGGCTGCGGCTCCGTGCTATAGGCGGGCCGATCGAGATCAACCACTTTGACGGGCGAAAGCGTCTCGATCAAGCCAGCTTCGGTCAACGCCTGCGGCGCACGCCACGTCCCCGGTATATGACCTGGCCTCAGCGGGCGCAGGCCAAGGTTTGAGGGTGCGCGGACAAGGCAGATTTCACGCATCGAATGGGCCCAGGGTTGCCAAGCTCACCATAGACCGCGAATGCCCGCCCGGTCACGCGGCCCGAGCCGTCCTCTCACCTCTGCCGACAGTTCCTGCCAGGGGCCGTCGTTCAGGCTCCCTGTCACCCTTCAACAAACTGCGCCAGGAACTCCGCGCTCGGCGGGATTGGCTTGATCACGTCGATCAGCACGCCATTGGGGTCTTTGGTGATGAAATGACGCTGGCCGAAGGGTTCGTCGCGCAAGGAACGCAGGATCGGCAGGCCGGCCGCCAGGATCCGTTCGTAGACCGCGTCTGGATCCTTGACCTCGAAATTGATCAACAGCCCCGACGTTCGGCCACGCCCCTCCTCAGGTATCGTCTCGTGGTCGCCTTGGACGATGCCGAGATTGACCCGGCGATCCTCGGCTGATTGCAGATGCACATACCAGTCGCTCGCAAACAGCGGCTTGAAACTGAAGTGATTGATATAGAAGGCTTTCGTGCCGGCCACGTCGCCCGTCATAAGCACCGGATAATAGCTCGTCGTCTTCATCTTTCCTTCTCCCGCTAAATCACATACAGTCTGCATGCAAAAGTTATTAACATACAGGCTGTATGTATGCAACAGAAATCCGCGCGCCGTTCCAACCGCGATCGCACCGAAGCGACGCGTGCCGACCTGATCGCCGCGGCGCGCAAACTGTTCACAGAAAAATCCTATGCCGAGACAGGCACGCCGGAGATCGTCGCTGCGGCCGGCGTCACGCGTGGCGCGCTCTATCATCACTTTGCCGACAAGCAGGCCCTGTTTGCCGCCGTGGTCGAGCACGAGGCGGCGGCTGTGGCAGAAGAGATCGAGCGCGCCTCGCCGCCTTCGCTGTTTGCCCGCGACGCGCTGATTGCCGGCTCCGATGCCTATCTTGCAGCCATGCGCGCACCCGGCCGCACCCGGCTGCTGCTGCTCGACGGGCCAGCCGTGCTCGGCCGCGCCGCCATGGACGAGATCGACAACCGCCACGGCAACCGTACCCTGCGCGAAGGCCTCGTCGCGGCGATGCGCGCACAGACCATGGTGAAATTGCCGGTGGAAGCGCTGACTGCGCTGTTTGCGGCCGCCTTCGACCGCGCTGCGCTTGCGGTCGAGGCCGGCGCTTCAACCAAGGACTATCGCGCCGTTCTCATGGCGCTGATTGACGGGCTGTCTCCGGTTCCTCCTCAGGCACTTCGCCCGGCTCGAACTCGTTGAAGCAGCGGAGCTGACGCTTGAACTGATCAATCAGCCAGGCAGCCGCCGGTTTCGGGCTGCGGTCGGCCCGGTGCATGGCATAGAGTGGCGAACGCACCTCGCTGAACGGCTCCAGATCGAGTTCGACCAGCCGACCACTGGCCAGATCGTCGGCGATCAGCCAGCGCGGCAGCCCGCCCCAGCCCAGCCCCTCGCGCATCAGCATATGTTTGGTGCGCAGATCCGTCAGCCGCCAGGTGCGATAGGCAAAGACGCCAAAGTCGCGCCCCTTGGTGCGCTCGGACTGGTCGGTGACAACGAGCTGAATGTGTTCGCGCGCATCCTCGATCGCCACCGGCTTCGGCAGCAGCGCCAGCGGGTGGCTGGGCGCGGCAGCCAGCACTATCGACATGAAGCCGATGCGCCCAAGATGGACGTCGACCTCGCCCAGCAGGCCGCCAACACCGAGATCGGCCTGCCCGTTGACGACATGATCGGGGATCAGGCCGAGCGTGCCGATATGCAGGCGCAGCATCACGGTCGGGAACTGCGCCTCGAACGCCTTCAGCACCCGCACCAGCACCGGTGATGGCAGCGCCGCATCGACCGACAGCGCCACTTCGGTCTCTAGCCCCTGGTGATAGCCGTCAACCCTGGAACGCATGCGCTGGAGCACGCCGACCATGCGCCGCGCATCTTCAAGCGTCGCCTTACCGATATCGGTCAGCTGCGGCTCGCGCATGCCCTCGCGCTCGAACAGTTTCAGTCCAAGCTGTGCCTCGAGATTGGCGATGGCGTAGCTGATAACCGACTGCGCTCGGTTGAGCTTGCGGCCGGCGGCCGAGAAGCTGCCGGTGTCGGCGACGGTGACAAGGATCTGAAGCTGATCGAGCGTCGGGTTTGGCTGCATCGTTATATCCAATATTTAGATGGAACATACATGAAATATACCGGTTTTTCAAATGGGTCAGCGAGTCCATATAGGTCGGGACAATTCATTCCAATCCTGGAGACCCGGCCATGTCCATCCTACTTGTCACTTCCAGCCCGCGCGGCGCTGCTTCGCATTCGACCCACATCGCCACCGAGCTTGCCGGAAAGCTGCTTGCCGCCGACCCTTCGGCCAAGCTGGTCGTCCGCGATCTCGTGGCCAACCCGCTGCCGCACATCGATCCCGACTATTCGACCGGTATCTATACGCCCGTCGAGGCCCGCACCCCGCGCCAGGCTGAGGTCGTCGGTGTTTCCGACGGCGTGCTGGACGAGCTGTTTGCGGCCGATACCATCGTCCTGGCCACCGGTTTCATCAATTTCGGCATCTCGTCGACCCTGAAATCCTGGGTCGATCACGTCGCCCGCTCCGGCAAAACTTTCGCGTATGGCGAGAACGGCCCGAAGGGCCTCGTCACCGGCAAGAAGGTTTACATCGTCCTTGCCTCCGGCGGCATCTATTCGGAAGGCGCTGCCGTCCAGATGGATCATGCCATCCCTTACCTGCGCAGCGTGCTTGGCTTCATCGGCATGACCGATGTCGAAGTCATCCGCATCGAAGGCGTCGGCATGGGGCCCGAGGCCGTCACGGCCGCCCTGGCCAAGGCATCCGCCAAGGTGGATGCGGTGGTCGCCTCGACCGGAGCCGTCGCCGCTGCCGCGTAGACCGCGAACAGCCGGTAGCCAGAACTAAAAAGGCAGGCGCCAGGCGCCTGCCTTTTTTGCACTTGCCGCCTGATGCCCGACGAGGCGTCGGCGGATCCTACAGCTTTCTGACGTCGCTCCGATGTCGCGACATCGCCGTGCGCCAAGCTAACCGAAAATCTTCTCGCCCTGCTCGTCGACGAGTTGGATGCCCTTCTTGATCGAGATGTCGACAGCGTCGTCGAGCCCGGCAAAACGATCGGCGCGGATGAATTTGTGTTCCTTCACCACGCCGTCGATTTCCTTAGAAACCACGCCGCAGGTCTGGTATTGGCCTTCCGCCTTGTAGGGCGTGGCGCTGATCAAAAATCCCTTGTGCTCGATCTGCTTTGCCGGTGCACCACTCTTTGGCTCGCCCGCGTCACCGCCGCCGCCGCCGAAAAGACGTTTCAGAAAAGACATGGGCGGGCCCTCCAACGGCAATCATCCTGCATCACATAGCGTGGTGCAGGATGATTTCACTAGCGGTCCTTAGGCAAACCAGCAAGGGCCGACCCGGCCGCAGAAGTCAGCCGCGCGACAGCGCTTCCAGGGCTTCGGCCGCTCCTTCCAGTATGGCGATCGCCTCAGCCTGTTTTTCGGCAGGCGCGTCGACGATGTCGCCGAGGGCTGCGCGCAGCCGGTGGCGCACGGCGCGGAATTCGTCGCGCTTCTCCGAACGGCCGCGGCCGCGCCGTCCGCTATCCTCGCCGTCGTCGTTCCAGCCGAACCACTCGCGCGCCTTTGCCATCTTGCGGCCGAAACGCTCGAGATGATCGAGCACGTGGTCGATCATCTCGCGATTGTCATTGAGATGCGCCTGCCCCGCCTCGGTAATCGAAAACACCTTCTTGTTGCCTTCCGCCGACGAGACGGCATAGCCGGCCTCTTCCAGGAAGGTCAGCGTCGGATAGACCACGCCGGGGCTCGGGCTGTAGACGCCGCTGGTGCGTTCCTCCAGCGCCTTGATGATGTCGTAGCCGTGGCGCGGCGCCTCGGCCAGCAGCGACAGCGTGATCAGCTTGAGATCGCCGTCGGCCAGCATGCGCCCGGCGCGGAACATGTCGCCCGGCCCGCCGCGCCCGCCGCCCCTCATGCCGTGGCCGAATGGGCCGAAGCCGCCGCCACGACCGCCGAACTTGCCGGCCATATGCATGAAAACGCGCTCGGCATGCTCGCCGAAATGATGATGTTCGTGCATGTCTGCTCCTTGAGTTATGTCTTACGATATATCTCAATTATGCGGGCGAGGCCGTTGAGTCAAGATATATCTTACGATGTATCTGAGAACGGTGCCAACCAGATTGATTTCGTCACCGAGCTTGGCTAATACCGGTTACCAGCGGCCCTTGCGCCGGTTCCAGGCATAGAGAAGATCGGCGAAGCGATCATATGCATAGCGCGTCAACGGCAGCGCGGCGGGATTGCCGAACAGCGTTGCCAGCCAGCCCTCGCCCGGCGTTCTCAGCCAGACGGCAATTGCGACGTCGGCGCCGACCAGCAGTTTGCCGTCCGCCTCGGTTGCGTGCAGCCGGCGGCGGATGTCCTCCAGCGACACGCCGTACCCGGCCAGTGCCGCCGGCTCGGCATTGATGTCGCAAAACGTGATCCGCCCGGCCTTGATCGCCTCGACCAGCCGCCGCTTTTGCCGGCTGATCCCGGCATCGCAAACCGGACAACGGGTGTTGTACCAGACGGTCAGCAGAGGCTTGGACATGTGTTTTGAGACGCGAGTTGAAGGGCTGCGCCGATTATCCGGGAAATGCCTCGGCCCCGCAACATTTCCGGACCAGCCTGGCCGCGACGAGCCGTCTTCGGGATATGGAGAAAATGAAGCGAGAGCAGCATTCCTCCTCATGATCAGCGGATCGGGCGCCGTCAAGCGGCGCCTGACCGTTCTATATCAGGAACTCGGCAGTTTGCGCGGATCTGTAGCCGCGCAGCGCCTCAGCCGAGCGAGGCGATGATCTCGCGATAGGCCAATTCCGGGAAGGCCTTGAGCGTCCGCGTCCTCACGTTGCCGCCTGTCGCCAGCATCAGCGAGAAACGAGCGAGCACCGCATCGTCGGGCGCTTCGACGACCGCCACCATATCGCATTCGCCCATGGTGAGATAAAAAGCCTTGAACGAGCCGCCCATGTCTCCAAGCAGCTTCTTGGCGGCATCGAGCCGCTTCGGCGACTCGCGCACATTTTTGGCGCCCTGCTCCGTCCAGTTGATCAGCACGATATAGGTTGTCATGCACACCTCCCTCCGGGGCCTCGGAGCACGGCGTCACCGCCGGGGCGGGCATCCGGGTTTGTCGCCCAGAAAATGCATCCGACAGCAGATTATCCTCCCACAGCAGGTGTGCTGCAAGAACAACCGCACCGTCTGGCGAGACATCCCTGTGCGACGATCGAAAAAGGGCGCCGCAGCGCCCTTTTAAATTGTCTATCCGTCACCCGCATCAGCTATCGAGGAAGCTCCGCAGCTTGCGCGAGCGGCTCGGGTGCTTGAGTTTGCGCAGCGCCTTGGCTTCGATCTGGCGGATGCGCTCGCGGGTAACCGAGAACTGCTGGCCGACTTCCTCCAGCGTGTGGTCGGTGTTCATGCCGATGCCGAAGCGCATTCTGAGCACGCGCTCTTCACGCGGGGTAAGCGAAGCAAGCACCCGCGTCGTCGTCTCGCGCAGATTGGCCTGGATCGCCGCGTCGATCGGCAGGATCGCCATCTTGTCCTCGATGAAATCGCCGAGATGCGAATCCTCCTCGTCGCCGACCGGCGTTTCGAGCGAAATCGGCTCCTTGGCGATCTTCAGCACCTTGCGCACTTTTTCCAGCGGCATGGCGAGCTTTTCCGCCAGTTCCTCCGGCGTCGGCTCGCGTCCGATCTCGTGCAGCATCTGGCGCGAGGTGCGCACGATCTTGTTGATCGTCTCGATCATGTGCACCGGAATACGGATGGTGCGCGCCTGGTCGGCGATCGAGCGGGTGATCGCTTGCCGGATCCACCACGTCGCATAGGTCGAGAACTTGTAGCCGCGGCGGTATTCGAATTTGTCGACCGCCTTCATCAGGCCGATATTGCCTTCCTGGATCAGATCGAGGAACTGCAGGCCGCGATTGGTATATTTCTTGGCGATGGAAATGACGAGGCGCAGATTGGCCTCCACCATTTCCTTCTTGGCGATCGCGGCTTCGCGCTCGCCCTTCTGCACCTGGTTGACGATCTTGCGGAATTCCAGGATCGAGATCGCCGTTTCGGTGGCGAGGTTCTGGATCTCGGCGCGCAGGTCGCGGATCGCGTCCTTCTCGTTCTTGGTGAATTCCTTCCAGCCGCGCGAGGTCAGATTGCCGATCGAGCGCGTCCAGTTGGGATCGAGTTCCGAGCCCTGATACTCCTTCAGGAATTCCTCGCGGCGCACGCCATAGCTTTCGGCCAGCCGCAACAGCTTGCCTTCGTTCTGCACAAGGCGCTTGTTGATGTCGTAGAGCTGCTCGACCAATGCCTCGATGCGCGCCGTGTTCAAGGACAGCGACTTCACCGCCTTGATCAGCTGATCCTTCAGCTCCTTCAGCCGGCGGTCCTGGCTGGGCGACAGCGTGCCGGCGGCAGCCAGCCGGTTCTCGACCTGCTGGTCCTGCAGCTTGCGCAACTTCTTGTAGGTGTCGGCGATGACGTCGAGCGTCTCCATCACCTGCGGGCGCAGCTCCGCTTCCATCGCCGCCAGCGACAGGCTGGCTTCGTCCTCGTCTTCCTCGTCGTCATCAGTCAGACCGCGCGTGTCGCCGCCGACATTGGTGATGTCGTCCTCGTCCTCGCGCGAACGGCGCGGCTTGTCCTCGGTCTTGGCTTCCTCGATCCGCTCGACCACCGGCGCCTGCTTGGCCTCCGGTCCGGCATAGGTCGCTTCGAGGTCGATGATCTCGCGCAAGAGGATCTTCGATTCGTTGAGCTCGTCACGCCAGATGATGATGGCCTGGAAGGTCAGCGGGCTTTCGCACAGGCCCGCGATCATCGTCTCGCGGCCAGCCTCGATGCGCTTGGCAATCGCGATTTCGCCCTCGCGCGACAGAAGCTCGACCGAGCCCATTTCGCGCAGATACATGCGAACCGGATCGTCGGTGCGATCGGTCGGCTCTTTCTTGGTGGTCGTCGCGGCAACGGCGGTACCGGTCTGCTCGGCCAGTTCGTTGGCGTCTTCCTCGGCGTCGGCAGCCGCGTCGGCGGCTTCGGGCTCCTCGCCCTGCTCGTCGTCCTCGACCACGTTGATGCCCATGTCGGAGAGCATGGCCATCGTGTCCTCGATCTGCTCGGAGGTCACTTCCTCCGAGGGCAGCACCGAATTCAGTTCGTCCATTGTGACATAGCCGCGCTTCTTGGCGGCTTTGATCATCTTCTTGACAGCATCGTCGGAAAGGTCGAGCAGAGGGCCATCGGTGGCGCCTTCACGTTCGGTCTCGACCTCTTCCTTTTCTTTTGTCGCCATTCTTTATTTTCTCCAAGCGGCCAAGGATCAAGCCGCGTAAGCTGCCGTACCGGTTAAATCAGATGCGCTCGCTCTAGAACGCGCTTCCCCGGGCCAGTAACTGCATCTCTCGTTAAGTCCAGATTAACCCTGGTATCTGTGGCAGGCTGACTGCCTGTCCAGTGACCGGTACCTCACATCGCTGCATTTCCCGTCGACGCCGGCACGGGTTAACGTTTCGAATCGTCCTGATTCCGTCATTCTGCCCGAAGGTCAAGCGCCTCTCGCATGATTCGCATGAAAAAAGCGAATCAATTACCCGACTTAAAGCGCCGCGGCTGATTCGACGCGCAAGCACGGTTCTGCACTTTCACTCTTTCGTAAGCTTCGACCTACACCCGCCCGGCCCTGCCCGAAGACACGCCGAACCCTTCGATCAGCGCTTCCGTTGCCTGCACATCACGAAATTGCGCCTGAATCTCGACGAGATGCCGGTAGTTTTCGTCCGTGGGATCGCTGGCGAGCGCCGCTTCCGCCTGTTTCAGCTCCTTATGTAAGGTGCGCGCGCTGCGCTGCAAGTGGAGCGCCTGGCTGAAGGCGTCGCGGGCATCGTCAAGTCCGGCTGTTTCCAGCGCCGGCCATTGCCGCGCACGTTTGATCAGCGCCACCACGCGCGCCCAGATCTCGCCGCAGCCCGCCCGTTCGATGGTCGCGATCACCGCGTTGCGGTCGTTGGCCATGTCATGCGCCATCGCATCGAGAATGGCCGCATGCAATCGCTTCAGATCGGTGTTGGCGAGGTCGAGGAACTCGACATGTGCGAAATTCTCGTCGATCAGCGCCGGATGATTGACAAGGGCTGCGATGATCGTCGCCTCGCGCACCGACATCCCCTCGCCGCCGCGCTTGACCAGCGCCGAGCGGCCAAGGCTTTCGGTAATCGCGGTGCGTCCACCGGCATTGCCGCCGCGTGCGAACTGTCCGCCAGGAGCTGAGCCCTTGCCCTGAAAGCGCCCGCCGGGCCGGCCATCTTGCCGCCCCCCTGGATAGCCTTGGCGCGCGCCACGCTGGGTGCCGAAAAAGCTTAGCACCCGCTCGCGCATTTCCTGTTGGTAGTGATAGCGCAAGCTCTCGTCGCGGATGCGGCTGGTCAGTTCGCGCAGCGTCTTTTCCAGTTCCGCCCGCCGCTCCGGCGTGTCGAAGATGCCGCCGGCCGTTTCGCGCACCCACAAAAGGTCGGCGAGCGGCCGGGCCTCGGAAAGCACGGCGCGAAACGCGTCCGGCCCATCGGCCTTGACCAGATCGTCGGGGTCCTTGCCTTCGGGCAGAAGCGCAAAGCGCACCGAGCGGCCTGCCTGGACCGCCGGCAGCGCCATGTCGGCGGCGCGCCACGCCGCCTTCAGTCCGGCCTGGTCGCCATCGAAGCACAGCACCGGCTCGCCGGCCATCCGCCACAGGAGTTCGAGCTGATTTTCCGTCAGCGCGGTGCCGAGCGGCGCCACGACATTCTCGAAACCGGCCTGCGCCAGCGCGATCACGTCCATATAGCCCTCGACGGCGATGACCGTGCCGCCCTTGGCCAGCGCCCCCTTTGCCAGCGCCCCCTTTCCCAGCGCTTGGCGCGCCCGGGCGAAATTATAGAGCACGTTGCCCTTGTGGAAGAGCTCGGTGTCGGGCGAATTCATGTATTTGGCGAGCGCATCGGCTGCCAGCGCCCGCCCGCCAAAGGCGATTATCTTGCCTCTGGAGTCCGGGATCGGGAACATGATGCGGTCGCGGAACCAATCGTAGGAAACCGGAACGTCGTCGCCATGGCGCACCAGCCCGCATGCCTCGATATCGGCCTTGGGCACGCCCTTGGCAGCAAGATGCTCCTTCAGCGCATTGCGGCTGTCGGGCGCATAGCCGAGCCGGAACGACTGCTGCGTCGCCGGCGTCAGCCCGCGGTCGCGCAGATAGGCGCGGGCTTTTGCGCCTTCCGGCCCTTGCAGCCGCTCCTGGAAGAAGGCGGTCGACATTTCCATGATTTCGGTCAGGCTGGCGCGTTCCTTTTCGCGCCGTTCCTCCTGGGCATCGCGCACCGGCATCGGCACGCCGGCCATGTCGGCGATCTTCTCGACTGCTTCGGGAAAGCTCATCCCGTCGAGTTCGGTGAGGAATTTGAAGTGGTCGCCCGAAACCGAGCAGCCGAAGCAATGGTAGCGGCCCTTCTTGTCCTCGCAATGGAAGGACGGGCTCTTCTCGCCATGGAAGGGACAGCACGCCCAATAATCGCCGCGCGGCGCGTTGGTCTTCTTCCTGTCCCACGCCACGCGCTGGCCGATCACCGATGAAATCGGCACGCGGTCGCGTATCTCGTCGAGGAAGGCAGGTGGAAAGCGCATCGGGAACGGCTCGTTTGCCCTCCATATAATCACGCCGGCGAAACCCGACGACTCCTAATGCGGAACCATACCCGGTTTTCACAGGGCAAAAGAAAGCGGCCGTTGCGGACCGCCTTCTTCCTATTCCGGCATAGTGCCGGTCGACGTTTAGACGGTCAGCGCGCGGCGATCGCGCCGAAGATGATGCCGGAGACGACGCGGATCCATTCCTGGCCGCGGCCCGGACGACGCAGGCCATAGTGGCGATAGTCGCGGATCGGCTGGTGACGCTTCCAGCTCGAATATTTCTGGCCGTTGCGCCAATGGTTCCCCTTCACGATGACTTTCTTCTTCACCACGACGCGCTTCTTCTCGTGCCTGTCCGGCTTCTTCCAGTCGACCTGGCTGTGGGTCGACCGCGGCGCGTTCGGTGCGTTCAGCGGCGCGGCCTGGCCCTGCAGCGACGTGGCAGCCAGCATCGAGACGGCGACTGCGGAAAGAAGATGCGTTTCATCACGGGGTACTCCTAGGGCCCGAAGAATGAACCGAAACTGAACATGAGAATTACGTTTTTGTAATGATTTCATATATTTAGAATAGCTAATTCAACACTCCACTCAAACCGGATCTGAAGGTGTCGCCTGCACTGACCGCGCGGTCATCCGGAAGCCGGCCGGCAATGCAACCATTTTGCGATCCATCCATTTCCGACACGCCCTGTCGCGCATCAACAGCCGGCCGGAATAGGCAAAATTTATTACCCGGCTAAAATTAATCGGAGTAGCATCGATCTTTGTAATGCCCTTGATTCGCTCCCTCTTTTGCTCCTTTGCCGTCACGGTGACCGTATCGCTGGCGCCTGTCAGGCTGCGAGCCTGATATGAGCGGTTCGGTCGTTTTGCTGCATCTTGCCGGCGCGGTGGCGCTGATGCTGTTTGCCACCCGGTTGGTGAAGACCGGCGTCGAGCGCGCCTACGGCGATGTGCTGCGCCACAAGCTGCGCGCCACCATGCGCAATCCTTTCATGGCGGTTCTGGCCGGCTGCGGCCTGGCGATCGCGCTGCAAAGTTCCACCGCCGTTACCTTGCTGGTCAGCTCCTTCGCCGGCGCCGGCATTGTCAGCGGCATATCGGGCCAGCTTGCCGTGCGCGGCGCCGAGATCGGCTCGGCGCTGGTGGTCAAGCTGCTCACCTTCGACCTGTCGCTGCTGGTGCCGATCTGTCTTGTCGCCGGCACTGTCATGTTCATGGCCACCGAGCGGCGCGATTGGCGCCAGTTCGGCCGTATCCTGGTCGGCATCGGCCTGCTGGTATTGTCGCTGGAGATGATCGGCCAGGCATCGGAGCCGCTGCGCCAGAGCACGCTGATGCCGGTCATCGTCGATTACTTTTCCAGCGACCCGGTCACCGCCTATCTCCTGGCGGCGCTGGTCACCTGGCTGTTTCATTCCTCGATCGCCGCGGTGCTGCTGATGGTGACGCTGGCCGGTCGCGGCTTCATCCCGCCCGAACTCGGCATCGTGCTGGTGCTCGGCGTCAATCTGGGCTCGTCGATCATCGCACCGCTGCTCACCCGCAACGCAGACCCGGGTGTGCGTGTCGTACCGATCGGCAATCTCCTGATGCGCGGCATGGGCTCTCTGGCCATGCTGATCCTGTTTATGTGGTTGAAGCCGCCGGTCGCCTTTCTCGGCGCCACCGTGCCCGACCAGATCGTCAACGCGCATATCCTCTTCAACATCCTGATCCTGGTTGCCGGCCTGCCACTGGCCGGCCTCGTCTACCGCGTTTCGGAAAAGATCGTGGCGCTCGGCACCAAACCGGCGCCGGCCGACGCACTCGACGTCATCGAGCTTTCCGCGCTCAACGACAGCGCCCTCGACGTGCCAAGCCAGGCGCTGGCCAACGCCACCCGCGAGGTGGTGCGGGTCTGCGAGACGGTCGAGATCATGCTGAAGCGCATCATCGAGCTCTATGAAAGCGCCGACGCCGACAAGATCAAGGCGCTGGCCGCGCTCGACGACCGCGTCGACAACAAGCACGCGGCGATAAAGCTCTATCTGGCCAAGGTCACCAGGAACCCGCTGAGCGAAGACGAGGCGCTGCGCTGCCAGGAGTTGATCGGCGCCTGCGTCAAGCTCGAACAGGTCGGCGACATCATCGTGCGCAACATGCTGGTGCATGTCAGGAAGAAGCTCGAGCGCGGGCTGGAGTTCACACCCGAGGGTTGGCGCGAGCTTAGCGCCTTCCACGCTTCGGTGCTCGCCAACGCACGGCTTGCCTTCAACGTGCTGGTCTCGCGCGATCCGGAGACCGCCCGCCAGCTGGTGCTCGAAAAGGACCGGCTGCGCGACCGCGAGAAGGAGACCAGCGCCAGCCATTTCGTGCGGCTGCGCGACGGCACCGCCAAGAGCGTCGAGACCAGTTCCATCCATCTCGACACCATCCGCGACCTGAAGCAGATCAACTCACTGCTCGCCTCGATGGCCTATCCCGTGCTCGAGGAACGCGGCCTGCTCACCGGCTCGCGGCTGAAAGCGGGATAGACTGGGCCTGCAGGCGGAAGCCAATTGCCCGACCATCAGCGCGGCAATTGCTTCGAGCCAGCCGCGACCTCCCGTCGGTCGGCTAGAGCATTTTGCAGCCAGACGCCTTCATTTGGCGTCCGACAGAATGCCTCAACAAAGACGTGGGGCGCGGTTTTGGTTCCACCAAACGCAAAGCGCTCTAAGGATCGGTCAATCCGCCGGGAGAAAAGTAAATGGACACCCACTCGCGCAGTTTCGCCAAGGCGCTTTCCTGGCGCGTCACCGGCACCATCGACACGATGATCATTTCGCTCGTCGTGACAGGCAGCATCAAGCTCGCTGCGGCCATCGGCCTGACCGAAGTCATCACCAAGTCGCTGCTCTATTATTTTCACGAGCGGGCGTGGCTGAAAATTCCCTATGGGAGGAAGACGACCATCTAGCGCTTGCCGGATGCGGCCGGAGCCTGCCTGAACCGATCAAGAAAACCTAAAGCGGCGTCGACAATTTCTGGATTGCCCGCGGCTCTCGTTCGTGATTTGAGGCCATCTCATTCAAGGATCGCCTCCCAGCGCCATGCTTCCCCTTATCGCCCTGTTCATCGCTGCGTTCGCATTCGGCACCACCGAATTCGTCATCGCCGGCGTGCTGCCGCAAGTTGCCGATGGCCTCGGCGTCTCCATCCCAACTGCCGGCTACCTCGTCTCCGGCTACGCCGGTGGGATCGCGATCGGCGGACCGCTGTTGACGCTCGCCACCAGGACGATTTCCCGCAAGGCCTTGCTGGTTGGCCTTGCCGCAGCCTTCACCATCGGCCAGGCCGCCTGCGCCCTTGCACCCGACTTCGCCTCCATGTTGCTGCTGCGGATTGCAGTGGCCGTGGCGCACGGCGCCTATTTCGGCGTCGCGATGGTGGTCGCGGTCGGCCTGGTCCGCCAGGACCAGCGTGGAATGGCCGTGGCGCTCATCCTGTCGGGCCTCACGGTCTCCAATGTCATCGGCGTGCCGGCCGGCACGGCGATCGGCAATGTCTGGGGGTGGCGCGCGACGTTCTGGGTGATGTGCGCGCTTGGCGTGGCGTCCATCGCTGCCATGACCGTGCTACTGCCGCGCAAGACGGGATCGTCGCGCCAGTCCGTCAGTTTCGGCAGCGAGGTTCGCGTGCTCGCACGCCAGCAGGTCTGGACGTCGCTGATCCTCATGCTGATGCTGATGATCGGCCAGTTCGACCTCTTCACCTACATCACGCCGACGCTGCTTGAAGTCACCGGCCTCGATGAGGCTCTGGTGCCGTGGGTGCTGCTGCTCAACGGCGTCGGCGCGACGATCGGCGTCTTCCTTGGCGGGCGGCTCGCCGACTGGAAACTGATGCCGTCGCTCATCACAATGCTTTTCATGCAGGCGGTGACACTTGCCGTCATTTACGCCGTCAGCCCGTACCCGGTGCCAATGGTGGTGGCGATCACTATCTGGGGCGGTCTCAGCTTTGCCATCGGCACGCCGATCCAGACCCGTATCCTGACCTGGACGGCGGATGCCTCCAACCTGGCCTCATCGCTCATCCCTGCCGGCTTCAATGTCGGCATCGCGCTGGCCGCCTCGCTCGGCGCTGCCATGCTCAATGCCGGTTATGGCTATCGCAGCCTGCCGGTGGTTGGCGCCATAGCCATGCTGGTCGCCGTGGCGGTCGCGCTTGCCTCGCATGTCTGGGAGTGGCGCCGCAACACGACGCCACCGCTACCGGCTGCAGCCGAGTAGACAGCAGACTCTACAAATCGATCCGGCGCAGGCTTTCGGCGCCGCCATAGGCAGCATCCTCGAAGAAACGCCCGACGAGCCGTCCGCCATTGGCCAGCACCACCTTCCGCGGGGCGCAGATTTACGGGTCTGGGCGGAGATCAACAGGATTCGGAAGTTGATCTTCAGGGACGGCTTTCTAAAATCAGATATCATCGACTACACACTACCACTTGGAGTGAACGCAATGGCCGGCAACACGTCCGAGAAATCGGCGAAGGCCGCCGCCGAGCGGGGCGCTACGAAGGCGACCAAACCGCGCAAGGCGACGCCGAAGCTGCAGTCCGGCAAGGCCGCGAAACCGACCCTTCTCGCAGGCGGCAACCCCCAGATCGCGAAGGCTGAAGGCGACGCTCCCGTGCAGGCCTACATCGCGGCCATGCCGGGCTGGAAAAGCGACATCGGGCGCCGCCTCGACGCGATCATCGAGCGCACCGTGCCGGGCGTGCACAAGGCAGTCAAATGGAACTCGCCGTTTTACGGCATCGAAGACCAGGGCTGGTTCCTGTCGTTCCACGTCTTCACCCGCTACGTCAAAGTGACCTTCTTCCGAGGCACGTCGCTGCGTCCTCTTCCTCCCGGCAAGTCAAAGCACAAGGAAGTGCGCTATCTCGATATTTATGAGGACCAGCTCGACGAAGCTCAGTTTGCCGCTTGGGTGAAGCAAGCCAGCCAATTGCCCGGCGAACGACTGTGAGATGCATCGCGAATTAGCCAATGGCGTCCGCAAGCACCTCGTTCAGGCGTGCAAACGCGGTGGGCTCGTCTGGCGCATGGGCCGGATTAACTTCTGTGACGGTCAGGCCGCGCCATTGCTGCAGGGCGGTCAACTGCTTTAGCACGAAGGCGGCTTGCTCCAGTTTGAGACCGTCGCAACGGCGCACATTCTCAGCAATCGGGAAATCGATAAAGGAGAGCACATCGACATCGAAGTGAATAAGCACGCAGTCAAAGCGCGCCGCCCATTCGGCCGCGCGCGCCGCCGCCGCCTCGATATCACTCAAAGCTTCCTCACGCGATATAACCTTGATCGCATTATCCCTGATGGCGGCGGTTTCGGGCGGAGTGATATTCTCGACGCCGAAATAGAGGAGCTGCTGAGGCACGAGCATCGGACGCGTTGGGCCGAGCCCGGCGAGCGAAGGCTCGCATCCTGGGATGTCGAGCAGATGAGCGACACCAGTCCAGTCCAAGGCGCCGTCGCTCGTGGCAGGTGTGTTGAGATCGGCGTCAAAGTCTATGTAGACGAGTCCGATCTGCGCGCCGGCCGCGTTCGCTCCAGTGACCGTTCCCAGCTCCACAGTACAATCGCCGCCTAAGACAAGCACGTCTTCCTGCGCCGAAATCGCCGTCGCCACGTGGCTTGCGACCAAGTCACAGGCCCCGCGCACGGCCTCCAGGTTCATGGCCTGCGGCCGCGAGGGATCCGGCCGCCACCGGAACGATGCAACATCGCCATGGTCCCTGACGGCTCTGCCTCGGCTCGCGAGCGCCTCTGCGAGCCCATGTCGCCGAAACGCCGCGGGGGCTCGTTCCTGCCCCGGCGAATAGGCGCCGGCGCTGGTGGCGGCGCCGATAATGTTCAACAAACGCGCCGCCAAATCGAAGCTCCATTTTCGGATGATCCTAGTTGCAAAACGTGTCCGGAGCGAGGAAAGTTCCTCCTCGACGTCGAGAGTTTGTCACCCGCGCCGGAACGGCAAACGGCTCGCCACATCGATGCCGTCGTGAGACGCCGGACGCCGAACGTTCACAAGCCACTGGGACCAATCATGACCAAAGCGACAACAGCCATGAAGAAGAGCGGCTCGATGGAAGGAGCAGGAGACACTCCCTCTCAGTTGATAGATGCGAGAATCAACGAGCTGAGCGATTGGCGGGGCGAGATGCTCGCTCGGGTGCGAACGCTCATCAAGCAGGCCGATCCCGAAGTGGTCGAGGAGTGGAAGTGGAGAGGGGTTCCGGTGTGGGAGCACGCCGGAATTATCTGCACCGGTGAGACGTACAAGAATGTCGTGAAGCTGACCTTCGCCAAGGGCGCCTCGCTGGAGGACCCTTCAGGCCTCTTCAACTCCAGCCTCGAGGGCAACACCAGGCGCGCCATCGACATCCATGAGGGTGATAAGATCGATGAAGAGGCGTTGAAGGCGCTCATTCGCGCCGCCGTGGCACTGAACACGTCGGTGCGAGCTACCGCCCGCACCGCCCGCACTCAGAAAACAAAACGCGTTTGAGGATCATCCGGAAAGCTGGCTCCTGGCTCGCCTTTCGACGCCTTGAGCATCGCAGCAGCGGGAAAATCCCTACCGCAGCAGTTCCTTGACGATGCCGCTCGCCTTGGAGAAATCCATCTGGCCGGCGTATTTCTCCTTGAGCACGGCCATCACCTTGCCCATGTCCTTGACGCTGCTGGCGCCGGTCTCGGCGATGGCGGCGCGGATCGCCGTTTCGGTCTCTGCCTGGCCCAGTTGCGTCGGCAGGAAATCGCGGATTATGGCCATCTCGTCGCGCTCCTGCGCGGCAAGCTCCGGCCGCTTGCCGTCGTCGAAAGCCTTGGCCGACTCCTCGCGCTGCTTCACCATCTTGGCCAGGATCTGCAGGATCTCGTCATCGCTGGCCGGCTCTTTGCCGGCGCCGCGATTGGCGATGTCGCGATCGTGAATGGCCGCCTGGATCAGCCGCAATGTCGGCAGCCGGCGCTTGTCCTGCGCCTTCATCGCGCTCTTCAGGGATTCGGCGATTTTGCCGCGCATGATGCTTCCTCCTTCGAATGCGACGGACAATAGCCGTGCCGAAAGCCCAAGGCAATTCGACGCCGCCCGGCAAACCGCTGATATTGTTCGACGAAATAAATCGCGCCTGCGGACGTAGCGTCATTGACCGCTCTGGCGCCTTCCCCTATGTACTGGGCCTTGCATGAACTGAATTTTTGTTGCGCGCGCTGGCTGCGAAATCGCTGCTTCGCGCCATTTTGTTGCGCCAATTGAAGGCGCAGCCTTTTAGGAGTGCCGCCATGGCAACGATGACCGCCGCGTCGACTGCCCCTTGGGCCACCGAGAAGCCGACCGCCTTGCTGGTGCTGGCCGACGGCACTGTCATCGAGGGCCGCGGCCTTGGCGCCACCGGCTCCGCCGTCGCCGAGGTTTGCTTCAACACCGCGCTGACAGGCTATCAGGAAATCCTCACCGACCCGTCCTACGCCGGCCAGATTGTCACCTTCACCTTTCCGCATGTCGGCAATATCGGCACCAATGACGAGGACATCGAGGACCTCAACCCGGTCGCGCGCGCCGGCGCCGTCGGCGCCGTGTTCAAGGCCGACGTCACAAATCCGTCCAGCTATCGCGCCGCAACTGGTCTCGACCAATGGCTGAAGAAACGCGGCATCGTCGCGCTTTCGGGCATCGACACCCGTGCGCTGACCGCGCTGATCCGTGAAAAGGGCATGCCCAACGCCGTCATCGCGCATGCGCCCGACGGCATCTTCGACATCGATGATCTGAAGCGCCGCGCCGCCGCCTGGTCCGGCCTGATCGGGCTTGACCTGGCCAAGGACGTCACTTCCGGCCAGTCCTCGGTCTGGCGCGAGACGCCCTGGGTCTGGGACGAGGGCTTTGGCGAACAGATCGATCCGTCCATGCACGTCGTCGCCATCGACTACGGCGTCAAGCGCAACATATTGCGCCTGCTTGCCGGTCTCGGCGCCAAGGTCACCGTGGTGCCGGCCAACACTGGCGCCGAGGAGATCCTCGCCATGCGGCCCGACGGCATCTTTCTCTCCAACGGTCCCGGCGACCCGGAAGCCACCGGCGACTATGCTGTTCCGGTCATCCAGGAGCTGCTGAAGACCGACATCCCGGTCTTCGGCATCTGCCTCGGCCACCAGATGCTGGCGCTGGCGCTGGGCGGCAAGACCGCCAAAATGCATCAGGGCCATCACGGCGCCAACCATCCGGTCAAGGATCACACCACCGGCAAAGTCGAGATCGTCTCGATGAATCATGGCTTTGCCGTCGATGCCGACTCGTTGCCCACGGGAGTCGAAGAAACCCACGTCTCGCTGTTCGACGGCTCGAACTGCGGCATCACGCTGACAGGAAGGCCGGTGTTCTCGGTCCAGCATCATCCCGAAGCCTCGCCCGGCCCGCAGGATTCGCACTATCTGTTCCGCCGCTTTGTCAACCTCATCCGCGAAAAGCGCGGCGAGCCGGCGCTGGCGGAGCGCTGACTATCTGTACGCGAGAAGCCTTGGCAATAATATCGCTTAACTTTCCGCGATAAATCTGCGATATCATCACCGTGAAGACGATCATCCTCTCGGTGTCGGCGGCTCGCGATCTCGACAACCTGCCGGCCGATGTCCGCGAGCAGATCGCCGAAGGCCTGATCTCCTATGCCGTCAGCGGGCGGGGAGATATCAAGCGTCTTGCTGGCAGGGACGGCTACAGACTGCGGATCGGTCGCTACCGCGTCATATTCGATGAAGACCGCACGACGATCCTCGCGATCTATATCGGCAAACGCGAAACGACAACCTACCATCGGTCATAGCAGGACAGGACACCATGAACGCCCCGCAAATCATAAAGACGCCAACCGGAGAAGAACTGGTTGTTATCCCAAAGGCGGACTACGAGGCTCTGTTGCACGCGGCCGAAGAGGCTCTTGAAGACGCTGCGGATGTGGCGATTTACGACGAGCGAAAGGCCAGTCTCAAAACGGAAAAACCCCTGCCTGCGGATGTGACCATGGAAATTCTGCGGGGCTCCAGCCGGCTCAAGGCGCTGCGCAAATGGCGGCGCCTGACGCAGGCCGAATTGGCGACCACGGTCGGTGTCAGCCAGGGTTTTCTGTCGGATCTTGAATCCAATCGCCGTAAGCCATCGGCGCAGACCAGCGCGATGCTGGCGAAGGCACTGGATATTCCGGGCGAATGGATTGAATCCTAGTGCGCATGGCCCTTAGGCCACCGTCGCCGTCGTGACGTTCTTCACCGCGACCGGTCTTTCGACCCTGAGCACAAACGCGATCAGCGACAAAGCAAGAAAAATGCCGCCGAGCACGAAGGGCGCGCCGCCGAACGTCACCGGCGCGCTTGGCCCGGTGAACCAGGCGAAGATTCCGGTATAAAGCAACGGAGTGATGATGCTGGTGATCGAAAACACGCTCGTCATCGCACCCTGCAATTCGCCTTGCGCGGAGGGCGGCACCTTGGCCGCCGCCAGGCTCCGCAGCGGCGGGTCGGCCAGCGCCTCGAGGCAGGTCGCCACGATCACCGCATAGATCATCCAGCCCTTCCATGCCGCGGCATAGCCGAAGGCGGCGAGCGCGGTAAAGGCAAGGCCGATGGCAGCGGTCCGCCATTCGCCGAGCCGTGGAATGACGCGCGGCAGGACAAAACCCATCACCAGTGCGCCGCCGAGGCCGAAGACGCCGAGCGAGAAGCCGATCTGCTGTTCGCTCCAGCCGTAGCGGTAGCTGCCGACGAACGACCACACGGCAGGGTACATCATGTGGCCGAGCGTCATCAGGAAGAACACCAGCCCGATCCAGCCGATGCCATGATAGTTGCGCATCTGCTTCAGGGCGCCGAGAGGATTGGCGCGGCGCCACTCGAATCGCCGACGGTGGTGCTGCTCCAGGGTTTCCGGCAGGAAGAACCAGCCAACGATGAAGTTGATGAGAGCAAGCACCGCCGCGCCCCAGAACGGCACCCGCGGCCCGAACTCGCCAAGCAACCCGCCCAGCACCGGGCCGATGATGAAACCGACACCGAAGGCGATGCCAAGCAGGCCGAAATTCTTCGCCCTGTTCTCGTCGGTGCTGACATCGGCGATGAAGGCGGAGGCAGTCGAATAGCTGGCGCCGCTGATGCCGGCCAGCACCCGGCCGATGAACAGGACCGAATACGACCAGGCCACCGCGCAGATCAGATTGTCGATGGCGAAGGTCAGCACCGAGGCCAGCAGGATCGGGCGCCGGCCAAAGCGGTCGCTGAGATTGCCGACCAGCGGCGCGAACAGGAACTGCATGGCCGCGTAGACGAAGAACAGCCAGCCGCCTTCGATTGCCGCTTCGCTGACGCCGACGCCAGTCAGATCCTGCAGATAGGCCGGCAGCACCGGCATGATGATGCCGATGCCGGTGATGTCGAGCAGCAGCGTGGTGAAAACAAGCGCAAGGCCCCGCCTGGCGGTTTTGGCTTCGATCATGATGGTATCGACTCCTGGAGCCGCCTCGGAGCGAAGGCGGAAGGGCTCGTTATAGGCGAGTCAGCCGCTCAGAACAATAAGGGAACACGCCAGGAATTTTTATCCTGACATCAACTGTCGACATGAATGCGGCCACAACCCTGCATAACCGCCGGCGCTTCAACGGTCATTCGACAGGAAGGTCCGAGCACCTCAGATCGGAGTTTTGAACGTGTCGCAGTCCGAAAGCTTGCCGCTCCTGTAGCCGCGCGCCAGCCAGGTCTGCCGCTGCTGCGAGGTGCCATGATTGAAGCTTTCCGGCACGACATAGCCCTGCATCTTCTTCTGCATCGTGTCGTCGCCGATCTGCTGGGCGGCGTTCAGCGCCTCGTCCATGTCGCCCTGCTCCAGGATTCCCTTCTGCCCGGTGAAATGCGCCCAGACGCCGGCGAAGCAATCGGCCTGAAGCTCGACCTGCACCGACATGCGGTTGGCCTCGGCCTCGCCCATTTGCTGCCGCATCTGATTGAACTTGGGCAGGATACCGGTGATGTTCTGCACATGGTGGCCGACCTCATGCGCGATCACATAGGCCTGGGCGAAATCGCCCGAGGCGCCGAATTGCTGGTCGAGCTGCTGGAAGAAAGTGGTGTCGAGATAGACCTTGCGGTCGCCGGGGCAGTAAAACGGGCCGGCCGCGGAAGAGGCGAAGCCGCAAGCCGAACGAATTTGCCCGCTGAACAGAACCAGTTTGGGGTCTTCGTAGGTGAGGCCCTCGGCCTTGAAAAGGCCGGTCCAGGTCTCCTCGGTCTCGGCCAGCACCGTCGAGACGAACTGCTTCATCTCATCGGAAGCCGGCGCGCCGGTGCCACCGCCCTGTTCTCCGCTGTTGTCGGTGATCTGATCGCCGCCTGGCAGCAAGCCGCCACCGCCGCCGGCCAGGATCTGCAGAGGGTCGATGCCAATGGCCTTCAGCCCGAAATAGAGGATCACGAGAATGATGATGGTCGACAGCGACATCCCACCGCCGGAGCGGCCGCCGACCGGGATGCGGAACCGACCGGGGCCGCCGCCTGGCAGGTTGAACCCGCCGCCCTGGCCGCGTCGGTCTTCGACATTGTCACTTTGACGACGACCCTTCCAGAGCATGGCAACTCTCCGCGACGCGTATCGGTAACCTGCCGATCTCATGGCCCGATCCGACCCAACAAACAATTATCTCAATGGTTGCGCCAAGTCACAGTATTTTTCGTATGAAGGGCCGCCGGCTCTGGGGTGGATCGATGCACGACACCCGCGGCTGAGAAGCCTGCCGGCGCCTTTTTTGGTCCGTACTTGGCGTTACGCTCAGATCTTCTGCTTGGTACCCGCGCTCTTGCCGTCCGAGCTCTTCGAGCGCTCCTCGAAGCGGGCCTCACCCTTCTTGAGCGGGCGTCCAGTATCCGCTTCGGTCTTGCGTTCGTCCTTCGCCGCAGCCTGCTTCAATCCCTTGGCCGCTTGCTTGCCCTTCGCTGTCGGTGCCTGTTCAACGCCCATGGTATCCTCCTCGGTCTCGCGCCAATCGCGTGGCACGATCTCAAACGCAGCGGCAACGCGGCGGTTCCGGCAGGACTGTCGGCAATGGCGGTAGACTTAGCGTGTCGCCGTCATTGCGTTGCGAAACGTTTCTAGCGTCTCGGCGCTGACATGGTGCTCGATGCCCTCGGCATTGATACGCGCCGTTTCGGCGCTGACGCCGAGCGAACGCAGCAAGGCTTCCACCGTCTGATGGCGAATGCGGATTTCTTCCGCAACCTTGCGGCCGGCATCGGTCAGGAACACGCCACGGTAAGGTTTCCTGGAAACGAGCCCATCCGCGCACAGCCGTGTCGGCATCTTGGCCACGGTCGGCTGGGCGACGCCGAGCCGCGCCGCGATATCGACCTGGCGCGTCGTTGCCATCCTCGATCAGGTTGGCGATGAGCTTGACATAATCCTCGACCAGCGCACTGCGACGCGCTTCGCCGGCTTCGGCTGAGGGTTTCTCGGCCGTGCATTGAGTGAGCTCGTGGGGCTAGCGCGACAATTCGGCCAGTTGCGCTATCTTCTGACGCGACATGACCAGAATTGCCGAAGCCCGAAAATTCTACGCACGACTGATGGCTGCCAATGCAGGTTCGGCCGATCCACGTCTCGAAGCAGCTTTCGCCGCGGTGTCGCGCGAAGCTTTTCTCGGGCCCGGGCCGTGGACGGTCGTCGCCGGCAACGGCAAGGTAGAAACGCCGAGCGCCGATCCTGTTCACATCTATCAGAACGTGCTGGTGTCACTCGACGCCGCCAAGGGCATCAACAATGGCGAGCCGTTTCTGCATGCCATGTGGATCGGCAAGGTGGCGCCAAAACCCGGCGAGACGGTCACCCATGTCGGCGCCGGCACCGGCTACTACACGGCTCTGCTGGCACAGCTGGTTTCGCCGGACGGCGCAGTCGCCGCCTTCGAACTGGAATCCAGTCTCGCCGACCGCGCGAGAAAGAATCTCGAAGCCTATGGCAATGTGACCGTCATCCATGGCGATGCGGTCATCGGCAGCTTGCCACCGTCCGACATCATCTATGTCAATGCCGGCGTCGCAGCACCACCGGCCGAGTGGCTGAAGGCGCTGAAGCCCGGCGCCCGCATGGTATTTCCGTGGCGTCCAGCCGAGCGCGTTGGCCTGGCGGTGATGGTAACCCGCACCCAACAGGGTTTTGCCTGCGACCCGTTCATGCGGTCATGGTTCATCCCTTGCATCGGTGCCTCGGCGGCAACTCCCGCACTGAAGATCCTCGACCGCGATAAGGCGGCACGCAGCCGTTCGATCTGGCTGACGGCCGACAAGGCGCCGAACCGCACCGCCATTGCCATCATCGGCGACGTCTGGTTCTCGTCGCAAGATGTTGGCGGCAGGCGGTCGCAATGACGTCGCCGAGGCGAGGCATCCGATGCTTGCCCGTCGCCGGCTGCAGCGCAGGAACTTTTTTCCGGCCCTGTCGGACCGGCGTCCGCTCGCACGTCCTTTGGCCGAAATCCGGCACCGACGGCCCGGATAATGAAAAGGGAGAATCCAATGAGGAAGATCATCACTGCGACATTCGTCAGCCTCGACGGCGTCATGCAGGCGCCTGGCGGGCCGGAAGAAGACCCGGTCGGCGGCTTCGAATTCGGTGGCTGGACGTTCCATTACTGGGACGACGTCGGGGGCGCCTTTATCGGTGAGATCTTCGCAAAACCCTTCGCGCTGCTCCTCGGCCGCAAGACCTACGACATCTTCGCCGCGCATTGGCCGTACCAGAAGAGCGGTCCGATCGCCGACAGCTTCAACGCCGCCACCAAATATGTGGCCACCCACCGGCCCGATACGCTGTCATGGCAAAACAGCCAGTCGCTGGGCGACGACGTCGTGGCGGCACTGCGCCAGCTCAAGCAGGAGGACGGCCCCGACCTGCTCGTCCAGGGTTCGAGCGAGCTGATCCAGACCTTGCTCGCCAACGACCTTATCGATGAGATCAGCCTGTTGACCTTCCCGCTGGTGCTGGGCAAGGGCAAGCGGCTGTTAGGCAGCGGCGCAATGCCGGCGGCTTTCAAGCTGAACCGCTCACAGGCATCGACCACCGGCGTCATTATGGCGACCTACCAACGCGCCGGTGAGATCAAGACTGGATCCTTCGCCCAGGAACAGCCGTCCGAAGCCGAGATCGAGAGACGCCGAACCTGGAAATAGACGACCGCACAAGCGCGCACCGCGTTAACGGGATGGCCGAGCACCGGCTGTCCCCTTGCTATTTTGCCGATCACGCCGCCTGTTGCCGCCGGGCCAGTCCGTCGCGGATACACGCGGCAAATTCCCGCGCCGCCGGCCCGACCCCATGCTTCGGCAGATGCAAATTGATCGAGAAATTCGGCAAGGCCGGCAGCTCCGGATCGGCGGACAGAATATCAAGATCGCTGGGCACCGTGGAGGCCAGCCAGGTCGTGACGGCCAGATCCGAACGCACAGTCGCCGTCGTCGCGTCGAGGTTGCCGTTCTCGAACACGGTCCGCCATTCCAGCCCGTGCTCGTTGAGCGCCGCCAGCACCGCAGGGCGGAAGGCACAGGTGTCGGCCACCATCGAAACCGGCAAGGGCCGCTTGCGGCGGGCTATGCCGCCTTTGGCGCCGACCCAGACCAGCCGGTCGATGGCGAGACATTCGCCGGCGGACGGACCGACCGGTTCCTCGATCACGGCAAGGTCTATCGTGCCAGCTGCCAATGCCGCCGCAAGCTCCGGCGACGAGGCGCAGACCAGCGAAATCTCGACCTGCGGATAGGTCTCAGCATAGGTCTTCAGCACCGGCGCAAGCATGGTGCCAACCAGATCATACGGCACGCCGAGCCGCACCTCACCCGCGACCGCGCTGATCGCCATATCGGCCCAGATCTCGTCATTCAGGGAGAGCAGGCGCTTGCCCTTACCGAACAGTCGCTCCCCGGAACGGGTCAGTCTCAGGCCGCGCCGGTCGCGCTCGAATAGGCTGCAGCCGAGAACCTCCTCCAGCCGCTTGATCTGCTGGCTGACGGCGCCCTGCGTCAGGTGCAGCGCGTTCGCCGCCGCCGTCATGCTGGCCGTGTCGGCGACGGTGGCGAAGGTCCGGATCAGGGCCGTGTCGAGATTGCGGATCATAGTTGCATTATATTCTCTAATGCCAACCATGACAAACATTGCATTTACTGATGCACGCTCATGCTTAGCATGCTGGTTCCCAACAGAGGAAACAGCATGCTTGAGGCCATCCTTCCGCTCGTCCTGTTTGCGCTGGTCTCGACCTCCACGCCCGGCATGGCCACGACCTTGTCGACAGCGTCCGGGGCACAGTTCGGCTTTCGCCGCTCGGTTCCGCTGATGGCCGGCAGTGCGGCCGGCCTAGCCACGGTGGCTGCGGCAGGTGCGGCCGGGCTCGCCGGCCTGTTGGCAGCCGCTCCGTCCCTGCAGCTGGCGATGAAGATAGCCGGATCACTCTATCTGATCTGGCTCGCATGGAAGATCGGCCGCAGCGGTCCACCCAATCTGGACGTGTCCATGTCCAAGCCGAACAGCTTTTTCGGTGGCGCGGGCCTGCAATGGATGAACCCCAAGGGTTGGGCCATGGGTCTGGGAGCGGCGGCATCCTTTGCCGCCCTCGCCAACGGACCGCTGCAGCTCGCCTTTCTGCTCGGCACGGTCTTCGGCCTGGCAGCCGCGCTGTCACTGTCGGCGTGGTGCGTGGCGGGCACGCTGCTCGCGCGGTTGCTCAGAACCGAGCGGCAGTGGCGCGTGCTCAACGCCGTGCTTGGGCTGCTGCTGGCCGCCTCGATCATTCCGATGTGGCAGCCAGCATAGATGCTGATGTTCAGGCGGCGTAGCCCAGCAGCGTTTCGAGGACATAGTCGACAAGGAGCAGGCGGCAAGCCTGCGCGCGGCGCTGGATGACATCGCCGCGCTGGATTTTGGTATACCGCCGGCGGCGCCCCTGAGGTCTCGGACGGCCGGCGGTAGCCACACTTACTCCGCCGGCATGGCAATCGCCCGCGCCGCCCGGTGGCGGGCCAGCATGACGCCAAGACCCAGAATCGGGAACACTGCTGCGACCAGGCCGAGATCGGTTGGCGCGCCATAGCGCAGCACCGCGCCACCGACGACGGCGCCCAGCGCCACGCCGAGATAGAGCGCCGACCCGTTGAGCGACAGCACGATGGGCGCGGCGTCGGGCGCCAGCCTGATGATGCGGCTGGCCTGCGCCGGAGGGAAGGCCCAGCCGACGATGCCCCACGGCACCATCATGGCCATCAGCGCCGGCCCGGCGATGCTGTGCGGCAGGAATGCCGGGATGACCGAAAGCATGACCAGCATGACCGCACTCAGCGCCAGCGACCAGCTGACGGTGCGCGTCGCGCCGAAGCGATCGGCAGCCTGCCCGCCGGCGATGTTGCCGATAACGGCGCCGACGCCGAAGGCAAGCAGCATGCCGGGCAGCGCGATCGGGCTCAAGCCGCCGCCTTCGATGGCTAGCGGCGCGACAAAGGCAAAGACCGTGAAGGCGCCGGTGAGCGCCAGCAGCGTGGTCAGCAGGATCGATGGCACGCCGGGGCGAAGGATTGCGGCCAGCCGCTGCCTGAGCGGCAGCTTGGTGCCGACAATGCCGCGCGGCAGCCGGTACCACAGGATTGCGCCGGCCAGTGCGCCGAGCCCGGCGATGGCAAAGAACGTGCCGCGCCAGCCGACAACGGTCGCGACAAGCGCGCCAAGCGGTGCGCCGACCGCCACCGCCACCGTAGTGCCGCCGACAACGACGGCAATGGCGCGGGCGCGGTGATGATCATCGACAAGCGCCACGGCCGTCCCCTGCGCCGTCGCCGCAAACAGGCCGGACGACAGCGCCATGACGATGCGCGCGATCAGCAGCAATTCGAAAGAGGAACTCAGAGCCGCCGCCAGATTGCCCAGCACGAAAAACACCAGCGTCCATAAGATGACGCGCCGCCGGTCCCATTCGCCGGTGAGCGTCGCCAGGATCGGCGTGCCGAGCGCATAGGCGAGCGCAAAGGCGGTGATCAGCGCGCCGGCGAGTGGAACGGAGATGGCGGCATCGGCCGCGATGTCGGGCAACAGGCTTGAAATGACGAAGCCTTCGGTCGCGATCGTGAAAGACCCGAGCGCAAGCCAGATGAGGCGCTTGTCCATGGCAACAAATCCTTAGTTCAAAAGTTATTGAACAATTGTACATAATGGGGCATGGTGTCAATGAAGCCACCCGAGAATAGCGGAACCCTCCTGACAGCTCTATGTCAGGACAAGGTGGCGGGAGGTAGAAACTGCGTGCATCCGCCAGGAGAGATGCGTTGAAATCGGCCCTGATTGCGCTTAGTTCTCCGGCATGACACTGCCCCACCCTGCCGCCGACCAGATCAGCCTGTCGAACGTGCTTGCCGTGCTCGGCGATCCGACGCGGCTGGCCATCGTGCGCTATCTCGCCAGCAAGGAAGGCGTGCCGCTGAATTGCAGCCAGTTCCTCGATCTCGGCTCAAAAACCAATCTCAGCTACCACCTGGCCAAATTGCGCGAGGCCGGCGTCACCCGCACGGAAGTGGTCGGCACCAGCCGGCTGATCACGCTGCGCCGCGACGATCTCAATGCCCGCTTTCCGGGCCTGCTCGATAGCGTCATTGCCGCCGCCGTCGATGACCCAGCTCTGCCCGCGGTCGGCGCCTCCGAGATCGAAGTCCGCGCCTGAGGCCGTAACTCGCCCCCGTGTAACAGGCAGGGCAACCGCGTTTGGATTCTTGCGAAGGTGGACCCCCACCCTAACCCTCCCCACAAGGGGGAGGGAACGCTGCCGCGCGCCTTTAACTTCCCCTCTGGCGCCGAAAGGCAGGCAATTTGCCGAGGTCCGTGCCAACGGAAGTCTCCCTCCCCCTTGTGGGTGGTTGGACTGGGGACATCGCGCTTCTGTCCTTGAACGGCATCCCGAACCCCTCGCGCACAATGCGCAAAACTGTTCGCGATGTCCTCGCACACCTGTTCGCGATGTCCCCAGTCCAAACAGTGGGGAGGGTTAGGGGTGGGGTACATCGTAGAGCGAAAGCCTCGGCTTTCCAGCTGCGGTAGCCCTGATGTAACAGGGGAGAGGAACCAAAGTCTGCCAGGCCCGCCCTTCCCGACCAGTCATTCGTCGACCCTACGGAGCTTCCCATGCGCATTGCCGTCCTCGCCGATATTCACGGCAACATCGTCGCCCTGGACGCCGTGCTCGACGATCTCAGCCAGCGCGGCAGTGCTGACCTCATCGTCAATCTCGGCGATTGCGTCTCCGGCCCGCTCTGGCCGCGCGAAACCATGGAGCGGCTTGAAGCGCTCGCCTTGCCGACGGTGCGCGGCAATCACGACCGCCGCGTCGCCCGCGACGCCGCCGATGAAGCCATGTGGCCGTCCGACCGCTACGCGCAGGAGCGGCTGACATCGGCGCAGCGCGAGGCGCTGTTCGCCTTGCCTCTCACGCTGGAGATCGCGCCTGACGTGACCGCCTTCCATGCCCGGCCCGACCACGACGAAAAATATCTGACCGATACGATAGAAGATGGCCGGCTGGTGCGAGCACCACTGGCCGCCATCAAGCGACGGCTGGCCGCGCTCGATCCGGCTTGCCGCATCGTGCTGTGCGGTCACAGTCACCGCAGCGAGCTGATCCGAATCCCAGGCGGCCCGGTCGTCTTCAATCCGGGCAGCATCGGCTGTCCCGCTTATGGCGATTCGACACCGCCGGCGCATGTCTCCGAGCAAGGCTCCCCACATGCGCGCTACGGCATCGTCGACCTGGGTGAGCCGGGCCGCCCCGACCGCTTCGAGGCCATTGCCGTCGACTATGATCACGAGGCGGCGGCGCGGCAAGCCGAACAGGCGGGGCGGCCGGAATGGGCCTACGCGCTGCGCACCGGATTTATGTCCGGCTGAACGCAACGCGTTCATGTCCGGCTGAACGCGGAAACGCGTTCATGCCGCACGCTGAGCTTGCTCATGCCGCACACTGAACACGTTGACGTCGCAGCCGCATTTTCGGGCTTACATAGCGCCACGTCGTCGCTTATAAAATCGACTTGGCCAGCGGTGGCGTTTCCGTACCTGGCCGCGCCTTCGGTAATGAATCTATCGCCACGGCCAACATAATGAGGCGCACAGTTACGCTCCGAACGACACTGTACGCGCTCACTGCCCCTCTCCTGCTAACGGCGCTGCTGCCGGCCAGGGCCGAGGAGGCGCCGGTCGTGTCCATCGTGACCGACCTCGCTCCAGGCGATCTCCTGAACGTCCGCGCCACGGCGTCGGCGATAGGCAAGATCAAGGCTCGGCTGCCGAATGGTACGAGCGTGAACAATCTCGGCTGCAACGACGTCAATGGCCACCGCTGGTGCAAGGTTGCAGAAATCGACAACCCGCAACTGACCGGATGGGCTCCTGCGCGCTACCTGAACCCTGAGAATCCGGTGGCGGTTTCGGATGCGGATACTGATCCGACCGGCGAAGGCACCGCCTCTGCAGCCGAGGCCGCGAACCCGGCAACCGCAGACCAACCGCTGCCCGACCTGACAGCGCGCCTGGGCGCGACCGATCCCGAAACCACAATGACAGCCGCTGAGGCAATCGGCAGGGCCGCCATCGAGGACGCTTACCGCCTGGCGCTCGCTACCAGCGGAAATCCTTCGATCGAGGAGATGCAGACGGCCGCGGCGGCGAAAGCGAGCCAAAATCGCGCCGCCAATGCAGCGGCTCCGGCCAACGCACAAACCGTTGCGCGGCTGCAGCCGCCGGGGCGGCCCGCGCCGGCGCTGGGTGCCCGCAACGAGATTCCTTGCGCGCGCTATGTCGGCCAGCCGATGACCAGCTGCAAGGCGGGCGTTGTCCACACCGGCGACAAGGCCGAGGTGACCGTGACCTGGCCCGATGGCGGCACGCGCGTCATCAGCTTCCAGGCCGGTCGGCCCGCCGGTTCGAATGCATCAGGCGAATTCCGCTACACCCGCGAGGGCAGCCTGAACCTGATCCGTGTCGGCGTTTCCGAACGCTTCGAGATTACCGACGACCTGGCGCTGGGGGATGAGTGGCTAAGGGGAATAAGGCAGTAGGGCAGTAGGGCAATATGTTTAAAAGGCGCTCGAACCACTGCCCTACTGCCCTACTGCCCTACTGCCCTACTGCCCTACTGCCCTACTGCCCTACTGCCCTACTGCCCTACTGCCCTACTCGCATTTTAGGGGGTTACATCAGGCAAAACTCTTCCCTATAAGGCCCTCCTAGCCTGATACCAGAATCGCGAGCACAACCGGCCGGGTCTTCCCGTCCGGTTTTTCGTGCAAGCCGCCTGCCGAACGGACCCTCGATATGCCAAGACGCACCGACATCAAGTCGATTCTGATCATCGGGGCCGGCCCCATCGTCATCGGTCAGGCCTGCGAGTTCGACTATTCCGGCACCCAGGCCTGCAAGGCGCTCAAGCAAGAGGGTTTTCGCGTCATCCTGGTCAATTCCAACCCGGCCACCATCATGACCGACCCGGAATTGGCCGACGCCACCTATATCGAGCCGATCACGCCCGAAGTGGTGGCCAAGATCATCGCCAAGGAGCGGCCGGACGCCCTGCTGCCGACCATGGGCGGCCAGACCGCGCTCAACACCGCACTGTCGCTGCGCCGCATGGGCGTTCTCGAGCGCTACAATGTCGAGATGATCGGCGCCGACGCCACGGCAATAGACAAGGCCGAGGACCGCGCTTTGTTTCGCGAGGCGATGAAGAAGATCGGCCTGGAAACGCCGAAGTCGAGGCTGGCCAACGCCACCGACGTCAAGAACGCCGACCGCAAGACGCACGAGGCCGAACGCGCCGCGCTGAAGGCCGAGAAGCCCGAAAACCTCGACGCCGCGCTCGACGCGCTCGAAACGCGCTGGAACCTCGGCGAGGGCGACCGCAAGCAGCGCTACATCAGCCACGGCATGGCGATCGCCGCACAGGCGCTCGACCATGTCGGCCTTCCCGCCATCATCCGCCCGTCCTTCACCATGGGCGGCACCGGCGGCGGCATCGCCTACAACCGCGCCGAATTCTACGAGATCGTCCAGTCCGGCCTCGACGCCTCGCCGACCACCGAAGTGCTGATCGAGGAAAGCGTGCTCGGCTGGAAGGAGTACGAGATGGAGGTCGTCCGCGACAAGGCCGACAACTGCATCATCATCTGCTCGATCGAGAACATCGACCCGATGGGCGTGCACACCGGCGATTCGATCACCGTCGCCCCTGCCCTGACCTTGACCGACAAAGAATATCAGATGATGCGCAACGCCTCGATCGCGGTGCTGCGCGAGATCGGCGTCGAGACCGGCGGTTCCAACGTTCAGTTCGCCGTCAACCCGGCCGACGGCCGCCTGGTGGTGATCGAGATGAACCCGCGCGTCTCCCGCTCGTCGGCACTGGCATCCAAGGCGACCGGCTTTCCGATCGCCAAGATCGCGGCCAAGCTCGCCGTTGGCTACACGCTGGACGAGCTGGAGAACGATATCACCGGCGGCGCCACGCCCGCCTCGTTCGAGCCGTCGATCGATTACGTCGTCACAAAAATCCCGCGCTTTGCCTTCGAGAAATTCCCCGGCGCCGAGCCGGTGCTGACCACGGCGATGAAGTCGGTCGGCGAGGTCATGGCCATCGGCCGCACTTTTCAGGAATCGCTGCAGAAGGCGCTGCGTGGGCTTGAAACCGGCCTGACCGGTCTGGACGAGATCGAGATCCCCGGCATCGCGCACGGCGCAGCCAGCCACGCCGACGACCGCAACGCCATCCGCGCCGCGCTGGGCACGCCGACGCCCGACCGGCTGCGCATGGTGGCGCAGGCCATCCGCATGGGCACCTCGCTCGAAGACGTCCACGCCATGTGCAAGATCGACCCGTGGTTCCTCGAGCAGATCGCCGGCATCCTGGCCATGGAAGACCGCATCCGCGAGCACGGCATTCCCGAGGACGCCGCCAATCTGCGCATGCTGAAGGCGATGGGTTTCTCCGATGCCCGCCTCGCGTCGCTGGTCCGGAAAGACGTCGAAGATGTACAAAGGATACGCGAAAAGCTCGACGTTCATCCGGTTTACAAGCGCATCGACACCTGTGCCGCCGAGTTCGCCTCGCCCACCGCCTACATGTATTCGACCTATGAGACGCCTTTCGCCGGCGCGCTCGCCAACGAGGCGCAGGTCTCGTCGCGCAAGAAGGTTGTCATCCTCGGCGGCGGCCCGAACCGCATCGGCCAGGGCATCGAGTTCGACTATTGCTGCTGCCACGCGGCCTTCGCGCTGCGCGATGCCGGGTTCGAGGCGATCATGGTCAACTGCAATCCGGAGACCGTCTCGACTGACTACGACACGTCGGACCGGCTCTATTTCGAGCCGCTGACGCCGGAGGACGTGCTGGAGATCCTGCGCGCCGAACAGGCGTCGGGCGAGTTGGTCGGCGTCATCGTCCAGTTCGGCGGCCAGACGCCGCTGAAGCTGGCGGATGCGCTGGAGAAGGCCGGCATCCCGATCCTCGGCACTTCGCCCGACATGATCGATCTCGCCGAAGACCGCGACCGTTTCCAGAAGCTGCTGCACAAGCTCGGCCTCAGCCAGCCAAAGAACGGCATCGCCTATTCGGTCGAGCAGGCCCGCCTCGTCGCCGGCGAGCTCGGCTTCCCGCTGGTGGTGCGCCCGTCCTATGTGCTCGGCGGCCGCGCCATGCAGATCATCCACGACGAAAGCATGCTGCAGACCTACCTGCTCGACACCGTGCCCGGCCTGGTGCCGGAGGACATCAAGCAGAAATACCCCAACGACAAGACCGGCCAGATCAACACGCTCCTGGGCAAGAACCCGCTGCTGTTCGACACTTATCTCTCGGGCGCCATCGAGGTCGATGTCGACTGCCTGTGCGACGGCAAGTCGACCTTCGTCTCCGGCATCCTGGAACATATCGAGGAGGCCGGCATCCATTCGGGCGACAGTGCCTGCTCGCTGCCGGTGCACGCCCTGCCTTCCGACCTCGTCGACGAGTTGGAGCGCCAGACGGCGGCGCTCGCCCGCGCGCTCAATGTCGGCGGGCTGATGAACGTGCAATATGCGATCAAGGACGGCACCGTCTATGTGCTGGAGGTCAATCCGCGGGCGTCGCGCACCGTGCCCTTCGTCGCCAAGACCATCGGCCGTCCCATTGCGAAAATTGCCGCCCGCATCATGGCCGGCGAGACCCTCGAAGACGCCTTCGCCCACTATGGCGCCATGCCCGACCCCAGAAATCCCGGCCACATCGCGGTCAAGGAAGCAGTGTTCCCCTTCGCCCGCTTCCCCGGCGTCGACATATTGCTCGGCCCGGAAATGCGCTCGACCGGCGAGGTCATGGGCCTCGACCGCGACTTCGCGCTGGCCTTCGCCAAGAGCCAGTTAGGGGCCGGCGTCGACCTGCCGCGCTCCGGCACGCTGTTCGTCTCGGTGCGCGACGACGACAAGAAGGGCATCTTGCCGGCGGTCAAGCGCCTTGCCGGCCAGGGTTTTAAGGTAATGGCCACCTCAGGCACCGCGCGCTTCCTCGCCGAGAACGGCGTCGTCGCCGAGAAAATAAACAAGGTGCTGGAAGGCCGCCCGCACATCGAGGACGCCATCCGCAACCGCCAGGTGCAGATCGTCTTCAACACCACGGACGGCCAGAAGGCGGTGTCGGACTCAAAGTCGCTGCGCCGCGCCACGCTGATGCAGAAAGTGCCGTATTACACGACGCTGTCGGGTGCGGCTGCGGTGGCTGAGGCTATTGCGGCGCTGAGGGCGGGGAGCCTGGAGGTTAGGCCGCTGCAGGAGTATTTTGCCTGAGGCGACTAGCCAATCTCCCTCCTTGTGGGGGAGATGGCCGGCAGGGGGGGTGCTGTCCCGCCAACGCTGCGATTTCTACAGCACCCTGATCCGTCCAGGGCAATCGAACCGAGCCGACGCTCACCTCAGTTGAGAAACCCAATAAACCGTCCGGCGAACAGCACCGACGTCCACAGAGCCATCGACAGCACCGCCAGGATTGTGACGGTGCCGCCGGCCGGCTCGTCACCGCCTTTTGCGCGGCGCATGAAGACGAAGAAGTTGGCGCCGGCGAGAAGGATAAGTGTCATCTTGGTGAGGAAAATCGGCATCGCCGCGTACTCGCTCGCCCTGACTGAAAAGAGCAGCGAGCCCGTGACAAGCGCGCCGGCGAACGCGGCAAATGCAGTGCGGCGCAGCAGCGCAATGAACTCCGCGTAGGGCAGCGAACGGAAGGCGCCGAGGATCCTGAGGTCCATCAGCCAGACGCTGGTCAGCAGCGCGCCGATCGACATGATGTGCAGCGCGTTGACTATGGGATAGGCGACGAAGGAGGCCTTCAGTGCCCGCACCAAGGCGAGTTGCTCGATGCCGGCGAGGAGCTCGTCCATTCAGGCCGGCGGCACGCGGTCGGGATAAACATCATAAGTCTTGCCATTGACGATAATGCGGGATGCTTTCATCCACTTCTCGGTCTCGTCGCGCGAGCGGTGGCCGATCGCGGTCACCTCGTCGCCGACTTTGGCGACCTCCTCGGTGAAGCCGGCGGCGATCGTCCGGGACGGCGGCGCCAAATCCACCCGCCAGACCTCGCCCTCTGCGTCGACATCCAGCGTGGCGTGCGGATTGCCGATATAGATGGCCGTGATCTTGCCCCGGAGTTCGAAAAAACCTTCCTCGGTCCACGACCAGCCGTGATGGGCATAGGCTGCGGTGGCGGCGGCAAGCATCACTGCTGCTGTCAGCGCGACGCTCCGAATCCCGTTGAAAGGTGACTGCATCGCTCGTCTCCTCGGCTCATGCCGTCAGTATTCGAGAGTAGGTCACCGCGCGGCAACGTCAAATCACATCGGTGCGAAGGCCTTCCGCGACGGCCGCCATGTGCCGTTCGTCCAGGCGCTGCCCGATCAATCACCGGCCCGATCAATCACTGGAATGAACGGTCCGGTCTTGCTTATGACATCTATGCGCGCCATGTTCGGGCCCCACCCGCCGCTCTTCTTCTCCATCGGATGAAGGTCGGAGACTCACACTTGAACGAGGCACACCATGAGCAGTATGAGAGACCGTCAGGAAGGCTTCGAAAAGAAGTTTGCGATGGACGAGGACACGAAGTTCAGGGCCATGGCGCGCCGTAACAAGCTGCTCGGCCTATGGGCCGCCGAAAAACTCGGAAAAACCGGTGCGGACGCCGACGCTTATGCGAAAGAGGTGGTGCGCGCGGACTTCGAAGAGGCCGGGGACGACGATGTGTTGCGCAAGATACGCGCCGATTTCGACGCGGCGGGCGTCGCCCAGTCGGATGTTCAGATTCGCGGCGTCATGGACGACCTGCTGGCGACGGCGGTCGAGCAGATCAAAAACACCTGAGAGCGCCAGCGTAAAGCGCGTCGCGACGCGCTTTAAGTTCTTGTTTTTTGTCGCCCAAAACCGCTGCGCACCCTCGGGTCAGGCCCAGGGTCAGGCCCGAGGGCATGCTTTTGGGTGACATGCATTAGCTGTGGGCGGCCACCAGATCCTTTAGGCGCTCTTCGTGCATCCGCAGCGTCGGTAGTGTCTTCTTGGCGAATTCCTTCAGCGCCGGATCTTCGCCCGACTGCGCATAGGTGGAAAACAGCGCCAACGCCTGCTTGTGCGCCTGCGTCTGCAGGACGATGTATTTCGCCTGGAAGGCATCGCCGTCGAGCTCCTTGAGCTCGTCCAGCATCGCCTGATCCTTCGACAACAAAGCGGGGCCGCTCGCTGTCACCGAGGCCGTGGTCTCGCTCTGCTCGAGAGCTGCCTTGAAATCCTCACCAGCCTTGGTGTGATCCCTAATCATCAGCGAGGCGAAATCCTTCACATCGGCGGCGACGGTCTTTTGTTCGGCCAGCTTGCTGCTTTCAATCTCGAACCGGTTGGCGCTGGGGACCGTTTTGGTGAAGGTCTCGGTCTCGATCTTGGTTTGGCCGACAGCAGGTATATCGGCCGGCGTGGCGGATTGGGCGAAGCCCGCCGGCGCGCCGGCCAGCAAAGCGACCATGGCTAGCGTGAGATGCGTTTTCACAGGAAATCTCCGGGTTTGTGATCCTCGGAGAGTTCAACGCGACACAAGCAGCGAAGTTGCGCGACGGGGACAGGAATGAGGTGTCGGCGACCCTGCCAACACCCCCCGCTCGACGCCGATACGCCGGAAATATGCTTGGCAAAGCTCAGTGGCAGCAGGCGCCGGCATATTGCAGCTGTTCGTTCCATTCCGGCCGGCCCTCCGGCGTGAAATCCATCAGGTTCCACAGGATCTCGCAGGTGCCGACGGCGCGCGGGTCCTGGCCGGGTTCGGACGGCGCGAAGCCAAGCTCCGAACTCCAGAAATGCCGGATGCCATCGGCGTCGCGATGGAACACCGACAGCATCGGAAGTTGCGCGCCGTCGTCGGCCTCGGCGTGGTAGTCGCGCTTGAAGCTGTTGCCGGCCGAGGAGACCAGCCGCATATTCGTCCAGCCGCGATCGCGGCCAAGCGTGATCAGGTTTTCGAGCGCGGTCTTGCCCACCACCGCGAAATTGAAGCCGGCGGCCTCAAGATGGCCAATGGCGCCGTCGAACTGGTCGAGCAGCGCCGTGCAGGACGGGCATGGCTGGTCCGGTCGTGCGAGCTTCGCCGTGCCGCCGCTTGTCGCCACCTCGCGCGTCTCCTGGGGATGGCGCGGAAACATCATAGAGTAGACGATCAGCGTGTCCTTGCCGGGCGAAAACAGTTCCGACAGATTTATGCGGGCCGGCTTGCCGTCGGCGTTAAGTCCGTCGAACACATAATCCTGTGGCACCAGCCCACCCGGCGGCAGTGCGCGGCGGGCGACGGCCACATCCTCCATGGCGCGGCGCAGCTCGATCTCCTTCTGCAAGAGGGTTTCGCGGGCGGCACGATATTCAGCGGATTCATTGGGAAAGGTGATCATCGTCATCTCCATCAGCCGTGCTTGTGGCGGCGCGCCCCGTACGGCAACGCGCCTTTGCCTCTCAAGGACGCATCGCGAAGGAGGGTTCCGACATTTTTGCGCACACAGGCGGCAGAAGACCCCCTCACCCAGCCTCCGCTTCGCTCGGCTGACCTCTTCCTCCAAGGGAGAGGAGACTATCAACGCCGGCGCCAACCTCTTCTCCCGCCGGGGAGAAGGTGGCCGCGAAGCGGCCGGATGAGGGGGACCTCGCATGGGATAGCGGGACAACGAAGCTACTGCGCCGCCGGCACCGGGCAGCTCGTGTCGCCCTCCTGGCAGTTGAGATAGCCCTGAAAATCCTTCAGCCTGATGTTGGTGAGGCTCTCCTTGCAGTCGGCGATAACCATCGGATACATGCTGCCTGCCATATCGGTCGGGCCGCCCTGGAAAGCGCATTCGGAATCGCGGAAGGCGACCCAGGCGCGCTGCGCACCGACCAGCAGCTTCTTCGTCGCAGCATCGTCCTTCAGCCGGCCCTCGATCTGCCTGTAGACGTGGTTGAGCTTCTTGTCGGCTTCGGTGAATGACTTGCCGGCGCATTCGTTCATAGTCGCCTGGTCCTGCGCGTTGGCGCAATCGTCGGCGTGCGCAACGCCCGCAAGAAGCGGAATGGCGAGGATCACCAGACCTGTTTTGGCCATACCCGTTTTGGAAAGCAAAAGCCGCATCGTGTTTCTCCGGTTTCGGTCGAGACCCCGCCCGCGGCACGAAAGCCGCAGGATCGCAGATTAACGCCCGAGCGGTTGCCGGCAAGATGCAGCCTGCCGCCTTGGTGGACACTTCCTTTCCACACTTTGCCCCTCGGCCGCTCGCTCGCTGATCGGCTTCGCCGACCGCCCCTCACCCCGCCCAATCGACTTCGAACATCCCCAGCCGCTCGTAGAGCCTGACGGCGGCGGCGTTCTCCACCGTGCTGGTTTTGAGATCGACATGCTCAGCGCCCCGTGCGCGAAAGGCGGCGAAGACGTGCCACATCAGCGCTTCGGCGATGCCTCGGCCGCGCGCCTCGGGGTGGACGGCAAGGTCTTTGACGAACGCCCTCGTCCAGCACAGTGCCGCGCCCGCCAGCCGACCCTTGCTGTCGATAACCAGGAAACACAAGGCAGCGTCGAATTCCGCGTCGCTTGAAATGCGCGGCCACCATTCCTCGAACGGCCCATCGGCGCCATCGTCGAAGACGGTGGTCAGCAGCGCATGCAAAGCGAGCGCGTCGGCGGCCTCGAAGCCGCGCATGACAAAACCTTCCGGCCAGCGCGGCGGAGCAAGCGTGTCGTCGAGGATCTTGCGCAGCCTTATGTCGTTCGGTGCCGGCGGGCGCGGCTCAGGCATCTGTTCAGGCATCCGGCTGCAGGCGACGCCGACCGCGGTCGCGGCCAAGGCCGGTTTCTCCCAGCATGCCCTTGCGCTTGGCGTCGTAATAATAGCCGCTCTGGTAGAGCCGGTCGGCGCGCTTGGCGTTGCCGCCGGCCACCAGCCAGGCGCCGCGCAGATATTTCACCGCATATTTCAGATTGGTCTCGGCGTCGAACAACCCGCTCGCCGGCCCGTCATAGCCCATGCCGCGCGCCGTCGCATGCTTGATCTGCATCAGCCCCCAATGGCCGCGATTGTAGGCCTTGGGATTGAAGGTGCTCTCGCGCCTGACGACACGGCGCACCAGATCGACCGGAACCTCATAGAGGATGGCATATTTCTCGATCAGCCGCTCGATCTCGCCGCGCGGGCCCGCCGAATACTCCTTGGCAGGGCTGGTCGAAAGCAGGGCGGACGGATCCTCAGGCACGACATAGGCGGCCTGCTGAACGCCGGGCATTGTCTTGCCTGTCTCGCCGGTGATCGGCATGGCGACAGCGGCCGTCGCATAGACAGGTGGTGCGCCGGCTGACGCGGCAACGGCCGTCATGGCTGCAGGTGCAGTCGCGTCCAGCGGAGTCGGGCCGGCAAAGGCGGCCGGCTGGGCAGGCATCGCGGTGGGGTCGACAGCCAGCGCCGCCATCTGGACAGGCGCGATGCCGGACGATTCCGGCAGCACCGAAACCGTGTCGGGCAGCGCTAGCGTAAAGCCGGCATCAGCGCCTGCGGCGGTGGTTTCAGTCAGGGAAGGCACGGCCTTCGTCTGCGAGGTCGAAGTGCAGCCGCTGAGACCGGCCGCAGCGAGCATCACGCCGATCGCGGGAAAGATGATTTTTGCTGGCAAGCCGCGCTCGGGTCCGGTTCGTCTGTTAAGAAAGTCCTTACACCAGCGCCTTTGCCCCGGCAATCCGCCGCCAGTCGGGACCTCGAATGGTTTTCGGGTGGCAACACCAGCCTGAAAATGCGATATCTCGTTCTCGATATGTACTGGATTGCCATCCGTTTCTGCGGAAAGGAGCACATCATGGAAGGCACCTCTCAAGCCGTCGCCGGCCACACGGTCTTCGAAACCGTGATCGGCTTCATGGGCATCGCCTGGAGCGAGGCCGGATTGACCCGGCTCTGCCTGCCCCAGCGCAACCGCGACGCGGTGGAACGCCAGCTTTTGCGTCATGCCGGCAGTGCCGCTTCGAGCGCCCAACCGCAATGGATTAGCGAGCTGATTCTGTCGATAAAGGCCTATGCAGCCGGCGAGGACGTCGATTTCTCCGGTGTGCCGGTCGATCTCGCCGGCGTCGACGATTTCCGCCTCGCCATCTACGACGCGGCGCGAAAGCTCGCTTTCGGCGAGACCACCACCTATGGCGAACTGGCCAAGCGCGCCGGGCATGCAGGGCTCGCGCGTGAGACGGGCGCCGCACTCGGCGCCAACCCGGTGCCGCTGGTCATCCCTTGCCACCGCATTCTTGCCGCCGGCGGCAAGATCGGCGGTTTTTCTGCGCCCGGCGGCTCGACCACCAAGGAAAAAATGCTGGCGATGGAAGGCGTGCGCGTCGGTCCGCCGCCTCTGGCGCAGGTCTCGTTCGGCTTCTAGGGTGTGTTGATTTTCAGGTGCTGCCGGCCTGCAAACGGCGGCTTCCTGCGCTTCCGGTGCTCACGTACCCAAAAGTACGCTCCGCTCCGGTTCTCGGAACCCACCGCTTTCGGCTCGGCCTGACGTAAATCTCAACACACCCCGGCGCAGATCTCGAAGACCTAGTTCGGAAAGATGCGCCGGCGGAAATGCCGGTCTGTTTCCACGCGCTTGCACTTGTAGACGATGCAGGACCTGGTATCGGCGCTCGGCACCGAGGCGCGTGCCCTGACCTCCCCCATGTTGCAGAAACGCTGGCTTCGCACATAGCGGTCGTAGAGCGGCAGCCCCGGCGTGCGCGTCGACTGGTAACGCAGGATGACGGCGCCTTCACGCGCGATCGTCGCCCGCACCGTACCGCAACTCATGCGGCTCGGGTCGTAGCGCGAGATCGCCTGCGCCTCGGCGGCCACCAGCGTCAGGCAGGCGGCAAGCAGAACAGTTTTCATGGTCCTCTCCCCAAACAGGACCGGGCGCTCGAAGGCGGCGCGATCCTTCCCCGCAACGTGCGCGATAGGGATTCGACCCTCCGCAACGCGCGACGTTGCAAGGCTTTCAGGCGATTGGGGCGGCCATTGGGCAGCGCCGCATCAGCACCTTTTTTCGTGCAGTCTTGTTTTTTGCGGAGAAGCAGACTATATGAGGTCCATTGATATTTCGGCCGATCGATCCGGGCCTCGCGATATTCGCGTTTGCTGACGTCTATCCCCAAAATCTCGATACAAACCGGCTGGACTTAGGTTCGGTCAAGCTAAAGCAAACGTATAAGGACTATCGAAATGGCAACAGGTACGGTCAAGTGGTTTAATTCCACCAAGGGTTTCGGCTTCATCCAGCCTGACAGCGGCGGCGCGGACGTTTTCGTCCACATCTCTGCAGTCGAGCGCGCTGGGCTGTCGACCCTGGTCGAAGGCCAGAAGATCAACTTCGAGATCGAGCAGGACCGCCGCACTGGCAAGTCGTCCGCTGGGTCTCTGAGCAAGGCAGCCTGATTTTGCGAATGGCGCGCGCCGGGCGACAGCTCGGGGCGCGCGGCAAGTCACGGATGTAGTGACGGTCGCGCGAGAAGCGCACCGGAGCGGAAAGACACCGACAAGCCGAAGCAGCAGATTGCTGCCGGCCCGGACCAAACGCTCCCGATCAGGCTACCAAGCATGGGAAGGCGGGATTTTGTCCCGCCTTTTTGCTGTCCGGATTCCGGATGAAACAGCCACCTTGGCCTTATTGTACCAGTCATGGTATTTTTAGCCTATGAGCAAGCTCGAACAGATCGAAAAATCCGTTGCCGAACTAAGCCCTGAGGAGCTGAAGGCGTTTGCCGCCTGGTTCGAGGCGCTGCAAGCGGACATATGGGATCGGCAGATCGAAACCGACGCCAAGGCCGGCAGGCTGGATAAACTTGCCGAGCAGGCCTTGGCTGACCATCGCGCCGGCCGGACCCGGTCTCTGTGAATCATTTCGCCACTCCCTCATTCTGGGAGGCTTATGCAAAACTGCCCTCGTCGATCAGAGCAAAGGCGGACAAATGTTTCGCCAAGCTACGTTCTGATCCGTTTCACCCGTCGCTGCATTTCAAACAGGTCGGACGCTATTGGTCGGCCCGGGTTGATCTCAGCTACCGCGCCGTAGCTGTCCGCGACCACGATGACGTGATCTGGTTTTGGATCGGCACCCACTCCGAATATGACCACCTGCTGAAATAGCCGTAAGGACAGAACTACCCCAGCCATTCCATCGACACATGCCCCGGATCGGCCTCGACTCGTTTCAGCCAGGCCGCCACCGCTGGATAGGCGTCGAGCTGGAAGCCGCCCATCTCGGCCGTATGCGTATAGGCGTAGAGCGCGATGTCGGCGACGCTCAATGCCTCACCGGCAAAGAACGCACTGCCCGCCAGATGCTTGTTCATCACGCCGAGCGCCTTGTTGCCGCGCTCCAGCGTCACCGCCAGCCGTTCCGGCGTCGCATCCTTGGCCCGTTCGGGAAAGGTGAGCAGCGCCTTGCGCACCGCGATATAGGGTTCGTGGCTGTACTGCTCGAAGAACAGCCACTGATAGGCCAGCGCCCGCTCGTATTTGTCGGCCGGCAGGTACCGAGTGCCCTCGGCGAGATAGAGCAGGATGGCGTTGGATTCGGCAAGCCGCCAGCCGTCGTCGAGTTCGAGCAGCGGCACCATGGCGTTCGGGTTCTTGGCGACATAGTCCGGCTTGCGCGTGTCGCCGGTATGCGAACTCACCTCGACATTGGTGAAGGCCATGCCCAGCTTGCCCATCAACAGGCGCGGCTTGTAGCAATTGCCGCTGTCGATCATTCCGTAGAGTATGGTCATTGGCGCTCCGCTCGCTCGTGCAACGACAGCCCTTGGGGCCTGAGTCCGGTCTCAAGGCTCTATCCCGGCGGCAACGGCTTCATCCAGTGATTTGTTTTGGCGCAACCATCAGCGCCGCTGATGGATCACCCAAACAACGGCACGACGTTATTGTCCCTGCCAAGCAGCCTGTCGATCGATAGCGGTTCCTCATCGAACAGCGTGCCGGCCAGCGCCGGCCGGGCAAGGTAAAAACCCTGCAAAAGATCGACGCCGCCGTCCAGCGCGACGCGCAGATGCGTGGATTGCTCGATGCCTTCGACCAGCACCTTGGTGCCGCGGTCGTGCAGCGCAGAGACCAGCGGCCGGAAAAACCGCTCGGCGGCGGCATGGCGGCAGAATTCCGCGAACCAGGTGCCGTCGATCTTGACGATGTCGGGCTGGACAAGCGCGACCCGTTCTTCCGTCGAATGCCCGGTGCCGAAATCGTCGATGGCGATGCGGATGCCGTCACGCCGCATCTCGCGCGCCAGGCTGACGAGCACCTTGTCGTCGGCCGCCTGTTCGGTGATTTCGCAGACCAGCATGCCGGGGTAGAGATCGAACTCGGCGAGATGCCTGGTCATCAGCCTGATCTCAGCCAGCGCTCGCCCGGGGTCATCGTTGATCAGCGGATTGTAGTTGAAGAATAGGTCGAGCCCATCGACGCCGATGTTGCGGAAGTTCCGGAGATGCAGCACCCGGCACATCGTCTCGACGAACAGGCGATCCGCCACGGGGACGCCCTCGAAAAATACGCGCGGCGCGACCGACCTGCCGGCGCGGTGCGGCTCGATCAGGCCCTCGACCGCGACGGCCTTCAAAAACCTGCCGCGCGGGGCAAAAATCGGCTGATAGGCGCTTCTCAACCGGAACGCGCCATAGACGCCGTATTCGATACCGACCTCATCGGTAAAGATTGCTTCGCCGACATTGCGCCGCCTGTCCGGCCGCCCGGTCATGGCACCGCCTTGCGCCCGAAAGCCCGTTTCGGCCGCGGCGAAGGCGAGACAGTCGCAGGCGCCTCGCCGGCATCTGGCACTGTCACCGGCATCTGCCTGTCCTTGCCGAAGGCGTGAAAGCTGGTCGGTGCAAGCTCGGGGCGCGCCAGTGCGAATCCCTGCACCATCGAGGCTCCCGATTTCTCGGCCAGTTCAAGCTGCCAGCCCTCCTCTATGCCCTCGAACACGGTGCGGATGCCTTGCTGTTCGAAACTTGCCACCATGGCGGTCAGCAGTGCGAAACCGGCGCCGGACTCCATCAGCTGCATGACCCAGCGGGCATCGAATTTGACGATGTCCGGCCGGAGCTCCTTGATGCGGTTGATGTCGGACTCGTCGGCGCCGTAGTCGTCGACGGCTATGCGAAACCCGTTGGCCCTGAGTGCCTCGACGAAATTGTAGAGCGTTTCTTGCGACGCTGATTTTTGCTCGGTCACCTCGCAGACGACGCGGTTCGCATCGATCTCAGCCTCATGCAGCACCAGCCGCATGTCGCGCAGCGCCTTGTCGGCGATGCTGCGGTCGGTGAACACCGAAGGATCGAAGTTGATGAAGATGGATGCCTCTTGCGGCAGGCAAGCGCCGGCGTTCAAAAGATGCAGCGTCCTTGTCAGCGCCTCGATATGCAGGCGGTCGACCGTCGGACAGGTGTTGAAAAAGCTCACCGGCGACTGCGGCTCGCCGTCGCGGAACGGCCGGATCAGCCCCTCGAATCCGGTGACGGACAATTTGCCGTTGCTGAAGGCGAAGATCGGCTGGAAAGCGCTCTGCAGCGTATAGATGCCCCAGACACCGCTGGCGGTGCCGTCGTCATGACGGACGATATGGGCATGCTCGATGCTGCGCGACACGGTTCCTCGCTCTGCGAGACTGGCGGAATGGGTCGTGGATCCAGCCACTCGGGGTTTTACCGCCTGCAGGTGAATTTATTGTTGCCGGATTTGCCGGGGTTTGTGATCTGGCTCATCCGACAATGCTTGCGCTTGGCGGAATGATGCGACATGAGAAGCGCCGCGGTTGGATGGACCGCCTGCATCCCCAAGGAGATAACATCGTCATGGCCTTTCTTGCTGACGTCCTTTCCCGCGTAAAGCCTTCCGCGACCATCGCGGTGACGCAGAAAGCGCGCGAGCTGAAAAACGCCGGCCGTGACGTGATTGGGTTGGGTGCCGGCGAACCGGACTTCGACACGCCGGACAACATCAAGAACGCTGCGATCGAGGCCATCCGCCGCGGCGAAACGAAATATCCTCCTGTTTCCGGCATCGTGCCGCTGCGCGAGGCGATCGCCAAAAAATTCAAGCGAGAAAACAATCTCGACTACCGGCCGGAGCAGACCATCGTCGGCACCGGCGGCAAGCAGATCCTGTTCAATGCCTTTATGGCGACGCTGAATCCCGGCGACGAGGTCATCATTCCGAGGCCGTACTGGGTCAGCTATCCCGAGATGGTGGCGATCTGCGGCGGCACCCCGGCATTTGCCGACACCTCCATCGACAACGGCTTCAAGCTGACGGCGGCGGCGTTGGAAAAGGCGATCACGCCGCGCACCAAATGGCTGTTGATGAACTCACCGTCGAACCCGTCGGGCGCCGCCTACACCGAGGCTGAATTGCGCGCGCTGGCCGACGTGCTGCTCGAACATCCCCATGTCTGGGTGCTGACCGACGACATGTACGAGCACCTGATCTACGGCGATTTCGTCTTCAGGACCATCGCCGAGGTCGAGCCGAAGCTTTATGAGCGCACGCTGACGATGAACGGCGTGTCGAAGGCCTATGCCATGACCGGCTGGCGCATCGGCTATGCGGCCGGGCCCGTGGCGCTGATCAAGGCGATGGATATGATCCAGGGCCAGCAGACCTCCGGCGCCTGCACCATTGCCCAGTGGGCATCGGTGGAGGCGCTGAACGGTCCGCAGGATTTCATTGCGAAAAACAAGGCGATCTTCCAGGCTCGGCGCGATCTCGTCGTGTCGATGCTCAACCAGGCGCGCGGCATTACATGTCCCTCGCCGGAAGGCGCCTTCTATGTCTATCCGTCCTGTGCCCAGTTGATCGGCAAGAAGACCAAAGCCGGCAAGGTGATCGACAGCGACGAAGCCTTCTGCTCGGAGCTGCTCGAGGCCGAGGGCGTCGCGGTCGTGTTCGGCTCGGCCTTCGGCCTCGGCCCGAACTTCCGCATCTCCTACGCCACATCGGAGGCGCTGCTCGAAGAGGCCTGCACACGAATCCAGCGCTTCACCGCCTCGCTGATCTGATCAGGCGCATCTCAAACACCAAAACCCTGCCGCGAGCCGGGTTTTCATCACGATAGGCACCAGCCTCATCCCCGCTGATTGGTTTCGCGTGCCGAACGTGCCTCGGCCGGCGCCAGAACGGTGACCAGAAGCCCGGCCGTGACGAACGAAACGATGGCCGCCGTCAGCATCGCCGCATGGAAACCGCCGGCATAAGCGGCTGCGAACAGATCGCGCAGGCTCTCCTCGCCCATCGCCGCATCGGCTGCGAAATCGTACCTTGAAACGGCGGCGCGGGCCACCGCTCCGGCATTGGCGACACCGGCATTTTCAAGATGCGCCGTCAGCAGGGCTGTTGCTCGCATGCTCATCAAGGCGCCGAGCAGGGCGATGCCGATGGCGGTGCCGCCCTGGCGGGTTGCGTTGATCACCGCCGACACCATGCCCGAACGCTCGCGCGGCGCAAACGACATCGCGGCAGCACTGCCGGTCGGGATGGACAGCCCATTGCCGAGGCCGCCGACGGCAAACAGCAGGCCGATCGTCACATAGGTTGTCGAGGGTCCAACCCAGCACATTCCCAGCATGGAAAGACCGCTCGAAAGATAGCCCGATGTCATCAGCGCCGAGTGTCCGTAGCGCTGACTGAGCCTGCCGATCGCCGGCGACACGACCATTTGGACAAGGAACAGCGGCGCCATGCGCAGGCCGGTCTGTGTCGGCGACCAGCCCTGCGCCTGCTGCAGGAACATCGAATAGAGGAAGACGCTGGTGTAGGAGGTGAGGCCGAGCGCGAACGAGGCGACATTGGCGACGGCAAAGCGAATGTCGCGGAACAGGCCAAGCGGCAGCATCGGCCGCGGCGTGCGTGCCTCGAAGACAAGGAATGCCACTAGGCCGGCGAAGCCGACGACAAGGGCGATAACAGCCTCTCGATCGCCCCAACCTTTTTCGCCTGCCGAGATCAGGCCGAAGGTCAAGGCGCCCAGCCACAGAATGCTAAGCGCCAGGCCGACAAGGTCGAGATGGGCATGCTCGGGGTGTGAAGTCTCTACGATCGAAGCCGCACCGAGCACGATCGTGGCCAGGCCGAGCGGCAGGTTGATCAGGAAAATGCTCTGCCATCCGGCGGTTTCGACCAGGATGCCGCCGAGGACCGGGCCGGCGAGCAGCGAGACAGCGGCGAACGACGCCCAGCCTCCGATAACGCCGGCACGCTCGCGACCGTCGGGAAACGCCTGCGTCAGAATCGACAGCGCACCCGGAATGATCAGCGATCCGGCTATCCCCTGCACCACCCGGCCCACCAGCAGCACCGGCAGGTTGGGCGCGATTGCACAGATGGCGGAACCGGCCACGAAAATGCCGATGCCTGCCAGCCAGGAGCGCTTGCGCCCGTAGCGGTCAGCGATCAGGCCTGCCGACAGCATGAAGGCCGACAGGCAAAGCGTGTAGGCGTCGATCACCCATTGCAGCCCGGCGAAATCGATGCCGAGCGCAAGCTGGATCGTCGGCAGCGCGACGTTGACGATGCTGATGTCGAGCAGTGCGACGAATGTGCCGAGATAGACGGCGGCAACAAGAGGCAAGCGACGCTTCGACATGTCGACTCCAAACCTGAGTATGGAAAATCACCTATAATGATCGGACGCGGCGCGCTTTTAGGTCCGATCAACGCCGCCATACTGAACGTCTGTCACCGTCTCCAGCCAGTCGGCATGGACGCCGTCGAGCGCCTCCTGCATGGCGATATGCGCCATCGCCGATTTCGGGCCGGCGCCATGCCAGTGCTTTTCCTCAGGCGCGAACGAAATGACGTCGCCGGCCCTGATCGCCTGTACCGGCTCGCCCCAGCTTTGCGCGAGGCCGGCGCCTGATATGACATAGAGCGTCTGGCCGAGCGGATGCGTATGCCAGTGGGTACGCGCGCCGGGCTCGAAACTGACGATGATGGCGCGCAGCCGCGCTGGCGCTTCCTTCTCGATGATCGGCGTCTGCCACACACGTCCGGTGAAGTACTTTTCCGGCGCAATGACGGTCGGCACGCTGCCGCAGGCAATGATTTTCATCGTCGCGAGTCCTCAAGCTGATGGCGGATCGGTCGGCGACGGCCGTTCCTTTTTGTCGCAAGAAGCAGGCACTTTCGTCCGATAACCATCATGGCGCAACCGCTTTTGCGGCTGTTCGGCGACGGGCTCTGTCGCGGGATTTGATAGGAGGCTAGGCTCGCATCCAACGGCTTCGCCGATCACGGCTCAACATCCGCGACATCAGGCGATCCTCAAATCCCCGATTCTCAAATCACTTGCCCTCCCGGCTAACCCGTGGGACGATGCCTTTGGGTAGGTGGCAAACTGAAAAAAGCCCCGCCCGCGACGGTCGACAGGCCGGCCGCCGCTCCCAGGGAAACGCCTGAGTGGAGGTCAGTCATGGGAACTCGCGCCGGAGGACGACGCACGGGACCGAAATGCATTGCCATAGTCGGTCCCTTTGCAAGCGGTAAGACGACACTTCTCGAAGCCATATTGGCCCGCACGGGCGCCATTCCCCGCCAGAATCCCGTTTCCTCGGGAAATACCGTTTCCGATCATTCGCCCGAGGCACGCGCCCACGCCATGAGCGTCGAGGCGACCTTTGCGACCACCGAATTCATGGACGAGCAACTCACCTTCGTCGATTGTCCCGGTTCCATCGAATTCTCTTTCGAGGCAGAGCCGGTGCTTGCCGCCTGCGACATCGCCGTGGTCGTCGCTGAAGCCGACGCGAAGAAGATCCCTGCCCTGCAGCTGATCATGCGCAAGCTCGACGATCTCGGCGTGCCGCGCATCATGTTCCTCAACAAGGTCGATAAGGCGATATCAGGCGTGCGCGACACGCTGAAGATGCTGCAGCCGGCAAGCTCGGTGCCGTTGCTGCTTCGCCAGATTCCGCTGCGCAAGAACGGTGTCGTCATCGGCTCGATCGATCTCGCTCTGGAGCGCGCCTACATCTATCGCGAATATGCCGAAAGCGAGGTCGCCCAGATTCCCAGCGACGACAAGGCGCGCGAGCTGGAGGCGCGCTTTTCCATGCTGGAGACACTTGCCGACCATGACGACCAGTTGATGGAGCAGCTCCTCGAAGAGATCGAGCCGCCGAAGGACGCGATCTTCGACGACCTCGCCGCCGACCTGCGTGACGGCGCGGTGACACCGGTGCTGATCGGCACCGCCGAGAAGGGCAATGGTGTGCTGCGGCTTCTAAAGACGATCCGCCACGACGCGCCTGATGTTGAAGCAACGCGCAAGCGCCTCGGTGCACCTGACGGCAATACGACCGTAGTCCAGGTGATGAAGACCATCCATACTGCGCATGGCGGCAAGCTGTCGGTCTCGCGCATCCTGTCCGGTCAGCTTGCCGACGCCTCCGAGCTGTTCCTTTCGAATGGCGCCACGGCAAAGGTGTCCGGCATCTACAGGATGCTCGGCAAGGACCAGACCAAGCTCACCTCGGCCAAGGCCGGCGACACGGTCGCGCTCGGCAAGCTGGACGACGTCACGACCGGTCAGACGCTGAGCTCGGCCAAGGGCGGCATCAAGCCGCTGGTGACGCTGGCGCCGCCGCAACCAGTCTTCGCCTTCGCGCTGCGGCCGAAGGAACGCAAGGACGAGGTGAAGATGTCCGCGGCCATCCAGCGCCTTGCCGAAGAAGATCCCTCGCTCAGCCTGCGCCACAATCAGGATTCGGCCGAAACCGTGCTGTCGGGCCATGGCGAGATGCATCTGCGCGTCGTGCGCGAGCGGCTGGAAGGCAAGAACCAGATCCCGGTCGAAGGTCATCCGCCGGCGGTGCCTTATCGAGAGACGATCCGCAAAACGGCGCAGCAGCGTGGCCGCCACAAGAAGCAGTCGGGCGGCCATGGCCAGTTCGGCGATGTGGTCATCGAGATCAAGCCGCTGCCGCGCGGCTCCGGCTTCCAGTTCACCGACACCATCACCGGCGGCGCCGTGCCGAAAACCTATATCCAGTCGGTCGAGACCGGCGTGCGTGACTATCTGAAATCCGGCCCGCTCGGCTTTCAGGTGGTCGATGTCGCGGTCAACCTGTCCGACGGCTCCTATCATGCCGTCGATTCCTCGGACATGGCCTTCCAGATGGCGGCGAAGCTGGCGATGAAGGAAGGCATGGCCGCCTGCTCGCCAGTGCTGCTCGAACCTATCATGAAGGTCGAGATCGTCACGCCGTCCGACGCCACGTCGAGGATCATCGCCCTGATCCCGCAGCGGCGCGGCCAGATCCTCGGCTACGATGCGCGGCCCGGCTGGCCGGGATGGGATGTCGTCGAGGCGACCATGCCGCAGGCCGAGATCGGCGACCTGATCATCGAGTTGCGTTCGGCCACCGCGGGCGTGGCCAGCTATCGTGCCACCTTCGACCATATGGCCGAACTCACCGGTCGCCTGGCCGATGAGGCGTTGAACGCCAATGGCAAGGCCGCCTGATACTGGATTTTGACGCCGGTATCGCAGGCTGCAGAACACAGGGAAACGGCGTCCGGAGTGATCCGGACGCCGTTTCCTTGCGGACCGTCTTCGTGGGAGGCGAAAACGGCAGGTCCGCCGCACATGCCGCCAGCGCCTGACGGCCTCAGCGGAAGAATGGTTCGGACGCGGTAGCCGCCTGAGCCCGGATCGTCCGAGTGATGCCCCCATCTCCCGCACGAACCACACCGCGTCCTATGATCTGCTTAGTCGATGATGGGCGCCTGGGATATGTTACCTGAGGTTACATGTCACTGTTACGTGACAATTTCGGTCGGCTTTCCCTGGGCGCCAGCAGGTTTCAGGCAACAAAAAAGCCGGATCAATGAAGATCCGGCTGAGTTTGATTGGAAGTGCCTGTTAAGGCTAACCTCCAGAGGGGAACACTCGAGGGCGCTAATGGGAGGAGAACGCGCCCAGGAGATGATCTATATATGTGCTCATCATGCCCAAGAAACAAGCATCTATTTTGCAACACACGCATGCAAAATGACACAGGCTGTGGTCTAACCCATTCCTTGGCCCCGTAGGACCAGCAGAATCGTCGAAATGCGGTGCACAGCCAGGCAAAAACCATCGCGAAATAGCGAATCAGAGCCAATTCTCGGCCCGGAATGCAGAAACAACGAATGACGTCGAATCAGGCAGCACGCGTTTATTTTTGCAGCAGCCGCGCATCGGCCCGAAAATTGGCATCGATGTTCGGAAAGCACGGTGCGCAGATCCAAAGTGCTAAAGCGTATTTGTGCGTCCAAGCAGGCGCACGCCGCTCTAATGCATGTCGCCCAAAAGCATGCCCTCGGGCCCGACCCGAGGGTGCGCAGTGGTTTTGGGACAACGACATGCATAAAAACAAGAACTGAAAGCGCGTCGCATGAATCCCTTTGAATCCTTCAGACGCGACGCGCTTTAGAAGGAAGCCTCGATGAGGACACGTCAGGCGATCGCCGGCAGCGCGCTATTCTTCATCGCAGCGCCCGGCGTGGTCGCGGGATTGCTGCCCTGGCTTTTGACCGATCGCTATCGTCTGCCATGGTCGACCCGGCCCGGCTTGGTCCCCGTCGGCTGGGTCCTGATTGTCGTCGCAGCGGCCTTGCTGCTTCATGCTTTCGCCCGTTTTTCCCTCGAAGGCCGGGGCACGCCCGCCCCGGTCGCGCCAACCGAGCGACTGGTTGTCGGCGGCATCTACCGCCATGTCCGCAACCCGATGTATGTGGCGGTGCTGGCGATCATCCTTGGCCAGGCGCTGCTGTTTTCGAGCTGGGCTCTCGTCGCCTATGCCGCTATCGCCGCCATCGCCATGGTCTCCTTCGTGAAGTTCTATGAGGAACCGACGCTTGCTCGGCGCTATGGCGCCGACTACGAGGCCTACCGCCGCGCCGTCCCCGGCTGGCTGCCCCGCCTGACGCCATGGCGCGGGTGAGCCGGAAAGCGGAGATGGCGCCGTTTCAGGGTGTGTTCAGGTCAGGCCGAGTCGAGAATGGTGGGTTCCGAGAAACGGAACGGAGCGGGACAAGGGTCCGTAAGTACCGGAAGCGCAGGTATCAGCCGTTCGCAGGCCGGCATCACCTGAATATCGACATACCCTAATGCGTGTCGCCCAAAAGCTTGCCCTCGGGCTTGACCCGAGGGGCGCAGCGGTTTTGGGATAACGACATGCATAAAGACAAGAACCTAAGCGCGTCGCATGTATCCGTTCAAACGCGACGCGCTTTAGAACGACCAGCTGCGCGCCTTGGCGATGATAAAATCGCGGAAGACGTGCAGTTTCGCTTGGTTCTTCATCGCATCGGGATAAGCGAAATAGGTGTCGAAGGACGGCACTTCGGTCTCCGGCAGCAACTGCACCAGCCCTGAGTCCTTGCTGACCACATAGTCGGGCAGCATGGCGATGCCGGCACCACCCTGAACCGCGCGCTTGATCGACAATATGTCGTTGATCTGCAGCGTCGGCACCCTTTGCCCGCCTTCGAAATCGCCGACCGTTTCCAGCCAGTTCAATTCCGACAAATGCGCCGGCACCGGCACGCCGAAGGTGACGATGCGATGGCTCTTCAACTCGGCGATCGACGCCGGCTTGCCATACTTGTTGACGTAAGAAGGGGCGGCGTAGAGATGGAAATGCACGGTGAACAGGCGGCGCTGGATGAGATCGGGCTGCTGCGGCTGGCGCAGCCGGATCGCGCAATCCGCTCGGCGCATGGTGAGGTCGAGTTCCTCGTTCGCCAGGATCAACTGCAGGCTGATCTCAGGATAGAGCTCGATGAATTCCTGCACGCGCTCGGTCAGCCAGCCGGCACCGAGCCCCACCGTGGTCGTCACCCTAAGCACGCCGGAGGGCCGGTCCTTGGCCTCGGTCAGCCGCGATTTGATCGTCTCCAGCTTCATCAGCACGTCATGCGCCGTGCGGAACAGCATCTCACCCTGCTCGGTCAACACCAGGCCGCGGGCATGGCGATTGAACAGCGGCACGCCGACGTCATGTTCGAGCGCGCTGACCTGCCGCGAGATCGCCGATTGCGACAGATGCAGTGTCTCGGCGGCATGGGTGAACGACCCAGCTTCCGCCGCAGCGTGAAACACGCGTAGCTTGTCCCAGTCCAACGCCATGATGCCCCCGTTCTGTTTTCTGGCGTCTGAATGAAAAATCAGGCTTTTGCGCGGCTTTTCTCGGCCGCTTCCTTACTCCGCCGCTTCGCGGTGAACTTCGATCCCGGCGAGGTACTTTTCCGCCTCGAGCGCGGCCATGCAGCCGAGCCCCGCCGCCGTCACCGCCTGGCGGTAGATGTCGTCGGTCACGTCGCCGGCGGCGAACACGCCCGGCACGTCGGTGCAGGTCGAATCCGGCGCCGTCCACAGATAGCCGTTCGGCTTCTGCTTCAGCTTGCCGGCGAACAGCTCGACTGCCGGCGCATGGCCGATCGCCACGAACACGCCGTCGACCGTCAGATGCATCTCCTGGCCGGTCACCACATTGCGCAGCTTCAGCCCTTCCACCGACGGCGGCAGCGGCGTCTTGCCGGACTGGCCGGTGATCTCGTCGACGACGGTGTCCCAGATGACGCGGATATTGTCCTTCTTGAACAGCCGCTCGCTAAGGATGCGCTCGGCGCGGAAGTCGCTGCGCCGGTGGATGACCGTAACGCTCTTTGCCAGGTTGGAAAGGTAGAGCGCCTCCTCCACCGCCGAATTGCCGCCGCCGATCACCGCGACATCCTTGCCGCGATAGAAGAAGCCGTCGCAGGTGGCGCAGGCCGATACGCCGAAGCCCATGAAGGTCTGTTCGCTCGGGATGCCCAGCCATTTCGCCTGCGCACCGGTGGCGATGATCAGCGCGTCGGCGGTATAGGTGGTGCCGGAATCGCCCTTGGCACGGAACGGCCGCACATTGAGGTCGACTTCGGTGATGATGTCATTGATGACGTCGGTGCCGACATGCTCGGCCTGCTTCAACATTTGTTCCATCAGCCACGGACCCTGGATCGGATCGGCGAAGCCCGGATAGTTTTCGACGTCGGTGGTGATCACCAGCTGGCCGCCCTGCTGCAGCCCGGCGACCAGCATCGGCTTCAGCATGGCGCGGGCGGCGTAGATTGCCGCCGTATAGCCGGCGGGGCCGGAACCGATGATGAGAACGGGTGCGTGCTTGGTGATCATGGACAGGCTTTCACAAAACCGGACGCGAATGAAGCGTCCGGCACAGGGTTCGATATCGGCCCTAATCTAGGTGTTGCAGGCGACGCCAGCAAGACGACCTGGCCTTCGTCCCCGGAAAGCTTGCCCGCAAACAGACGATCCATGAACATCTTGCGCGGCGACTGTCCGAAAATCAGCGACTGAAGGGATGGAATGGACACCAAAGTCGTTTAATTACAAAATCACGAAAGATTCTTGCGTGAAGCGCCGAAGGTATCCATGCCGCTCAAAGCCGATCTCGATGCCATCGACTGGAAAATCCTGCGCGAGCTTCAGCAAGACGGGCGCATGACCAATGTCGAGCTGTCCGGCCGCGTCGGCATTTCGGCGCCGCCATGCCTGCGTCGCGTCAGGCGGTTGGAAGAGACCGGCATCATCCGCGGCTATCGCGCCTTGCTCAATGCGCCGGCGCTCGGCCTGGATGTCGTCGCCTTCTGCCTTATCGGCCTGCATCACCAGGCCGACGCGGAGCTGAAAACCTTCGCCGAACGCACCCGCGGTTGGCCGATCGTTCGCGACGCCTGGATGGTGTCGGGCGAATCCGACTTTTTGCTGCATTGCGTGGCGCGCGACCTCGGCGCCTTCCAGACCTTCGTCATCGAGGAACTGGCCTCGGCGCCGAATGTCGACACGGTGCGGACGGCATTGACCATCCGCCGCGTCAAGGACGAGGGCCTGGTGGCTTTCAGCGAAGTGAGAATCTAATCCCGGCCGAATTCGGCGATGGCGTCGCAGAGTTTGCTGTGATCGTTACCGGTCGTAAGTTTGCGCTTCATGAAAGTACCATCGCCAGAAGTCCGATTGGATCTGCCGTGCACCAACCAGCCCTCGCAAAGTCCGGCGCGCCGTCCGGCTTCCATGTCATCAGCCTTGTCGCCGACGATGATTGATCGGCTGATATCCACGCCCAGCAGATCGCGGGCGCGCAGAAGCATGCCCGGATTGGGCTTGCGCATCGGATGATCATCTACTGCCAGTTCACCCGTCCCGCTCGAATGGTAGGCGCAGGCGAGCACCAGATCGATCCGGCAATTCTGTGCTTCGAGAAGTGTCAGCAGCCGAGCATTGACTGCGGCGAACTCCGGCCAGCCGAAATAGCCGCGGGCTATGCCTGACTGGTTGGAGACCACGATCGCAGGAAGGCCGACGATGTTCGCCATTCGGATCACCGGCAGCATCTCCGGCCGCAGCACGATGTCAGCCGGATCGCTGGGATAGCCGCTATCGACATTGATGGTGCCGTCGCGGTCGAGGAACAGCGCCGGCGTGCCAGCTGCAAAAACCGAGGTACCGATCCGCTCGACCCACAGGCCCGGCTCTTCGAGCGGGTACGGCTGCGAGGTCCTGACAGCGTCCCTATCAGCCATCACAGAGGCGCGCTTCGACCATTTCGCACAGATGATGATAGAGGCACAGATGCCCCTGCTGGATGATCGGCGTCGAGGTCGAGGGCACGTTGAGCAGGATGTCGGAGAGCGGCTTGAGCTTGCCGCCGGTGTCGCCGGTCAGGCTGATCACCGTCATGTCCATCGTGCGCGCCTGCTCGGCAGCGGCAAGGATGCTGGCCGAGTTGCCGCTGGTCGAGATGGCGAGCAGCACGGCACCCGCTGAGCCATGTGCCTCGACCTGGCGTGAAAACACCGTGTCGAAGCCGTAATCATTGCCCCAGGCGGTCAGCACCGCCGCATTGGCCGGCAGCGCGATGACGTTGTAGGCCTTGCGCTCCTTCAGGAAGCGGCCGACCAGTTCACCGGCGATGTGGATGGCATCGCTGGCCGAGCCGCCATTGCCGCAGATCAGCAGCGCCTTGCCCTGCGAAAGCGCGGCGACAACGGCGGTAACCGCCCGCTCCATCTCGCCGGTGAGGTCGCGCTCGATCATCGCGGTGATCGCGGCCGCCGAGCGGACCAGGTATTCGTTCAGTTCGGACATGAAAACCTCAGTTTGTACTGCCGGCGCGCAACTTGCCGATGGTGCCGGTGGTGCTCTTGCCGGCGACGAGATCGACCAGCACGACGCGGCCGCCCGCCTTTTGCACGATTTCGGCGCCGACCACCTGATCGATCGTGTAGTCGGCGCCCTTGACCAGTATGTCGGGCTTGAGCGCCTCGATCAGCGCGAGCGGCGTGTCCTCCTCGAAGACGACGACGGCATCGACCGAGGCAAGCGCCGCCAGGACACAAGCCCGGTCATGCTCGTCGTTGACCGGGCGCCCTGGCCCTTTCAGCCGGCGCACCGAGGCATCGCTGTTGAGGCCGAGAACCAGCCGGTCGCATTGGCTGCGTGCCGCATGCAAAAGGCTGACATGGCCGGCGTGAAGGATATCGAAGCAGCCATTGGTGAAACCGACGCTCAGGCCTTCGTCCTTCCACGTCGCCACCAGCCGTGCCGCGGCAGCGGCATCGAGAATTGCATCCTTGTGGGCAATCGGTCCATGCGACCGAAACAGCGCCCCGGTAAGCTCTTCGACCGTCAGCCGCGCGGTACCGCGCTTTCCCACCACCACGCCACCCGCCGCGTTGGCGATGGCGGCGGCCATGATGCGGTCGGCGCCCGCGGCCAGAGCCAACGCAAACGTCGCAATGACAGTGTCGCCGGCGCCGGAAACGTCGAACACTTCCCGCGCCTGCGTAGCGATGTGGCGGGCATCGTCCGCGCCGACGACGCTCATGCCCTTTTCGCTGCGCGTCGCGACCACGAAATCGAAGCCGTGTGCCGAGATCAGCTCACGCGCCGCGGCCACGATCTCGTCATCGGCAAACACCACGCGTCCAACCGCCTCGCCAAGTTCCTTGCGATTGGGCGTGATCGCCGTCGCCCCGGCATAGCAAGCATAGTCGCGGCCCTTGGGATCGACCAGCACCGGCTTTCCCGCCTCGCGGCAGATCGAGATCAGCTCGCCGGCGACGCCGTCGAGCAATATGCCCTTGCCGTAGTCGGACAGGATAACGATGTCGGCTTGCGCGAGCGCGGCGCGGAAATGCCGGACCAGCGTTGCCCGCTCAGCGTCGCCCAGCGGCTTGATTTCCTCTTCGTCGAAGCGCAGCACCTGCTGGTTGAGCGCACTGAACCGGCTTTTCGACGAGGTCATCCGGTTCGCGTCCTGCGCGAGGCCGCCAGTCTCGACACCAAATTCGGCGAGCATGCGCAGGAGATTGTCGCCGGCCTGATCGGCGCCGATCACCGAGACCGGTATCGCGGCAGCGCCGAGCGAGACGATATTGGCGACGACATTGCCGGCGCCGCCCATCGCCGACGTTTCGCCACGCCCGCGCAGCACCGGAATGGGCGCTTCCGGCGAAATCCGCTCGATGACGCCGTTGACGAAACGGTCGCGGATGAAGTCGCCGACCACCAGCACCGTGACGTTGCCGAACCGCGAGATGGCGCGGTGAAGGGGTTCGGGAGAAGGCAGGTATTGCTCGCTCATGTCATCCGCGACGTGCAATGAGAGCCGGTCCCGATGCTGTGAAAACGCTGGACTGGCAGGGCTGATCATTCATGGCGAAGCCGATATACCGCAATTCGGCTCAGCGCAACGGCAGCCACCGAACGGCCCACAGCCATCGCCGGTTGGCGGATCAGCCTTTCTGCAAAGCCACATGGACGCCCAATCCGACGAGCACCGCACCGCCCGCACGCCGCATGAGGCGCTGTGCGTGGCTCGAACGCCGTAGCCTGGTGATCAGCGCACCCGCCAGCACCACGCACATGACATCCGCCGAGGAGAACATCAGATTGACGATCGTCCCGAGGACGAGGAATTGGAGCCAGACGGGAAACGTCGCCGACGCGTCGATGAATTGCGGCAGGAACGCCATGAAGAAGATTGCAGTCTTGGGATTGAGCACCTCGACGGTGATACTCTCGAAAAAGGCGCGGCTGGCGGATTTCGGCTCAATGCCTGAGATAACAGTATCGTCTTGCGCCCTGGCGCGGAACAGCGACACACCCAGCCAGATCAGATAGAGCGCGCCAGCCAGCTTGACTGCGATGTAGAGCGTCGGTACGGCGTGGAAAAGCACGGACAACCCGGCAGCGGCGGCGACGACGTGCACATAGCCGCCAAGATGGATCCCCAACGCCGCCGTCAGGCCGGACCAGCGGCCGCGCGCCATGGTTTGCGCGGCAGCGTAAAGCATCGCCGGACCGGGAATGTAGGCAAAGATTGCCGTGGTGGCGAAGAAGGCGATAAGCAGTTCGGTCGACGGCATTGCCTTGCTCCTGTCGCGCTTCGCCGGTGATCGCCGACTGAAGCGAAAGCTTTGCGGCTGCACTGTGGCGCTCACCCAACCGCCGGATTGCGACCTGCTTTATCGACAGCCCCGCCAGCCTCCCCTATAAGGGCCGGAATCGGCACAAGATACCAGAGGCTTTCATGATCATCGTCACGGGCGGCGCCGGCATGATCGGCTCCAACATCGTCGCCGCCCTTAACGCCGAAGGGATCAGCGACATCCTCGTCGTCGACGACCTGACCGACGGCCACAAGATCGCCAATCTCGCCGACCTGCAGATCGCCGATTATCTCGACAAGGACGATTTCCTGCCGCGGATGGAGGCCGGAGACCTCGGCCGCATCGAGGCCGTCTTCCACCAGGGCGCCTGCTCGACCACCACCGAATGGAACGGCAAGTTCATGATGGAGGTGAACTACGCTTATTCGAAGCGGCTGCTGCATGCCTGCCTGGCGCTGCGGGTGCCTTTCCTCTATGCCTCCTCAGCCTCGGTCTATGGCGGCGGAGCCGAGTTTCGCGAGGAGCCGGAATGCGAACGCCCGCTCAATGTCTATGCCTATTCAAAGAAGCTGTTCGACGACTACGTCCGCCGCACCGTCTTCGATACCGACCATTCGCCGGTGGCGGGCCTGCGCTATTTCAACGTCTATGGGCCACGCGAGGCGCACAAGGGCACCATGGCCTCGGTCGCCTTCCACCTGTTCAACCAAGTCGAGCAAGGCCAGAACCCGAAACTGTTCGGCGCCTATGACGGTTTTGGACCCGGCGAGCAGAGCCGCGATTTCATCCATGTCGGCGACGTTGCCGACGTCAACCTGTGGTTGTGGAAACGGGGCTCAAGCGGCATCTTCAACTGCGGCACCGGCCTTGCCCAGCCGTTCCGCGCCATCGCCGAAACGGTGATAAGCACGCTCGGCAAAGGCGAGATCGAGTTCATCGACTTCCCAGACCATCTCAAGGGCAGCTACCAGAGTTTTACGCAAGCTGATATGTCCCGGTTGCGCGCTGCCGGTTACAATGGTCAGTTTCGCACAGTGGAAACCGGCGTCAGAGACTATGTCGAATGGCTGAAAGCCCAACGATCCTCGTGATCGGCCCACGCTGGGTGGGCGACATGGTGATGGCGCAGTGCCTGTTCTCGGCACTGAGAGAGCTTCACCCGAACGCCGCGATCGACGTGCTGGCCCCGGCATGGGCGGCGCCACTGGTCAAGCGCATGCCCGAAATACGCCAGCAGATCGATCTGCCGCTGAAATCCGGCGCGCTGGAATTCCGCATGCGAAGGCGCTTCGGCCGCCTGCTGCGCGGCCACTACGACATCGCCTATGTCATGCCTGGAAGCTGGAAATCGGCGCTTGTCCCGTTCTTTGCCCGCATTCCGCGCCGCGTCGGCCATCTCAAGGAAATGCGCTACGGGCTGCTGACCGATATCGTCCCCTTGCCCGACAATGTGAAACGGCGCACGGCGCAGGCCTATTTCGGCCTCGCGCAAGGCGGCACGTTCCGTGCTCCCAAGCTCGCTGTCGACACGAAAAACCAGGCGGCATTGCTGGGTCGCTTCGGGCTGGAGGCGGAAAAATTCGTCGCGCTGATGCCCGGCGCCGAATTCGGCCCGGCCAAACGCTGGCCGAGCGAACGCTATACCGGCCTTGCCCTCGACATGATGGCGAAAGGTTTTGAGGTCGCGCTGTTCGGATCGAAGAACGACGCCGACGTGACGGCGGAAATCGCCACGCTTGCCCCAGGCGTTGTCGACCTCGCCGGCCAGACGCGGCTGGAGGACGCCATCGACCTGATCGCCGCGGCCAGGCTTGCGGTGTCGAACGATAGTGGGCTGATGCATGTTGCCGCCGCGGTCGGCACGCCGATCGTAGCCGTCTACGGCTCGACCTCGCCGCAGAATACGCCGCCACTCGCCGAGCAGCGCGAACTGGTCTGGCTCGGCCTGTCCTGTTCGCCCTGCCACCGGAAAATCTGTCCGCTCGGCCATCTCAACTGCCTGAACACGCTTGAGGTGGCACAGGTCGCGGCAGCAGCGGAACGGCTGCTGGAAATGCCGGCCGCCGCATGAAGGTGCTCATCGTCAAGACATCCTCGATGGGTGACGTCATCCACACCTTTCCGGCCGTCGAGGATGCGCGCCGCAACCGGCCGGATGTGTCGTTCGACTGGTGTGTGGAAGAGGCTTTTGCCGGCATCGTGGCGCTGCATCCGGCGATCGCAACCATTCACACCGTGGCGATCCGGCGCTGGCGCACAAGCCCGCTCGGCCGCAGCACATGGCGCGAGGCGGCGCCACTGCGCCGCGCCTTGCGGGATTGCCGCTACGATCTCGTCATCGACGCGCAAGGATTGCTGAAGTCGGCCCTGGTGGCAAAACTGGCTGCGGCGCCGATCGCCGGCTTCGACCGGTCGAGCGCCCGCGAGCCTTCGGCGACTTTGTTCTACGACCGCCGCTATGCTGTGCCGCGTGATCTGCACGCCATAGAACGCACAAGGCGGCTGTTCGGGCTGGCGCTCGGCTATGAACCGGATTTTTCCAGGCTCGAGTCCGGCATCGTGCCGCCGGCCGGCGGTTCGACCTTTGTCGGCGAAAAAACCGCCTTCCTGCTGCACGGCACCAGCCGCGAGGACAAGAAATGGCCGGTCGGCGACTGGATCGAAACTGCCCGGCTTCTCGTGGAGAGAGGAATGACGCCGGTCACCACCTGGTCGAATGATAGGGAAAAGGCGGTTGCCGAGGCAATCGCCGAGGCCATTCCGCAGACCGTGCTGGTGCCGAAATCACCGCTTTCTGAGATCGTCGCGATCATCGGCCGGTCGGCGCTGGTCATCGGCGCCGACACCGGCCTCGCCCACCTCGCCAGCGCCTTCGGCCTGCCGACGGTCGCCGTGTTTCTGGCGACAGAACCCGGCCTGACCGGCCCGCGCGGACCGTTCTCGTCAACGCTGCTGGCCGCGCCCGGCGGCCGCATTACGCCTGAGGAGGTGTTGGCTGAGGCAGAGAAGTTGCTGGAGCGCCACGTGCATGATCTGGCAGCCGGAAGGCGTTGATTTATTGAATCAATCCAAATGGAAAGGCCGGCGCCGCCCCTCATCCGCCTGCCGGCACCTTCTCCCCGTATAGTGACGGGGAGAAGGGGGCTGGACGCGAACTCGGCGCCTATTTGCAACGCTGACAATTGGCGAAACCGTCGGTGACGGCGTCCTTCTCCCCGTCACTATACGGGGAGAAGATGGCGGCAGCCAGATGAGGGGCAGCGCCATTCCTGGATTGGAATAGCGACGTTCAGCACCAATCCCTCAGATGAACTGCACCTGGACGATCTCATAGCCCCGTGCACCGCCTGGCGCGTTGACCTCGATCGCATCGCCGACTTCCTTTCCGATCAGCGCCCGCGCGATCGGCGAGGAGATCGAGATGCGGCCGGACTTCACGTCCGCTTCCTGGTCGCCGACGATCTGGTAGGTCTTCTTCTCTTCCGTGTCCTCGTCGACCAGCACCACGGTCGCGCCGAACTTGACCTTTTCGCCGCTGAGCTTGGTGATGTCGATCACTTCGGCGCGGGCGATGAAGTCCTCGAGCTCGTTGACGCGGCCCTCATTGAGGCTCTGCGCCTCTTTCGCCGAGTGGTACTCGGCATTTTCGGAAAGATCGCCATGCGAGCGCGCTTCGGAGATCGCTTCGATGATGCGCGGCCGCTCTACCTGCTGGCGCCAGCGCAGTTCTTCCTTCAATGACGCGAACCCCTCGCCTGTCATCGGGACCTTGTTCATGATGCCTGACCTTTCCTGCCGCCGCCCCCGCATTCCGGGAGCGACCTTGTCGATGGGTACAAAAAGAAAACGGTCCGGCAGCCTCGGGCTAACGGAACCGTGTCACCGCTATTTCCCCCAATATAGCAATCTTCGCGGGTTTTTCACGCCAAAAAATCGGTTTTGAAAAATTCGCCCGCCATTTGTGGAAATGCCGTCACGGCAGCGCGGCAGGCAGGGCGAGCGGCAACAAAAAACCGGCTGCGATTGCTCACAGCCGGTTTCAGGAGCGTTTGGGCTTCGAATCAGCTCTTCATGAAACGGTCTATCTGCTCAGACAGCATGCCGTATTCACGAGATCCCTTGCCGGTGCGCTTCTCGATCTCGCGGAGCTGCTCCTGGGCACCGGCGATATCGCCGATCTGCAGATGCGCCTCGCCGAGATATTCACGTACCAGCGTGTAATCAGGATCGATGCGCAGCGCTTCCTCGTAATAGCCGAGGCCGACGGTGACACGTCCGGAATGGCGATGCGAGTAGCCGAGATAGTTGAGGATGCGAGGGTCTTTCTTGTCCGCAGCCAGGCTGAGTACGGCGATCGCCTCGTCATAACGTCCGGCCATCGCCAGCGCGCGGCCAGCTTCATAGATGTTGTCGTCGTCCAGCATGCCTTGCTTGGGTGCCACGCATTTCTTCAGCTTCTTGTCCCAGACCATGCCTTTCTTGCACTGTGTCGTCTGGCTGCCATCGCCACCGCCTCCACCTTCACCGGCCGAAAACACCGGAACAGCAAACAGCGGCAGGGCGGCAACCGCCAGAACCTGGATCAGCAATCGTCGGCGCATCGAACCCTCCTTGAAGCATGACAATGCAAGATAAACGCCGGGCAAAAGCCATTTCATCCCGGAAAAAAGTCATGGCCACTGAAAGCTTTTTTAACGATCCGCGCCAGCGGAAAATAGAAGCGCCGAACATGACGTGACGAGCGCTGCAAATTCGCTATCATCCAGCAAACGGCAACGGAGTATGCGGAGACGGCCAGTGCAGCGGCGCCTTGAAAAGGAATGGGAGCTTTCGATCGGTCCCGACACGGTGCGCCTATTCATCCTCAAGGCGAAGGCGTTGAGCGCTGCCGTCAACGAAGACTATGCCGATGGCGCCGAGCACGAGGTAGAACTCGATGGCGAGGCGCATGACAACCATCATCATGACGGTCTCGTCGAGGAAAGTTCCGAAGACCTCACCGAAGAAGAACTGCGCGAACTGATCAACGACCTCAATGTCGACGAGGCGGCCGAACTCGTCGCCCTCGCCTGGGTCGGACGCGGTGACTATGACGCCTCGGAATGGGCGGACGCGCTGACGGCCGCGCGCGAGCGCGCCAACAAGCGCACGGCGAAATATCTGCTCGGCATGCCGCTCTTGGCCGACTGGCTGGAGGAAGGGCTGGAAGCGATCGGTGCGTAACGCGGCGGTTACCGTTCGTGATCGGCCAAAACCCTCGTTCAGGCAACTTCCGCATTCGCCCGCCGTTTACGGCAAATGGCGGCGCTGACCCCTCTCTTATTCTTCAGATTGGCCGGATTTATCAGATTGGCCGGATTGACCAGATTGACCAAATTGGCGCTGCCCTTGGCGGCGGCGATGCTGTCGGCAGGAGCGGCCCTGGCCCAGGCTCCGGAATTGCCTGATACCGTGCCCGTCCCGGAGCTCAATCAGTCGCAATCAGCGCAAGAAGCCGCACCTGCCGACGTGCCGATCCCCGAGCCGCGCCCTGCGGATGCGCCAGGGCCTGATCAACCCGCCACCGACAAACTGAACCAGCAGAAGTCGGACCAGCATCAGGAAGCCCGGCCGGAGCCGCCGGCAATCGCTCCAACGCCGTCCGAAAAGCCCGCCGAGGCGCAACCGCCGGCCGCCGCCCCGAAACCACCGGAGAAGCCGGCGCAAGCGCAGCAGAAAGAAATCCCTGCCGACCCGCGCTCGGCCTTGGTGCCGCAGGAAAAAATGCCGGACGAGGAACTTGCCTGCCGCAGGCGGCTGAAGTCGATGGGCGTCGACTTCGAGGAACGCAAGGCCGAGCACGATGCGGCGATCGGCTGCTCTATCCCCTATCCGATCGTGCTGAAGACGCTGGGCAAGTCATTGGATATCAACCCCGAAGCCGAGCTTAACTGCCAGATGGCCGAGGCCGCCGCGCGCTTCGCTGCGAACATCATCCAGCCGGCGGCCAAGGCCGAGCTCGGCGCCAATCTCAAGTCGGTCGGCCAGGCGTCCGCCTTTGTCTGCCGGTCGCGCCACGGCGGAGGGAAACTGTCGGAACATGCCTTCGGCAACGCGCTCGACATCGCCAGCTTCACGCTTTCGGACGGCAGAAGGATCGACATCGGCCCGGCGCCGCCGGAAAAGGATGCAAAATTCATGAACGCAATACGCAAGGCGGCCTGCGGACCGTTCAAGACCGTGCTCGGCCCGGGCAGCGATGCCGATCATTCGCTACATCTCCATCTCGATCTCGCACCGCGCCGCAACGGCGGCACCTTCTGCCAGTGATATGGTCCCAGACCGCCGCGCGCCGCAATTTGGCCGCAGCCGTAAACGCGGCCGCTGATTTTTCCTTTACTCTTGGCGGTTAATCTCCGTCTCGTCTGACCATGATCCCGAAAAGCCGGATCCGGTTTTCGGAGAAAGATCATGATCAAACGATGAGACAGAGCCTGATCGGGATCAGGCTTGGGGACAGGGATCTTGTCGATGGCCGGGATAATTCGCGCCGCGTTCGTCGCCGTGCGGCAAACCAGACGCGCGCGCATGATTGCCGGCGGCCTTGCCATCACAGCGATCTCGGCCTGCACCACCGGCAGCGTGCTTTCGCTTGAACCGGCCGTCGATGTCGGCAGCCAGACATCGGCCGTTCCGAACTACGCGGGGATGCAGCGCCTCGTCCCGTCCAACCCATACATGACCGCCGCCTATCCGCGCATGGACGAGCCGATGGCGCCGACCGAACAGATGCCGGCCAGCGAGGTCGACTGCCGCAACGAACTGAAACGCCTGGGCGTCGTCTACACCGATCTTGCGCCGATCCGCGAAGGCCAGTGCGGCATCGACTATCCGGTCAAGATCTCGGCCATCGGCAGCGTCGGAATGAAGCCTGCCGCGACGCTGACCTGCGACATGGCCGCCACCTTCGCCGGCTGGACCAGGAATGAACTGGTCCCCTCCGCCCGCTGGCGTTATTTCTCCGGCGTCAAGACCATTCGCCAGGGCTCGAGCTATTCCTGCCGCAGGATCGCCGGCGAAGGCGTGCTGTCGGAGCACGGCAAGGGCAACGCCCTGGACGTCATGAGCATCGAGCTCGGCAATGGCAAAGATATCGACGTGCGCAAGCCCGGCCTGTTCGCCTTCCGCACGCGCGGCTTCCTCAACACTGTGCGTGCTGACGGCTGCCAGTATTTCACCACTGTGCTCGGCCCCGGCTACAATTACGACCACCGCAACCACTTCCATTTCGACATCAAGAACCGCAGGAACGGCTACCGCGCCTGCCGCTGAACCCGAGCGCATGCCCACTGCCCAAGGTCTGCGCCGCCGCGTAGAATGACGCCATATAAGGTGATGCCGTATCGCCTGGGTGGTGTCTCGTGAGCCGACGAAGCCTTCGACGACGCGCAACGATCTGGCTGGTGGCGTTCTGTGCCGGCTATCTCGTGCTCGCCTATTTCGCCGCGCCGGAATTCTGGACCCTGAGGGACCGCAATTTCCGTACGCAGCGCTTCGCGATGCTGACGCACACGCCGCAGGGTATTGCGGGCGACCCGATCAATGTCGGCCTCGTCGGCACCAAAAAAGAGCTGGTCCACGCCTTCGCCGTCGCCGGGTGGGACACGGCCGACGCCCTCACGCTGAAGACCGCCATCGAGATCGGCGAAAGCGTGCTGTTCGATCGGCCCTATCCCGACGCGCCGGTCAGCCGGTTGTTATTCGAAGGCCGTGCACAGGATCTGGCCTTCGAGAAGCCGGTCGGCGACAGTGCCGACCGGCGTCATCACGTCCGCTTTTGGCAGACCGAGGCGACCGGAGACGATGGCCGGCCGCTCTGGCTGGGGTCGGCAAGCTTCGATCGCGGCGTTGGCCTCAGCCACGACACCGGCGCGATCACTCACCATATCGCTCCCGACATCGACGCCGAGCGCGATTTCCTGATCCGCGACCTGTCTGCCGCAGGCATGCTGATCTCGACCGACGAAATCGCAGGCATCGGCGCGACAAAGACCGGGCGCAATGGCGGTGGCGACCCCTATTTCACCGACGGCAAGGCGGTGGTGGGCGTGCTGCTGCAGTTGCCGTAGGCGCAAGACGAAACGGTTCTATCTCCAGATGCTTGAACGTCTGCGACACCTGGTCGAAACAGAGCAGCGAACTCGAGACGGTCCTGTCGGAGTGTCTCGTCGAAGACATCGTCGTGCACGCCATCTGGCCGGTGACGCGCAGCCTGACGCCAAAGGTCGGCGCCGCGTCGACGCCTTGATCATCATTTTTCGTCGCCGCCATGGGATGCTGCATGAAACCGGCATGAAAAATGATGGCGATCTATTTTCGAAGACCGCGCCGCAATGCTATTGACCCCGCATGCTCTATGCTGAAATCGCCATCGTGGCCGCCCTCATCTGCGTGAACGGCCTTCTGGCAATGTCCGAACTTGCCATCGTCTCGTCACGGCCGGCCCGCCTCAGGGCGATGATCGACCGCGATGTCAAGGGCGCCGGCCGCGCCTTGGCGCTCGGCTCCAATCCCGGCAAATTCCTGTCGTCGGTGCAGATCGGCATCACCCTGGTCGGTGTTTTATCCGGCGCCTTTTCCGGCGCCACGCTCGGCGAGCGGCTGTCCGTGTTCCTGGCATCGGCCGGCGTCCGCGAAAGCCTTGCCGACCCGATCGGCGTCGGCATCGTCGTCGCCCTCATCACCTACTTCTCGCTCGTCATCGGCGAACTGGTGCCCAAGCAGATCGCGCTGCGCGATCCCGAACGCGTCGCCGCCAAGGTTGCTCCGGCGATGATCATCCTCGCCACCGTCTCGGCGCCGCTGGTGTTCCTGCTCGACATTTCCGGCCGCGCTATGCTGTGGCTGCTCGGCCAACGCGGTGAAAGCGAGGAGAAGGTCACGGACGAGGAGATCAAGATGCTGGTCGCCGAGGCCGAGCATCACGGCACCATCGAATCCGACGAGAGGCGCATGATCGCCGGCGTCATGCGCCTCGGCGACCGCGCTGTCCGCGCGGTGATGACGCCGCGCACCGAGGTCGACTGGATCAACCTGGAGTCCGACGACACGGCGATCCGCAAACTCTTGATTGAGACCCAGCATTCGCGCCTGCCAGCCGGCGATGGCAGCGTCGACGCCATGATCGGCGTGGTCCAGACCCGCGACGTGCTGGCCGCCATGCTTGGCGGTCGCGCGCTCGACCCGCGCCGGCACGTCCGCACCGCTCCCATTGTCCATGACCAGGCCGACGCGCTGGATGTCCTTTCGACGCTCAGGGAATCCAACGTGCCGATGGCGCTGGTCCATGACGAATATGGCCATTTCGAAGGCATCGTCACCCCGGCGGACATACTGGAAGCCATCACCGGCGTCTTCCGGGCGGACCTCGACGCCGGCGATGAGGAAAACGCTGTCAAGCGCGAGGACGGCTCATGGCTGCTCGCCGGCTACATGCAGGCCGACGAAATGGCGGACGTTCTCGGCATCGACCTGCCCGAGAATCGCGATTACGAGACCGTCGCCGGCTACGTGCTGTCGCACATGCACCATCTGCCGGCGACCGGCGAAAGCGTGGATGCGCAGGGCTGGCGCTTCGAGGTCGTCGACCTCGACGGCCGCCGCATCGACAAGCTCATCGCCACCCGCCTGCCCGGCGGTCACCGCGAAATCGTGCGGTAACAAGCGTGTCGAGGTGAAGAGGCACCACGGAACGGTCCGTTTGCCTCGATCGAGTCGCTGATCTCAACTGAAAGAGCCTGCATCTGGACGTTGCGCGGGCTCTTGGACAACGAGCAGTTCAAGCGGCTTCTGGAGGAGCCGAGAGGGCACTTATGCCCTTCGTGACGGCGGTCGGCGCCATCGTTGGCAACGCGTCACCCCAACGGGAATACCACCTCGACCTCGTAGAAAACGATGAGCCCGGCCAACGCCAATAGGAGAGCAAGCAAGCCTGCGCCGAGTAATGACTCGAACTTGTTTCCGTCGCTGCGCATTGGAACGCCAATGGTTGACAAGTTGCTAATCTTTATGTGACACTTTTGTGACAATTGCAAGGGTGGGATATGACAATAGCAAGGGTGGGAAAGGAAGCCCCGCTTCTGTTCAGCGAATGGAGACCGATACTCGCCCTAGTTACAGTATTATCTCTACTGATTCTTTGTGCAAGTTTCGCACAAGATTTAAGCTTGTACGCTGGACAGGAGCCGGACCTTTCGAGAAAAATATGGCTCCTTGATGTCGATGTGGAACGGAGCGCGTTCACTTGGGTCTCCGTGCTGGTGCTTTTTTTCTGTAGCCGTCTTCTATTTCAGTGCGGAGACGATGCGGCGGGCCGTAGCAGTCGGTTCACTTGGCATTGGTACTTCTTAGGCTTCCTGTTCCTGCTTCTTTCTTTCGATGAATTCACGGGCCTTCATGAGAAGCTATCCGCTGCGTTGGCTGCGAGGTCAACCAATACGGGCCTGCTGTATTTTGCATGGGCAGCGCCGGCAGGCATCCTTAGCTTGGTGGGGCTAGCTGCCTTTGTTCCATTCATCCGCTCTTTCCCGACATCGCTCGCCGTGCTGTTGGCGGTTTCGGCGGCGCTGTTTCTTGGCGGAGCGGTCGGGTTTGAAATGGTCGGCGGCAGCGTTGCAGAGGCGGAAGGTATGGAATCCTTGCGCTATCGCATTCTGGCCAACATCGAAGAAGGTCTCGAACTTGCCGGGACATTGACCTTTATCTACGCACTACTCTCATACCGTGAGATAACATCACGCACGCGCTGAGGGTATGCTAATGGTGGTGCTCGTCTTGCTTCGGCAAGGATATCCCGAAAACCCGCACCAAATCGGCGACCTGTTCCGGCGACAGGTAGCGGGGGTTGAGGCCGCGTAAGAGCAGATAGAGCCTTGCGGTTTCTTCCAGCTCCTCGGTAGCGAATACTGCGGCCTCGAGCGTTTCGCCCGCGACCACGGGACCGTGATTTGCCAGCAGCACTGAGGAGTAGCGTCCGGCAAGGCCCTTGATCGCAGCGACAACCGCCGGGTCGCCTGGCCGATGGTAGGACACCAGCGCGGTTTGTCCGGCGCGCATCAGATAGTAGGGCGTCATCGGCGGCAGCACCGCCTTAGGATCGATTTCCGGCAGCATGGAAAGGGCAACTGCGTGGGTTGAGTGCAGATGCACGATGGCGCGCGCCTCTGCCCTCGTCTGATAGAGCGCAGTATGCAACGGAATTTCCTTGGTCGGCGCATCGCCAGAGGTCAGCCGGCCTTGCGCATCAAGGCGTGAAATTCGGCCAGGATCCAGGAATCCCAGCGAGGCATTGGTGGGTGTGACCAGCCAGCCGCCATCATCGAGCCGCAGGCTGATATTGCCTGATGATCCCGGCGTCAGCCCGCGCTCGAACAACGAACGTCCGAAGCGGCAGATATCGTCCCTCAGCTTGGTTTCAGTCACGTCGTCGCTCCTTCAATCAGCTCGAACCCGATATCGACCACTGCGGATGGTCCGTCGGAGCAGACGAGCCGTGCTCCGATCTCACCGACGGTCACGCGCGGCGTCAGGATGGTCGAAAGTGGCTGCGGCGCACTCCTGGCTACATCGAGACCGTTGTAGCCGAAGATCGCCAGCCGGTCCGGTATGGTGATGCCGTGGGCGAGACAGTGGAAATAGCCGCCGATCGCCATGTCGTCGTTGGAGAAATAAACCGCATCCAGATCGGGACAACGCTCCAGCAATCGAGCCAGCCCGTCGCGCCCGGCTTCGATCGAGGATGCGGCAGGAATGATTTCTTCTCCGATGACGCTGAGCCCGGCTTCGCCCAAGGCCGCGCGAAATGCTGCGAAGCGCTTGGCCGCGCGAAGGTCCAGGCTGAGGTCGTGGCCAACGTAACCGATGCAGCGATAGCCACGCGATATCAAATGCCGAGCGCTCACCCGGCCCGCCTTGCGGTTGGAAAAGCCCACGACGATGTCGATGCCCTCGCCATCGGTATCGAGCAATTCGGCCACTCTGATGCGGGCGTTCCGCAGCATGGCGCCGGTGCGCTCGGTATGCTCGAGCCCCGCTACCATCATCCCGGCTGGACGCCAGCTGAGGAGTGACTCGATGACGCTCTCCTCTCGCTCCGGATCGTAGTCTGTCACTGCGACGACAGGTTGGAAGCCGGCTCCGACCAGTACTGTATTGGCGCCGCGCAGCACATCCGGAAAGACGATATTGCTTAGCGAAGGAATGACAACACCGACGAGCTTGGACCCCATGGAGGCCAAGGTTCCCGCGATCCGGTTTGGCACATAGCCGAGGCTCCGCGCGGCAGTGAGTACACTCTCGCGTGTCTTGGTTGAGAAGGAACCATGCCCACGCAACACGCGCGAAGCAGTGCTTTCGCCGACGCCAGCCGCGCGCGCAACGTCGGTGAGGGTTATCATCGCACCGGTTTGCGGACCTTCTTCTGCTTCGCTCTGCATTCCAGTTTCTCGGCTCGATGCGTCGGTACGACTCCAGTTCCTGACGCTTCTTTTGTCACATTCAGGCACCGCACTCAACAAAATTTGGCAGCGCTGCCATTTTTTGTTTGGCAGCGCTGCCATTCTCGTGTATCGAACTATGCAAGCGCTGCCAAAATCCAGCCAGGGGGCGTGAGACCTTGAGGGACCACCCCTTACACTTGGGAGGAAACTGATGACGATACTCATCCCGACGCTTCCGGCGGAGGCCGGAGCAGAAGACGACATCAAAAGGAAGGCCTACGGCAAAGTCTTCTGGCGCATCGTGCCGTTTCTGATGCTGTGCTATGTCGTTGCGTACCTCGATCGGGTCAATGTCGGCTTTGCCAAGCTGCAGATGTCGACCGACCTTGCCTTCAGTGAAACCGTCTACGGCCTTGGCGCCGGCATCTTCTTCATCGGCTATTTCCTGTTCGAGGTCCCGAGCAACGTCATCCTGCATAAAGTAGGGGCACGCGTCTCACTGCATCTGCCCCGATGTTCTATCTGCTGCGCTTCCTGCTCGGTGTCGCCGAGGCTGGTTTCTACCCCGGCATCATCCTCTTCCTCACCTATTGGTACCCCTCGCACCGCCGCGCCAAGATCATCGCGATATTCATGTCCGCGATCCCCATCTCCGGGATTTTCGGCAATCCGCTTTCCGGCTGGATCATGGATTCGTTCCATGGCAGCAACGGCCTTGCCGGCTGGCAGTAGATGTTCCTGATCGAAGCGGTTCCGGCAATCCTGCTCGGCATCGCGGTCTTTTTCTTCCTTGACAACGGCATCCGTCACGCCAAGTGGCTGAGTGAAGCGGAGAAGCAGGCAATCGAGCGAGAAATCGCCCAGGAAGAGCACAGCAAGGAACGCTCACACTCCGTCGCCGGCATTTTCCGCGATCCCCGGATCTGGCTGATGTGTCTCATCTATTTCTGCTTCGTAATGGGCCAGTACGGATTGACGTTCTGGATGCCCACGCTCGTCAAGGCGACGGGGGTCGCCGGCAACCTCAACATCGGACTGATCAGCGCAATCCCGTTTATCTGCGCTGTAATCGCCATGAACTTTTTTGGCCGCAGCGCCGACAGATATCGCGAGCGCCGCTGGCACCTGGTGGTTCCCGCTCTCTTTGGAGCCATCGGCTTCGTCGTCGCAGCCGCCTCGCCCGATCCCACCATCGCGATTGCCTTTCTGTCGCTGGCCGCAGCAGGTGCGATCACTTGTGCGCCGCTGTTCTGGTCACTGCCCACAGCGTTCCTCGGCGGAACTGGTGCTGCGGCTGGTATTGCGCTCATCAATTCGGTCGGAAATCTTGCCGGCTTCGTCAGCCCCTATCTCGTTGGCTACCTCAAGGATCTGACCGGCACGACCCAGGTCGGCATGTACGCCCTGGCCGCAATCCTGGTGGTCGGCGCGATCCTGGTGCTGACAGTCCCGCCCAAACTGGTCAACCGCTAGCCGAACCGCCTAATGCAGGGAGTTTCCATTATGACCATGAACGACGAGCAGAAGGATATCCCAGCTGCAACCACACTGCGGGTCGCGGTTATCGGCCTCGGTTCGATGGGGTTCGGGATGGCGACGTCGCTTCGCCGCGCGGGGTTCGAGGTGACGGGCTTCGACGTCAACGACCAGATGGTGGCGCGCTTTGTCGCCACCGGCGGGCGGGGAGCACAAACCCCCGCCGAGGCCGCCCAAGCTGCGGAGGTCGTGATCTCAGTGGTCGTCAATGCGGCGCAGACCGAAGCGATCCTCTTTGGCGCCGATGGGGTGGCCGAAACCCTGCCAGGCGGCGCGGTGTTCGTCTCCTCAGCCACCATGGATCCTGACGTTGCACGCAATCTGGCCGCCCGGCTGGAAACCACCGGACGGCTCTATCTTGACGCCCCGATCAGTGGTGGGTCGGTCCGCGCGGCGGAAGGTGCCCTCACCGTTCTGGCCTCCGGCAGCGCTGCCGCCTTTGCCAAGGCGCGGCCCGCACTCGACGCAATGGCAGCCAAGCTTTATGAGCTTGGAGATGAACCGGGCGTCGGCGCGGCATTCAAGATGATAAACCAATTGCTCGCCGGTGTGCATATCGCGGCAGCGAGCGAAGCTGTCGCCTTTGCCGCTCGGCAAGGGCTCGATATTCGCAAGGTCTATGAGGTCATCACCGCCTCGGCCGGCAATTCATGGATGTTTGAGAACCGCGTTCCGCACGTGCTCGATGGCGACTATGCCCCTCGCAGCGCCGTCGACATTTTTGTCAAGGATCTCGGTATCGTCCAGGACATGGCGCGCAGCGCCAAGTTCCCCGTGCCGGTGGCTGCCGCAGCGCTGCAGATGTTCCTGATGACCTCGGCGGCCGGTATGGGGCGCGATGACGATGCCTCGGTCGCCCGCCTCTACGCAAGGATCACGGGCACCGACTTGCCCGGCGAACCGCAAACCTGACCAGGACCGGACCCAGCCAATGCCCCGCTTCGCCGCCAATCTCACCATGATGTTCAACGAATGGCCGTTCCTCGACCGGTTCGCTGCCGCCGCCGATGCCGGCTTCGAAGCGGTCGAGTTTCTTTTCCCTTACGAGCATAGACCCGATGCGATCGCCGAACGCCTCGCAAAGAACGGTCTTTGCCAGGTCCTGTTCAACCTGCCGCCCGGTAACTGGGCTGCCGGCGAGCGCGGGCTGGCCTCCCTGCCGGGACGGCTCGACGAGCTCAAGGCCGGCGTTGAAACAGCGCTCTCCTACGCAGAGGCGACCGGCGTCAAGCGCCTTCATCTCATGTCGGGGATTGCCTCTCGCGACGACAAGGAAGCTGTCGAGGCCTACCGGAAGGCCATCGTCTGGACGGCCGGAAAACTCGCCGATCGAGGCATCGATCTCCTGATCGAGCCGATCAACAGCCGTGACATGCCGGGTTACTTCCTCAACGACTTCGGCTTCGCAGAAGCTCTTGTCGGCGATCTGGCGCTACCCAATCTCAAGTTGCAATTCGACGTCTACCATCGCCAGATCATGCATGGTGACGTCACCATGGCGCTTCGGCGGATGATGCCGCTCATTGGTCACATCCAGATCGCCAGCGTGCCTTCGCGGCATGAACCGGCGACCGGGGAACTCAATGATCACTTCATTTTCGACGAGCTGGACCGGCTAGGATATGCCGGCTTTGTCGGCTGCGAATACCGGCCGAGCAGCAAAACGCTCGACGGGCTCAGCTGGCTCGCGCCCTATACCGGCGAGCGCCAGCGCCCAATTTCCGGTGCCAAGCGTGGAGTTCTCCCATGACGCTCTCGCTCGGCTGCATCGCGGACGACTACACCGGTGCCTCGGACCTGGCGAACACGCTGGCCAAAGAGGGTCTGCGTACGATCCAGACCATCGGAATTCCCACGGACGACCTGGCTTTGCCCGAAGTCGATGCGATTGTCGTTTCGCTGAAGATCCGGTCGATCGCCGCATCTGAGGCGGTCGAACGTGCCCGTGCCTCTGATCGCTGGCTGCGCGAGCGCGGCGCCGATCATGTCATGTACAAAATCTGTTCCACCTTCGATTCGACCGACAGGGGCAATATCGGCCCGGTGCTCGATTCCTTGCGCGCCGATGCCGGTGAAACAACGGTGCTGGTGACGCCGGCCTTTCCGCAGACCGGTCGCACCGTCTATCAGGGCAATCTCTTCGTCGGAGCGGCGCCGCTCAACGAAAGCCCACTGAAGGATCATCCGCTCAACCCCATGCACGATGCCAACCTGGTCCGCGTTCTGGCTCGGCAGAGTGCTGCGGCGGTTGGACTGGTCGATCTCGCAATCGTTGCGCGCGGCGCCGAGGCGATCGTCGAGCGGCTGGCACGGCTTGCCTCCGATGGGAACGGAGCGGCCATCACCGATGCCGTGTTCGAGAGCGACCTCGAAGCAATTGGCGCGGCGGCGCTTCGTCAGCGATTGTCGATCGGAGCCTCCGGTTTGGGATTAGGTCTTGCCCGCGGCCTGATCGCGGCGGGCACCGTACGTCGCCACGAGAGGACTGCTGTTTACGGCAGACCGGTCGCAGGACCAGCAGCTATTCTTGCCGGAAGCTGTTCACAGGCGACTTTGGAACAGATCGCCAAAGCCGAGCAGACAATGCCCGTCCTGCGGCTCGATCCGGAAAAGCTTATGAACGGGCGGGAGGAGGCCCAGCTTGCCCTCGATTGGGCGGCCGAGCGGATGGCCCGAACTCCCGTCATCATCGCCAGCAGCTCCAATCCGGATGATGTATCAAGGCTGCAAACCCGCTACGGACGCGATGCGGTCGGCCAGGCCATCGAACATTCCCTTGCGGAGATTGCCGAAGGTCTGGTGGAACGGGGCGTGCGTCGGCTGATCGTCGCGGGCGGAGAGACATCCGGCGCGGTCGTCGACCGGCTCGCCATTCCCGCATTTCAACTCGGGCAGGAAATCGTCGCGGGCGTGCCCGTCTTGCACACTATCGGAGCTCGCCACGGCGACATGGTGTTGGCTCTCAAATCAGGAAATTTCGGCGGCGAAAGCTTCTTCGCGGACGCTTTGGCCATCATGGCGTAAGCGCCGTGGCGGCTCTTCACGAGAGCGGACTGGCCGCTTCCGGGACGAAGTTACCGACAAGCGGCCATTCAGTTGACGACCCATTTGCGGCAGTTCGCTCGCCCTCGGTCGAACTCACGCCCATGACCCGACGCCTTTATCCGCCACACACATGTGTCCGTCCTAAGATCGGTGCAGGTCTGCCGACACCGTTCGGGTCAAGATACGACCGCGGGCAAACCGTCAGCCGAATACAAGCTCCGGCAGAACCGCTTCCCAGACATCTCGGTGAAGGTGCACCCGGCACTCTTCCAGATTATCGGACTTGCGCCAGCGCACGATGGCACCGACCTCGCCGCGCAGGAAGCTGAGGCCTTCGGGAGGCGACCAGCTTCTGGCCATGCGTCCGAGGGCCTGCCCTTGTTTGTCCTGTATCATCCAGAGCGGGCCATCGCGCACGATCTGAATCGGATCTCCTGCTTTCGCCGCCGAGATGGCGGCGAGCGAGGGATCGCCCGGCCTGAGACGCCCTGCCCATGACAGGTCCACGGACTTAAGGTTCGGCACTTGGTACAGCGCGGTCGGAAGAGCGACGCCGTCGGCGACAGCCGGCGCGGCTCGGCGCAGCACATGCTCTTTGTCCTGCTGGACGAACGGATGCTGACCTTGAGCAATGATCGCGAGGCTGCGTCGCGCCCGGGTCATGGCGACATAAAACAGGCGGCGCGGCGCATCAGGGTCCTCGCCTTGGGAAGGCTTGTCCCAACCGCCATTCAGGATGACGACATCCTCGAATTCCAGGCCTTTCGATCGATGCGCCGTCAGCAGCAGCAGCGCGCGCTGATCGCTGCGGGCATCATTGGCCCACTCAGCGAACCACTCGACAAGGTCCGGCACGGGCATGGTCTTGTTCGCAAGCTCCTTTGCAAGCGCGGCGATGCCTTCGGCGATCAGATCCGTCCAGCGGTTGGACGGTATTGCGTTCAGCATATCCACCAGATCACGGACGGCCACCAGACGGGTATTATCGCGGCGCAGTGTGTCGATGAACTGCTGCATCTCGCGCAGGCGCCAGATGCTGGGCAGGCTCTCGTTTGCCATTTCCACTGGGATGCCAAGCGTTTCGGCATAGGCCCGCACCGAAGCCAGCCGCCGCCAGTCGCGCGCGATGATCGCGGCGCGCGACCAGCTCCACTCCGGATCAAGGCGCGAAAGCCGGACGAGTTCATCCATCGCGGCCATGGCCTGCGCCACGTCACCGGCCCGGCAGTCCAGCACATGCACTCGCCCTTGCGCAACCGGATCGAGCGCCGCCATGTCTCCGCCGGGCGGCGCTACGCTGCGCTTGCGATCTATGGCAATGTCGTGTCCCGCTTTCATGCGGTCAGCGGCGGGCGCAATGACTGCGTTGGCCGCCGCAATGATATGTCCGGTCGAACGGTAATTCTCGACCAGGAATTGCGGTCGTGCACGATAGTCGGCCTCGAACTGCCGGATGAAGCGGATGGACGCACCGGCGAAGGCGTAGATGTTCTGAGTCGTCATCGCCCACAGCAAAAAGGCTGAGCCGAAGGTCCGGATCGTCCAGGGAGCGGCCCGCAACGGCGGAGATCAGCGCGTATTCCTCAGGGCCGATGTCCTGATACTCGTCCACCAGAATCCAGCGATAACCCTGGATCAGGGTGTCGCGTTGTGCCTCCGCCTCGGGCTTGCTGAGCCCTTCGCCGTTCAACTGGCGCACGGCCTCCATGACGATCCCGTCGAAGTCGTGCGTCGTCTCGTTCGCACTTCCGGCAAAGCTCGCCCCCACCAGCCGCATCGCGAGGGCGTGGCATGTGGATATGGTCACCGCATTCGCGTCATCGCCGATCAGGTGGCGGAGCCGGATGCGTATCTCGGCGGCGGCATGACGGTTGTAAGTCAGCACGAGGATGCCGCGCGAATCCTCGCGACGGACCCGGATGAGATAGGCGATGCGGTGCACCAGAACGCGCGTCTTACCCGAACCCGGTCCTGCCAGGACCAGGACGCTGGTCTGTTCGCGGTCGTCGGCGACGATCTCTTGCTGAACTGGGTTCTTCAGTGCCTCAACGATCGCTTTCCAGGAGGTGCCGGTGGTTTGACGCCGGATCTCGCCGCCCTTGCCGGGCATCCAGCGGCGCAGGAAGGCGTCGCGATCGAGCACGAAGTAGTCCTCGGACAGCCGCAGCGCCTGATCCATCGCGGCAAGGCCCTTTTCGGCATAGGCCGCCATCACATGGGTCTGGATCGTCTGCTCGGCGTAGTGTTCCTCGAGGGGTACAAAATCCTTCGCTGTGAACTGGCCGCCCGAAGGGTTCAGATGGACCGTCATCGCCGGCCGAAAGATCGTCAGCCCCTTGCCTAGCGTCACCACCTCCTGCTCGTGCAGCCACAGAAGTGCGCGGTCCATCAGCTTGGTCATGTCCTGAATGCCGCTGCCGCGCAGCAGGGCATCTCCGGTCAGGGTGGCGAGCAGATCGCCCATCGTAGTTTCGACCTGGATGTCCTTGCCGCGGCTGCCGTTCGGCAGCTTGCCCAGAAGATGCCCCAGCAACAGTTCGGCGCCCTGCTGCCGCAGGCTTGCCGTCTGTTCCAGTGCCTGCCAGGTCCGTTGCAGTGTCACCATCAATGTGTTGCGCGAAGCCTTGCGCAGTCGCAGATTGCCCTTGCCACCATCCTGATCGCGCCCGTCACGGCCCATGCTGCGCAGCAGCTTTTCCACGATGTCTGGTCGCACTGCGCTGTGCCCCTGATTGCGGAGCGCCTGAGAGGTTTCGGCCAGATGCAGGGGAGTGCCTCCGGCACCTTCGGCATCGGGGGCGGCCTCGCGCATCAGCGTGATCAGCGCGATTTCAAGCCGTGCGGCCTGCGCCAGCCGCTGCTGCGAATTCCCCTCGACGGCGACATGGACAAAGACTGTGACCGTCACGTCATTGCGGGCGACCCCGACCGCCTCGAGATCGGCCATTGCCTTGATCAGCATGCCGCCTGTCAATCCGCTGACCCCGGCCAGCTCATCGGTGGAAATGCCATGATCGGGAGGCGCGTTCATCACGTGGCGGGTGATATCCAGAAGCTGCTTGCGACGGGTGCCGGTGATCATGGCCTTGGCCAGGATCGCCTCGACTTCTTCCAGGTTGCGGATTCTAAGGGATGAGGGCAAGACCTGAACTCGGTTTTCGTCGCGGCTCAGGAGCGTGGCCTCTTCCAGCCAGGACACAGCGGTTTTCACTCTCGTGTCGTCGGTGGCGCTGTCGCGCTCGAACTCCTGATCGCGTTCGGCTCGCACGACTTCGCCTGAGGTGGCGACCACGGTGCCGGTCTTCTTCGTCCGCTCGTCCAGCCGCCGCAGGGCCTTGAGGATGGCACCGATTTCGTGCCGGGCCAGGCGCGAGCGCGCCGAAAGCGAGAACTGCCGCTCGACATCCTCGACGGCGAACAGCAGGACGCAATTGGCATGCGCGCGATCGCGGCCCGCTCGGCCGGCTTCCTGCAGGTAATTCTCCAATGACCCGGGAATATCGCCATGCACCACCAGCCGGATATCGGGCTTGTCGATCCCCATGCCGAAAGCGTTGGTCGCGGCGATAATGCGCAGTTCGCCGATGCGGAAGCGTTCCTGAATGTCGCGCTTTTCCTCGGGCATCAGACCGGCGTGGAACCGTTCCGCCGACAGACCCTGCTGTTTGAGGAAATCGGCGACGCGTTGCGTCTCGCTGCGGGTAGCACAGTAGACCACCGCGCCCGAGGCGCCGTCCTGTGGCAGCTTGGCCTCGATCACGTCGAGGATATCGGCCAGCTTGGTGCCGGGCTGCGTCGGCCGGACCTCGAAGCTGAGATTGGTGCGCACCGCGCCGCCGTCCAGCAGCATCAGTTCGCGCTCTAGACGTGATCGGAAATGGTCGCGGATGTCGCGCACCACTTCGGGCTTGGCGGTGGCAGTCAGACAAAGCACCGGGGCAGCAGCTTCATCCCCTACGGATTCCTTGATGAAGCGGCTGATATAACGGTAGTCGGGCCGAAAATCGTGGCCCCATTTCGACACGCAATGCGCCTCGTCCAGCACCCAGAGTCCGATTTCACGCTGGGCCAGAACCGAGCGGACCGAGTTGCTGCGCAATTGCTCGGGCGAGATCAGCAGCATTGCCGCCTCGCCCATACGCACACGGTCCAGCGCATCCTGCCGCTCGGGCATCGACAGCATTCCGTTGACGGTTACGGCCGAGGAAATGCCCGCCCGCGCCATGCCCTGCACCTGATCGGCCATCAGCGCGACCAGCGGCGAGATCACCACTGTCAGCGCCCCAGTCTTGTCGAATTTCGACAGGGCGGGGATCTGGTAGCAGACCGATTTGCCGGTGCCGGTCGGCAGAATCCCGAGGACGCTCGCCCCGCGCATCGCCTCATCGACGATTCGCTCCTGCAGCGGGCGGCCCATATCGTCCACCGGCTCCGCGCGGAAGGCATTGAACCCGAACCAGCGCGACAGCGCGCGGACCGGGTCGTTTTTGTCGCTGCACCAGGCGCAATCCGGGCTTTCGCAATTGGTATCGCGCAGGTGCCGCACGATCAGTGCAGCCTCGCGGAATTGCGCCCGCACCCAGGGCGGCATGACGGAATCCCCGCCCGCGACCAGGATCCAGGACAAAGCATAGGCCATGGGCCATCCGAGCTGCGGGTTCGAAAGGCGGCTCAGCGTCTGCTCGACCCGCCTCTCGCAGGCACGCCCCGCCAGCAGTCGGGAAATCGCTTCTCTCGCCGCAAGAGGACCCGGCGCAGGAGCTCCCCGAACCTCCTGGAACACTGCGTCGAACCCACCTGGGTTTTCCATTCTCGTAGTAAGGAAATGAAAGGCTGCTACGGCATCGGGCTGGTCGGCATTCTGCTGCGTCAAAGCCGCCAGTTGATTGCGCAGCACCTGAAACACCAGTCGCGCATCCATTTCCGGATCGTTGACGTGGCCCACTTGCAGGCGCCCGTCATGGTAGTGCTTGACCAGGTGGTGGTAGGGATTGCGCGGAAATGCGAGCGGATTGAGCCATAGGGTGTCGATCGGCGATCGAAAAATATTCGCGAGTCCAGGCCGCAATGCGACCAGATGAGGCAAGTCATGTCGAATGATATTGTGGCCGAGCAGATGCTCGGCCGCGGCTGACTCTGCTCCCAGACGGTCAAGAGCCGCATCGAGATCGCGTTTCTTTGCGAGGATTGAGGGACGAGCGTCATCACGCACCGCCGCAAAAGCGAAGATGGTAGCGGTTGCAGGATCCACTTCCAGATCGACCGAAACGCAACGCTGCAAAAAGGGTTGGAAAGGCTCAGTCATATTGCAACGCTGTACTCACGGGATGAAACGGTTAGCGATCATGGTCGCGCTCGACGAAAGGTCAACGTTCAACTTGAGCCACAAAAACGTTGCCCGACAGCCACCTATCCAGCTCAGTTCAATAACGCGACCCGTAACTGCGCAGGTTATCGACTAATCCTGATGTGCCTCACAGAGGGTAATGTGCACCTGAGTTCATCGCGCAGCGACAACCATCCGAGAAGCAATATCTGCCAATGCCGCAATCTGGGGGCTATAGCAAACGGTGCTTTGATGCCTAGAGGTGCCGCGAAGGGTTGAGGAGGCTGAAGGTTTCGATTTGAAATTGCTCGCTGCGACTGATGAGAAAGTCGCTCGAACTCGCTGCCCGAGGATCCAGTGCCAGCCAAGCGCGCCATAGTTCCGACAATGGCAGGTTTTGGGCAACGGCGGCAGAGCGACTACTGACCGAGTTGAGGCACATTGCTGCCGGCAGCCTTTGGCCGAGAGCAGACCGGCAGCTTGGAGGCTTGGATTTTAAGAAGCGGACCCTCAGGCTCGCCGCTGGCATCGACGTGATCCGACCCTGCGTCGCCCTTCATCAGGCATTTCCTGCCCGATAGTCGACATTCGCGGCAACCGGCACTGATTACCTTCAAGGGGACGCTGGCGGTCGACTCATTTCGGACCAAGATAGCCGCTGTGCTCTTCTCGCAGATTACGCTGCCCATCTGACGGCGAATGCATTAGCATCTGGCGTTCAGATTGAACTGCCTTGAACAGCGGGAGGCATTATCATCATCGTCGGCAATATGTGCCAAGCACTTCGCGTTGTCGGTTCGAGTTGATTCATGTCTTCTTCCGGCGTGACTAGCTCATCCCGACCCGGTCGCTGGGGCTTGGCTGTAAAGCTGTTTACAACCCTCGTCCTGCTTGGCGCTACCGCAGTGATGGTGACCGGGGTGCTCGGTTACTTCCGCGCCCGCGATGCCCTCGAAAAAGCAGTCTTCGACCAGCTTACGGCCGCCCGCCAGATCAAGGCGCACCAAGTCGAAACCTACTTCCGGACGATCCATGCCGAGTTACGGCTTCTTGCCACCTCAAAGATGGTGGTAGAGGCAACGCGCGAGTTCAGGATCGCGATAGACAAGCTCGATCGGGCTGGCGCGCCGCCTGAATTTCGCCAGAAGGTCGGCGATTGGTACGCCGAGAACTTCATCCCCGAAATGACGCGAATTCTGGGGAGGGAACCGGCCCTGTCAGATTATCTGCCGGTCGGCGGCGCGCCCTACTATCTGCAGTATCACTACATCGCGGCAAATCCGAATCCGGGGGAGCGCCGCAAGCTTCTCGACGACGCCAACGACGGCAGCGAATACACCAAGCTGCACGCCATTTATCATCCCCTGATGCGGGCCGCAGCTACAACGGTTGGTTTCTTCGACTTCATGATGGCCGACCCGAAGTCGGGTCGCCTGATCTACACTGTCCAGAAGGAAGTTGACTTCACCACGTCCCTCCAATTCGGCCCCTACCGTCGCTCCAACGTAGCCGCCGCCGTCGCCCGCTGCGCGGAGACCGCCGATCGATCGGCCGTCTGTCTCGAGGATTTCGCTCCTTATGCGCCATCGGGCGGCGCACCTATCGCCTTCATGGGAGCACCGGTGATCGACGAGGGGGTCGTCATCGGCGTGCTTGTCGCACAATTGTCGAACGAGGAGATCGACAACGTCGTCACCGGCGGTCGCCGCTGGCGGCAGGAAGGGTTCGGCGACACGGGTGAGGCCTATCTCGTAGGACCCGATCATCTGGTTCGCTCCGGCCCGCGGGCATTCTACGAGAATCAGGAGGGCTACTTCGCCGAACTCAAGTCCGTCGGCACATCGGACGAGGAGATCGCTGCCATTCAGCGTTACGGAACGCCGGTGCTGCATCAGCGCGTCGACACCAAGGCGACCCGGGCTGCACTCGCCGGTGTCGAGGGCACGGGCGAGATTATCGGATATCGGGGTGTGCCGACGCTCGCCTCTTGGGGACCGCTCGAGATCCCCGGCGTCAAGTGGGGCCTGGTCGCCAAGATCGACACCGCAGAGGCCTTCGCGCCGATCGCCCGGCTCCGCCAGGATCTGCTAATCGTCGGGGGGCTGGCGCTGCTGGTGGTGGCCGCCACCGCCGCGTGGCTTTCGCGTGCGCTGCTCGGACCGCTGCGCGAGCTCACCGCCGGCGTGAGACGCTTCGCTGCCGGCGACTACGGGGCCAGCGTGCCAGTTCGCACGCGTGACGAGATCGGCCAGCTCTGCTTGGCCTTCAACGGCATGGTCGCGGATCTCAGCCAGAAGAATGTCGTGATCGAGAACAAGAACCGGGAGAACGAGGAGCTGTTGCTGAACGTCCTGCCGGCGCCGATCGCCAACCGGCTGCGCGGTGGCGAACATAGTATTGCCGACGGCTTCGCTGAAGTAACGGTCGCCTTCGCGGACCTGGTCGGCTTCACGGCGCTGACAGCGGAGATGCCGCCGCAAGAAGTGGTGACGTTTCTCAACGGGCTATTCACGCGTTTCGATGTCGCCGCCAATGATCTCGGCATCGAGAAGATCAAGACGGTGGGCGACGCCTACATGGCGGTGTGTGGTCTGCCCGTGCCGGTGGCCAACCACGCCGAGCGCATGGTCCGCATGGCCATCCGCATGGTCCACATTACCCGCGAGCACGCTATGGAGCACAACGTCTCGATGAAGCTCAGGGTTGGCGTCAATAGTGGGCCGGTGGTGGCCGGCGTCATCGGCAAGAGCAAGTACATCTATGACCTGTGGGGCGATACGGTGAACCTCGCGAGCCGAATGGAATCAGGCAGCGTCCCCGACGCGGTCCAGGTGACGCGCGCGGTCTACGAGCAACTCAAGGACCAGTTCGTTTTCGAGCCGCGCGGCGCTATAGAAGTCAAGGGCAAAGGGAAAGTAGAAGCTTGGCTCTTGAGGTTGTAGAGTCGTTGTCCGGTTATGGGCGTACGTGGTCGGTTGGGGTCGCTCAGACTTCGGATGGTCTGATGAGGCTCGGGAAGGTCCGGTCGGGTGAAAAGCTGCGGTTCGTCCCGTCCATAATGGCAGACGCATCCAGCGATAGCTGAGTGGTTACTACGTCCCAACTGTTGTAACGGTTCGATTTCGGCGACGTGAATGTCCTCTTCGAAGAAGTGTCCGGAATGTCCGCCTCTGGTGCGACCGCGACCTCCCGCGCGGTCGCCGGTAACGTCCGCTTTAAGGCAGTGGCCGAGCTAGCTTCAATGGCCGATATCAGGCGCAAAGCGGACGGGTTCCACGATTGGCCTGTGCGCAGTTAATCGACTCTCAAGGTATCAGCACGACCTTGCCGGTCGAGCGGCGCTCCTCCAGCGAGCGGTGCGCTTCGTTGGCCTGGTCGAGCGGGTAGCGGCCGCCTTGCGTCACGGCAACCTGGCCGCTGGCGGCCAGGTGAAAAAGCTCCGACAGGCTGGTCCTGAGGCCATCGGCAGAGAGCAGCGGCAGCAGGGCAAAACCTCGCAGGGACTGGTTTCGGGTGATCATCGCTTCCAGTTCCGAGGCGCCGATCGCGTATCTGCCCAGCGCTGCAAAAACCAGCTCTCCGCCAGGCGCGAGAGCCTGCAGCGATGCCGCCGTCATCGAGCCGCCGACAATGTCGTAGATGATATCGACGCCGGCGCCGCCTGCCGCTTCCCGTACACGCATGGGCCAATCTGACATGCCGTAGTCGACCGCGGCATCCGCTCCAAGCGACAGGGCAAGATCGAGCTTGGCCCTGCTGCCGGCGACCGCGATCACGGCGCTGGCGCCTTGGCGGCGAGCTGGACCAGCAGGGACCCGACACCGCCCGCGGCTGCAGTGACCAGCACCGACTTGCCGGCGGGCGGGCTTTGCCGCAGCAGATGAAAAGCCGTCAGTCCCTGCACCATCAAGGCCGTGGCGTCTTCGAATGAGAGCGCGTTGGGCATAGGCACGGCCAGCTTTGCGTCCATCGTCACATAGTCGGCATAGCCGCCAAACGGGCGCTTCGAAGCGAACAGCGGCGCCGCGACGCGTCTCCCGGTCAGCGAGGTGTCCGCGCCTTGACCAAGCGCCTCGACTGTGCCGGCAGTCTCGACGCCGAGAACCATCGGCAATTGCGGCGTCACCGCGTAACGATCCCCGCGCATCAGCACTTCGAAGAAATTCACGCCGGCCGCATGAACGCGGATCAGCACCTCGCCTGCTTGCGGCAGCGGCTTCGGCATCTCGACAACATCCAGGACGTCGGGACCGCCGAAACGGTTCAGTTGAATGGCTCTCATGGCATGCACCCCATCGCTATGGCATCGGCTGCTGTTTGCCACTATCTGCCTGATCGCGACTACACACTCATTTGTCCCCTGCTGACCAAGAGGTGACCATGGCCAAGCCGACTAAAAGGGGGCCGACCAAGAGGCTTCCAACCAAAAGACTGCCGATGCTGCCGGCGGAACGCGCCCTGAAGGTGATTTCGGGCCGATGGAAGGCTGTCATTCTCTACCATCTCTTCGATGGACCCCGGCGGCTGTCGGTGCTGAAGACGCTGGTGCCTGATATCACGCAGAAAGTGCTGATCCAGCAGCTTCGCGAAATGGAAGAACACGGCCTTATCAGACGCGAGATCTTTGCCGAAATTCCCTCACGCGTCGAATATTCGGCGACGCGCCTCGGTCTCAGTCTCGAGCCTATCCTTCTGGCGCTCTGTGAATGGGGCCAGCACCATGCGGATGAGCTTAACGAAATGGACCGCGTTACCGATTGCATCATCAGGCCACGGCAGGCGCGCCAGCCAGCCATCGCCTGAACTGAACAAAAAAGGGGCGACGCAAGCGCCGCCCCGGAATCCTTGGGAGGATTGTTCTGGTCTGCGGTTCAGGCCGCCTTGACTTCATCGGCCACCGCGTCGGCTTGACGCGCCGCCTTCAGCACTTTGGCCCACCATGCAACGTCGTTGACCAGTGCAGTCGCCGCCTGATTCAGGTGCTCGAGCTCCTCGAGCTTCTTTTCACCTTGCCGGACGGCAAGGAAATCGCCCCAGGCAATATGGACGGCGGACTTGACCGGCGCCATCTGCAGCTCGACCGCATGCAGCCTGAGCTGCTCGACGGCACGCGCGCCACCGACGCTGCCATAGCCGACGAAGCCGGCCGGCTTCTTGTTCCATTCATTGGCGGCGTAGTCGATCGCGTTCTTCAGCACGGCGGTCGGGCCATGGTTGTATTCGGCGGCGGTGAAGATGAAGCCATCGAACTCGGCGACCTTCTTCTGCCAGCGCTGCGCCACCTCATTTTGCGACGGCGCCCAGGCGGACGATGCGACCTCGTCGAAAAACGGCAGCGGGAAGTCGCGCAGATCGACCACTTCGACGTCGATGTCGGCATGCGACTTGGCGATCTTGGCGATCCACTGGGTCGGAACGTCGGCAAATCGTGCGGCGCGGGTCGAACCGACGACAATAGCGATTTTGGGTTTGGACATAGAGGGGCTCTCCTTGCGGGAAAAACTGGTATCGTTTGGATACCTGAGCTATATGAGATACTGCCAGCGCGACGCGCAAGGAGGCACCTTTTTGTTACCAAGGCACCCGCACCGCACCGAGGACTGCCGCGCCATCTCGGAAATCCTGCAGCGCGTCGGCGACAAATGGACCGTACTCGTCGTCGGCAAGCTCGGTGACGGGCCGCTGCGCTTCAACGAATTGCGCAGCGCCGTCGGCGGCATCTCGCAAAAGATGCTGACCACCACATTACGCGGGCTCGAGCGCGACGGGTTCGTCACCCGCACCGTGTTCCCGACCATTCCGCCGCGCGTCGACTACGAACTGACCGACCTTGGTTACGAGCTTCTTGTGCCGGTCGGTGCGCTCGGCGAATGGGCGCGCAAGAACACCGAGCGGGTCAAGGCCGCGAGGGCGAGGTTCGATGGGATTCATGCCTGAAACTCTTGCGCTGCAAGGGTTTGCGCACGGCGCGTAGCGTAGTCTACGGCTGCATCTGCATCCCGGCCCGCAGACGGCTTTCGATCCGCTTCGATTTCGGGCCCGATTGACCACCTTGCCGTCGATGGCGCAGGCCGCCCCTTTGCCGCAATTGCTCACGCTCATCGCGCCGGTGTGGTAGGTCGTTGCAACGCAGATTCCGCACCCTGATCACTTGCCGCTTGAGGCTATGGTTTTCGGAGGCGCAACTGATTGCGGCCTCGTCTCGTTTGACCCCGGTTTAGGCGGTCCCGGCCAACAGGCAGAACAAGGCCGCAAGCGCCTGCCAATGCGCCGTTCAGCAGTCGTTGACGCATTGTGTTTTCCCCATGTCCTGCCGCCATGGTCACGGAAATGTGCGAACGCGAATATGAAAAGCATCACACAGCGTCGCTGTTCGCGTCTCAATGCGAGGGGCTGGCAGCGGCGTTGCCGTTCGACTTAAGCTGACTGCATACAGCCGATCAGCTTTCCGCCGGAACGGCCTTTGGCTTGCCTTCGCCGTCCAGCGCCACCATGATGAAATCGGCATGGGTGACCTTCTCCATCAGGTCGGAGAGGTAGCGCTGCGCCCAGGCCTCGACCTTGAGCGTCATCGAGGTGCGGCCGACGCGCTCGACATGCGTATAGATGCACAGCGTGTCGCCGATCTTCATCGCCTTGGCGAACGACATTTCCTTCACCGCCGCCGTCACCACGCGGCCCTTGGCGCGCTCGGCGGCGCGGATGCCGCAGGCAAGGTCCATCTGTGCCATCACCCAGCCGCCAAAAATGTCGCCCGCCGCATTGGCGTCCGAAGGCATGGCCAAGGTCCTGAGCGTCAGATCGCCAATCGGCCGGCCGTCCGCGTAATGCACCATGCGCCAGATCCCCTCGATATCGATCTTCTCCCGTATCGGGATGGCACCGATGCGTCAACGCGCACAGCCAGGTGCTAAACTGCGCACGGTGAGTTGAGAAAGGCAGCTGACATGAAACTTACCTCTCGCCCTCTGACGCCAGATCTATGGCCCGCGCTCGAGGACCTGTTCAGGGAGAGCGCCGTCTGCAGTCGCTGTTGGTGTATGTACGGGCGGATCGGCAGTTGTTATCGAAAGCGACCAGGCGAGGAAAACAAGGCCGCATTCCGGCAAGCCGTCGAGCATGGTCCCTCCCCAGGCGTACTTGCTTTCGACGGCGGTACTGCTGTCGGCTGGTGCCAGGTGACGCCCCGCGATGCCGTGCCCTGGCTCGATCGGCTGTGGCAGCTCAAGCGAGTGGACGATGCGCCGGTCTGGTCATTGTCGTGCCTCTACGTGCGAAAGGATACCGCCGGCAAGGCATCGCATCCCACCTGATCGCAGCGGCGCTGGAAGCCGCAAGGCGCGCAGATGCCCCTGCGCTTGAGGCCTATCCTTTTGATGCCGACGTTTCGCCGAGCGCTTCCGGCAGTGGATACGCCTCCACCTTCCTTCGCTCGCGCCGGGTTCAGGGTCGTCGCTCGCAGGGTGCCAGCCAGCCCGATCATGCGTTATGATTTCAAGCAAAATTCTGATGATGGCGTATGATGCTTGGACCGCTTGCCCACGAGGCAAGGGCCGCTTCGGGCAGGACACCGAATGCAAACGAAGTGTCGGTCGCTTTTTTCACAGGCGATGCCGCAAGCTCCGGTGATCGCGGCGGCTTGCGGCGTCTAGGTTGAGCGAAAATTCGGAGCCGACCGCAGCCACCATGCAGACCTATGATTTTATCATCGTCGGCTCCGGCTCGGCCGGTTCGGTTCTGGCCGAAAGACTGTCGGCTTCCGGCCGCTTCTCGGTGTTGGTGATCGAAGCCGGCGGCACCGACCGGCGTTTCTACGTCCAGATGCCGCTCGGCTACGGCAAGACCTTCTTCGACCCGGCGGTCAACTGGAACTACAAGACCGAGCCGGACCCGGGGCTCGCCGGCAATGTCGACCACTGGCCGCGCGGCAAGCTGCTCGGCGGCTCGAGCTCGATCAACGCCATGGTCTGGATCCGCGGCGCGCGCCAGGATTTCGACGCTTGGGCAGCGGCCGGCAATCCCGGCTGGGGTTTCGATGACCTGCTGCCTGCCTTCAAGGCGCTGGAAAATAATCAGGCCGGCGCCGACCAATGGCGCGGGGTTGGCGGTCCGCTGCACATCACCGACTGCTCGACCTCAGTCCATCCGCTCACCAAGCGCTATCTGGCGGCCGCCAATCAGGCCGGCCTGCCTTTCAACCCGGATTTCAACGGCGCCTCCCAGGAAGGCGCCGGCATCTATCAGATCACCACCAGGAACGGCCGCCGCATGTCGGCCGCCCGCGCCTTCCTGCGCCCGGCGATGAAGCGAAAAAATGTCCGCGTCGAGATCAATGCGCTGGCGACCAGGATCCTGTTCGAGGGCAAGCGCGCCGTTGGCATCGAGTACCTGCAGAACGGTGAGACGAAAACCGCCCGCGCCGGCCGCGAGGTCATCCTGTCCGGCGGCTCGGTCAATTCGCCCCAGTTGCTGCAGCTTTCCGGGGTCGGCCCGTCCGCCCTGCTCGGCGCGCTCGGCATTCCCGTTATCCATGCCAACCAGAATGTCGGCGCTAACCTGCAGGACCATGTCGGCATCAACTACACCTTCAGGGGCAGGCTGCCGACGCTCAACCAGATCCTGCGTCCCTGGTGGGGCAAGCTCATGGTCGGCATGCAATATGTCCTCTTGCGCTCCGGCCCGCTGTCGCTGTCGATGAACAATGCCGGCGGCTTCTTCCGCACCGACCCGGCTCTTTCACGGCCCAACATGCAGCTTTATTTCCAAGCGTTCTCGACCGTCGTCCCGAAGAGCGGAGAACGCCCGATCCTGACCCCAGATCCGTGGCCGGGCTTTTCCATCGGCCTGTCCAACTGCCGTCCGTCGAGCCGTGGCGAGATCATGATCCGCTCCGCCAATCCGCGCGATTATCCGAAGATCGTCGCCAATGCCTTTTCGACCGAGGCTGATATCGCCGAAATGCTGGCGGCGGTGAAGTTCATCCGGAAGATCGCCGCCATGCCGGCGATGGCCGAGATCATCGAGGAAGAGGTTTTGCCGGGCCCGTCAATCACCTCGGACGCGGATCTCATTCAGGATTTCAGGAAACGTTCGGGCACCGTCTACCACCCGGTCTCGACATGTCGCATGGGACCGGACGCTGCGCGCGCCGTTGTCGACCCGCGCCTGACCGTTCACAGCCTCGCCGGCTTGCGCGTCATCGACGCGTCGATCTTTCCCGATAACATCGCCGGCAACACCAACGCCGCCTCGATCATGACCGGATGGAAGGGCGCCGAACTGGTTCTGGAGGATCAAAAATGAAAATCACCGAGGTGAAGACCTGGGTTGTCGGCAATCCGCCGCCCGGCATCGGCGGCAAGTATTTCATCTTCGTCAAGCTCACCACCGACGGCGGCGTGGTCGGCTATGGCGAGGCCTACAACGCCACCTTCTCGGCCCATGTCACCGCCAGGATGGTCGAGGACATGGCCGAACGCTATCTCGTCGGCCGCGATCCGCACGACATCGAGAACTTCTTCCGCCGCGCCTATTCGTCCGGCTTCACCCAGCGCCCAGACGTTTCCGGCATGGGCTGTTTCTCGGCGCTCGAAATGGCATGTTGGGACATTATCGGCAAGGAGGCCGGCAAGCCGGTCTACAAGCTGCTCGGCGGGCAGGTGCACGAAACGCTGCGTTCCTATACCTACCTCTATCCGCACAGCGGCAGCGTCCACTCGGAGGATGCGCGCGGCAAGAACGTCTACAACGATCCCGATATGGCCGCCGAATGCGCGCTCGAATATGTCGAGCAGGGTTTTAATGCCGTCAAGCTCGATCCGGCCGGCCCCTACACCGCCTTTGACGGTCACCAGCCGCGTCTCGTCGACATCGATCTCTCCGCCGGCATGGTCAAGGCGATCCGCGAGGCGGTCGGCACAAGGGCCGACATCCTGTTCGGCACGCATGGCCAGTTCACCGCATCGGGCGCGCTGCGCATGGCCCGCGCCATCGAACCTTACGACCCGCTGTGGTTCGAGGAACCCGTGCCGCCCGATATGCCTGAGGTAATGGCCCAGGTGGCGCGCGGCACGTCGATCCCCATCGCCACCGGCGAACGGCTGACGACCAAGTTCGAATTCGCCCGTGTCATCGAGAACCGCGCGGCGACCATTTTGCAGCCGGACCTCGGCCGCTCCGGCGGCATTCTCGAAACCAAGAAGATCGCCGCGATGGCCGAGGCCTATCACATCCAGGTCGCCCCGCACTGCTATTGCGGGCCGGTCGTCGGTGCGGCCAACATCCAGCTCGCCGTGACCTTGCCCAACTTCCTCATCCTGGAGTCGCTGAAGCAGTGGGACGGTTTTCACGAAAAGCTGTTGAAGAAGAAGATCGAGTGGCAGGACGGCAACGTCATTCCGTCGAAGGAACCGGGCCTTGGTGTCGAGCTCGACGAAGCCGTCTGCGAGGCGCATCCCTGGACCGGTACGGACCTGCATCTGCAGATGATGCAGACGCCGTTGATGCCGTGAGCGCGCGCGAGCGTTACGCCTTCATCGGCCTTGGCCATTTCGGCGGTCACCTCGCCGCCAGCCTGATCCGCAACGGTTTCACCATCACCGTCTTCGACCGCGATCCCGCGGCTGTCGAGCGCCTGTTGACGCTCGGCGCGACCGCCGCAAAGAGCCCAGCCGAGGCGGCCGCCCTGGCCGGCAACGCCATCACATGCCTGCCGTCGCCTGATATCAGCGAGGCGGTGCTGGCCGGTCCCGGCGGATTGCTCGAAGGCCTGCCCAAGGGCGGAAGCTGGATCGAGATGTCGACCAATGGCCAAGACGAGATTGTGCGCCTTGCATTCCTGGCTTCGGCAAGCGGCGTCGAGACGCTCGAATGTCCAGTTACTGGCGGCGTGCATCTGGCGGCCGTCGGCAAGATCACCGCACTGGTCGGCGGCGATCCGGCACTCTATAAGCGCCACCGCCCGGCCATCGAGGCGATGTGCGCGAGATCTTTCCTGATGGGGCCGATCGGTTCGGCGGCGGTGATCAAGGTCATCACCAACATGCTGGCCTTCATCCATCTTATCGCCGCCGGCGAAGCGCTCATGCTGGCCAGGAAGGGCGGGCTGGATCTTGCCCAGTCCTACCACGCCATATCAGCCTCGTCCGGCAACAGCTTCGTCCACGAGACCGAGAGTCAGCTGGTGCTGAACGGCTCCTACGACATCGGTTTCACCATGGACCTCGCATTGAAGGACCTGGGCTTCGCACTGGGCATGGCCGAGAAATTCGGCGTGCCGCTCGAGCTCGCCTCGCGCGTCAACGCCATATTCGAACAAGGCAAGAACACCTATGGCGGCAGCGCCTGGTCGACCATGATCGTCAAGCTTCTGGAAGATGCGGTCGGGACCGACCTTCGTGCGCCTGGTTTCCCGGCCAAGCTCGACGTCTGACATCAGGTAATTGTCACGCGATTTCAGCATATTGGCCGGATCGCCGAAATCACGCCCGTAACGACCTGAATCAGTCTCTCAGCGCGTTGATTCAATACCTCAGCGTAAGCGCGCCCGGCAGGATCTCGAAGGTCGCCGGTATGCGCCCCGGCGATTCACCGTCTACGTCGACCAGCGCGCCGTTCTTCTGCACATCGCCCAACGGTTCGACAACCACTTTCTTGCCGCGCAAAATGGTGATCGCCGGATGGTTGCGATGCCGCCCGCCATAGAGCAGACGGATATCCCAGATCAGTTTCAACTTGCCCGCCGCCCGCAAGATGACGATGTCGAACTGCCCGTCGTCCAGTTCGGCATCCGGCGCGATCATCATGCCGCCGCCGAAGAACTTTCCGTTGGCCACCGCCACCAGCGCCACGCGCGCCTCGACCGGGACGCCGTCATCGACGGTGATCACAACGTCCTGGAACCGGTAGCGCATGAATTCCCACACGGTGCGCCAGTAGAACAGCGCCTTGGCCGACACCTTGCCCTTGCGCTTGTCGGCGTTGACCGCCCGGTCGGTAGCGCCCGAAAGACCGAGGCTGGCAATGTTGATGAAATGACGGCTGGCCAGCGCGCCATGGTCATCAACATAGGAGATGCGGCCCGCATCGACCCTGCGAGCCTTGGCCTCGGCGATGCGCTTCAGCGTCAAGTCGACCTCGTCCGAAAGACCGAGCCCGCGGGCGAAATCGATGCCGGCGCCGCAAGGCAGCAGGCCGAGTTCGGCCGTCCGGCCGCTTTCTGCAAACGCCTGCAGCAGTCCGTCGGCCACTTCGCTGGCGGTGCCGTCGCCGCCCGCCGCGATCACCAGGTCGAAGCCGCTGGCGGCAAGGACGAGCGCCAGCCGTTCGGCATCGCCGGTCGCCTGCGTTTCGCGCAGCTCGAAATCGCCGAAATATTTCCTGAGCGAAGCACTGACCTCCGGCCAATGCCGTTTGAGCCGGCCGCCACCGGCAATCGGATTGAGAACCACCCCGACCTTCAAGATCGCCCTCCCCAAAGGACGGCAACGACACTGCTGTCCTAAAATCCTTTGCCGGCATTGAAGCCCGCGCCGCTCTGTGGGGCAAGGGCCGAATGTTCGATCTTGCTGCTCGCCGCTGATGAGGGCGTGTCCCGCCCCTGCATCTCGTCGAAAAAAAAACGCTCCGCCGCCGAGCTCGGTCCCCGATAATCCCGCTATCCACAGGCTCGCGCCTGTTTCGCCAAACGCTTATCCCCCGTATGTTGAACCCCATCTCAGGCGGCTACCGATTGCCAAGTCGAAAGGCAAAGCGAAACGGCGGATTTCCTGAGGCCCGTACGGCCCCGAACGAAAGCAGGCTTGCCTGTTTTGAGGAGGGATGCCGAGACCTACGGGGGCCGCGGAAAGCGTGCGAACGCCTACGGCGGACCGATGCTGCCATGAAGGACGGCAAAACCTTCGATGGCGCGCTGGACGAAGCTCGCAAGGGTGGAGACTGGCGAGGTCCCGAACGGACGCTGCCCTCGGGCGGCGACTGGCAGGACCGTCAACATCAAGGCCGGCATGGCGCGACGTCTTTACGGAAGTTGCTGCCGCGACCGTGTCCTGATCTGACAGGGAGGCGCTGGGAGAAATCCCGGCGCCGACTGTCGTTTGGGCTCCTCTCGCGTAGCAGACGTCAAGTTCGAACACGTCTACGTGAGACCTTTCGGCCACAGTCAGCGACCGTGAAACGTTCCGTGGCGTACCCGTCACGCTCATTCCACAATCGCGGCCAAATCCCGCCTTGTTCCACGGTGATTGACGATGCTTGAACGTCGCGCGTCATTCTCGGCCACGCGAGGCCCTCGGCAGTATTTTGCAAGCAACTCGAAGGGACAAGATCGTGATCAAGACCGCCCTTGTCGCCATGACCATCGTCGGCTGCGACTGCGATGCGAGGCTTTGCGAATATATCGGCGAGACGCCGGCCAAGTGGTCGACCATCGCCGATTGCGAAGCGGCGATGAAAAGCCAGACGTTGCACGCGCGCAATTTCAACTACCCGCTGATCTCGGGCATATGTCGCACGACGCAAACGCCGTCGTCGCAGCCTGCCACGACAGTCGCCCTGCCTGAATTGATGATGGCAACGCAGACCGCCACCGACCCGCTCCCCACAGAATTGGGCCATCGGCCGAGCGTTGCTGTCGGATCGCTGACAACGGCGACGGAAACAGAAGCCGCCACGCCTGTTGCCTATGAATCCGTGGTCGATGGCGGACGCTCGGTGCTGTATCGCACAAAGAACGGTTACGCCGTCGTCAAGACCGACCTTGGCCGCGCCGCATCCGCGACCATCGGCATGGCCAAGCGGTCGGCGAACTGGCTGGCGGCCAAGATGCCCGGCGGCTAACCCGCTGCCTCGTCGTTTGCGCCGATCTTGCGCACCAGCGCAGCCGTCGCCAGCATCGCGCCGATGTCTGATATCATCGGCGCAACGTGCTTGGCGTAGTCGAGCGGCACTGAGATATCAGGCAGCTCGAAGAAGTCCTTCGTCTGCGGCAACAGCAGGAAACCATCGCCGCCATTGAGTGCAACCCGTGCCGGATCATCAGGCCATGTCTCGCTGAGCCAAGTCAGTGCCTGCGCCAGCCGGCCGCTCACCAGCGGCTGCGCCGCCTCGACATTGTCGGTGCGGAAGTCGTAAGCGGCATCAAGCTTGGGCACTCCGCATGACAATTCCTGCATCTTGCTGGCGAACATGCCGCGGAAGAACCCGACGGCCATGTCACTCCGGCGGGCGGCCACCAATATGCCGGGGAACGGCACGATCGTCTCGAAGGCGACGACGATCCCCTTGAATGCTATCGTGCCGCTCTTGCCCGTGCCTTGCCGGAGATCCGCTTCGTAAAGCTCGAACGGAAATCCCTCGTAGCGGCCGGATACGATGTCGTCGAAGCGCTTGGTGTTGAACGTGCCGATCGTCTCGCGCGGCAGCCGGTCGAACGAATTCGGCGTCACCTCATGCTCGTAGCGCATGTCCTCGATAAAACCGAAGATGATCGGCAGCAGCGTCTTGCGGAACGAGTGCTGCAACATGCTCGTCGGCTTGATCGCCTGGAAATAGAGCAGGATCGCCGCCACGAACCCGACGACATAGAGGAACACATGCGGTGTCGAGAACCATCGCTCGTATGGGTCGGCGATCATATTGAAAAGCCAGGCCACCAGCGCCACGACCAACAGCACCAGTCCGATGAACAGCGGCACCCGCCAGCGGACTTGCCGGCAGGCCGAAGCCCTTTCGGCCTCGTAGGCCGCGAGATTGCTCTTGATGCCGGCGATGTCTGCATCATCAGGCATGAAATCCGCTGCTTCCATCGCCATCCCACCGTCGAAAGACCACCCAGCTCGGACAATAGCCGATTTTGCGGAAAGTCGCGCGACTACAGCGTTGGGATGGTGGTGAGCCCACACGATTTATCCGAGCCATCCGTCGACTGTGGCCATCAATTCCCGTTACCAAAAACCGCAACGAAACGGGCCGTAACCTTTTGCCTGAATGCGCCCTCCAGCGCCTCGACGGGAACCAGCCGCTCATGGTCGCCGGCGCGCAGCCGCATGAAGGGATGCAGCCGGTAGGCGACAATGGCGCCACGCGTGCCGGCGTCGGCGCTGATATCGGCGGTCAGGATGCCCCCGATGCGGCCGGGCCACGGCTGGCGCGCAAAGGCGGTGCCAAGGAAATCGCCGAGCCCATAGGCCACGAGCGCCTTGCCGATCCGCTCCACCGGCTGCACGACATGGGCATGATGGCCAGCGATCAGCCCGACGCCTTGCGCGGCCAAATGCCGTGCCAGTGCCCGCGTTGCGGCCTGTGGAAAATGCCGGAATTCCCAATCCCAATGTGGCACGGCACAGGTGAGGTCGACGGCGCCGCGCGGCCATCGTGCCGGGTCGCCTTGCATCGACACACGGCCCGCGAACGCAGCCGCGCCGGCATTTCGCCACAGCGTGAAAGCGGCAAAGCCTATTGTCAGCGGCCCGACAGCAAGGTGTTCGACCGGACCGTCGGCGGCGGTACCGATGCTGCGGATGCCGAGACGGTTCAGCGCCGCCACGGTCTCGTCGAAACCCTCGACGCCTTGATCGAGCACATGATTGTTGGCGAGCGACAGCATCAGTTTCTCGCGCGAGATGCCGACGGCCGCCAGCGTCTCGGCAAGAAACCGCTCGGTCATGGCGTGACGGGTGCCAAGCTTCGTGCCCATCGCCGCGCTCGGTCGCTCCACCACCGGGCTTTCGCAATTGCCGACCACCAGATCGGCGGAGCCGAGCAACGTGGCGATCGCCGGGTCGCATTGCGGCGCACTGCGATTGGCCACCGCCGAGATATCGCCGACAAAGGCGAGCCGCACCGTCCGTCCCGGCGGCGGCTCGATCATCGTTGCTGCCGCCGGTGCAAAACCACGGGCGTCGCCGCCAAGCGTCGGCTTCAGGAAACGCGGCAGCCAAGACAATTTGTAGGAAAGCGGATAGTTCGACACGCGCAGCCTGTACCGGAATGAACGGCCACGGTAGACGATGCGCCCGATATAGCGAAGTGCCTCTGTTCGGAATCGTGCGGACAAGGCGCGGCACGCGAATTGCGTGTATGCTTGCCGCCGAACAGCATACCGGAGGACCAAGATGACGCGATTTTCGAGCCTGCTGGCATCCGCCCTTATTCTGCTGCTGCCGGTTGCTTCTGCCGGTGCCGCAGCCCCCGAACCGGCCGCCCTGTTCGAGGCAAAAACCGTAGCCGACCGCGACAGCACGCTTACAGCGCTCGAAGCCGCGCCCACTGATCCCGCGTCGGCCTACGCCGCGGGCGCCGGCCAATTCTTCACCGCGCTGGAGATCCTGGCCGGCGGCCTGCACCGCCATGGTTTCGAGAGCCCGCAATCATTCATACTGCCGCTGATGCGGCTGCCGGTGCCGGACAATCCCAATCCCGAGCCGCTGACCTACGACGACTTCCGCGCCATCCTGGTCGCCTTCCGCGATCGGTTGGAAAAGTCCGCCGCCACGCTTGGATCCGTGCCTGCCGATGCCGACATCGGCATGGAGGTCGACCTCACCCGTCTCGGCATCGATCTCAACGAGGACGGCCAGATCGCGCCGGACGAAAGTGCCGCCGCGATCATGGCATCCCTGTCACGCGGCGCGCCAGACGCGGCCGCACCCGCCCTCACCTTCCGCTTCGACCGCGCCGATGGCTACTGGCTGCAGGGCTATGCCGAATTCCTGATGGCGCAGGCCGATTTCTGGCTCGCCCACGACTTCAGGAACGCCTTCGACGGTTCGTTCCACATGCTGTTCCCGCGCGCCAAACTACCTCTGCAGGACACGCTCGTGCCGCCGGACGGCGGCATGAGCGGCGGCATGTTGTCGTCCGAATGGCGCATCGCCGACTTCATCTCGCTGGTCCATCTGGTCAACTGGCCCGTGGTCGAACCGGAGCGGCGGCAGGCGGCGCGCCGCCATCTCATGGAAATGATCCGCCTGTCCCGCGAAGACTGGAAGGCGATCCGCGCCGAGACCGACAACGACCGCGAATGGCTGCCCGGCCCGCAACAGAAAGGCGCCAGCCCGCTCACCGGCCTGGAAGTCGGGGAGGAGCAGGTCCAGGCCTGGCACGCCGCGCTTGATATGGCCGAGGACCTGCTCGAAGGCCGCATCTTGCTGCCGCATTTCCGCTTCGCCGAGAAGGGCATCAATATGAAGCGCTTCTTCGACGAGCCGAAGCCCTTCGACCTGGTGCTGTCGATCACCGGCCCGGCCATCGCGCCCTATCTCGAGAGTGGAAAGATCCTCACCAGCGAAGAGTTCGACCAGATCCAGCGCCAGTTCGGCGGCGCCGGGTTTTTGACGTTTGCGCTGTGGTTCAACTGAGCGCGCGTTTCGACATCGCTCCTGACACCCTTGTGTCAGGAGCTTGGTTTCCTCTCGCGCCCCTAGTCACTCCGCTCTTTCCATTTTGGCCGATACCTCCCATATTCGGGGCATGGCCAAACTTTCTGATAAAAAAACGCCGCCGCCGGCGCGTGATGATCGCGCTTCGCCGCCCAAGCGGCGCAGCCCGTTGACCGATTTCCTTGATGCGTCGGAGCCGCTGCACAAGGGCGGTTTTGCCGAGGCGCCGCAGACCGAGTTTTCAGGCACGCCGCTGACCGGCTCGATCGCCGATTGGGCCGAGCAGATCGAGCAGGAAGCCGAGCGCCAAATCTCCCCCCTCGAGGGGGAGAAGTCGCCGAAGGCAACAGAGGGGGTCGCCGGAGCTAGCGCGGGACGCAAGGGCACGCCGAGCGCTGCCGCACCGACCCCACCCGGCGGCTCCGCCGCCACCCTCCCCTCAAGGGGGAGGGAAGGCGCCAAGCAAAAGAAGATTCCCGAACGCTCCTCCTCCCCCGGCCGTACGGCACGTGGCACCTCCATGGGCGGCGCAGCTTCCGCGCGAGAGCGCACCGCAGCCGGTCTCAATCCGGTCGCCGGCCTCGATGTTTCGCTGGAGGAAGCCGAGACCATGGCCTCCGGCGGCGTCACCGCCACCGTTGCGGCGCTATCGGCGCTGATCGAATCCGGCAACCCGCTGCACAAGGACGGCGTGCTGTGGACGCCACACCGCCCGGCCCGGCCTGAAAAATCCGAAGGCGGCATCGCCATCAAGATGGTCTCGGATTTCGAGCCGGCCGGCGACCAGCCGACGGCGATCAAGGATCTGGTGGAAGGCGTCAACGACAACGACCGCACCCAGGTGCTGCTCGGCGTCACCGGCTCGGGAAAAACTTTCACCATGGCCAAGGTGATCGAGGAGACGCAGCGCCCTGCTTTGATCCTCGCCCCCAACAAGACGCTGGCCGCACAGCTTTATTCCGAGTTCAAGAAATTCTTCCCGGAAAACGCCGTCGAGTATTTCGTCTCCTATTACGACTACTACCAGCCGGAAGCCTATGTGCCCCGGACGGATACCTTCATCGAGAAGGAATCCTCGATCAACGAGCAGATCGACCGCATGCGCCATTCGGCGACGCGCTCGCTGCTGGAGCGCGACGACGTCATCATCGTCGCCTCGGTGTCCTGCATCTACGGTATCGGCTCGGTCGAGACCTATACGGCGATGACCTTCCAGATGCAGATCGGTGACCGGCTCGACCAGCGCGCGCTGCTCGCCGATCTCGTCGCCCAGCAATACAAGCGGCAGGATATCAGTTTCGTGCGCGGCTCGTTTCGCGTGCGCGGCGACACGATCGAGATTTTCCCGGCCCACTTGGAAGACCGCGCCTGGCGCATCTCGCTGTTCGGCGACGAGATCGAGGCGATCACCGAGTTCGACCCGCTGACCGGCCAGAAGACCGGCGAGCTGAAGAGCGTTAAGATCTACGCCAATTCGCACTATGTGACGCCGCGCCCGACGTTGAACCAGGCCATCAAGTCGATCAAGGAAGAGCTCAAGCACCGACTGGTCGAACTCGAACGGGCAGGACGCCTGCTCGAGGCGCAGCGGCTGGAGCAGCGCACCCGCTTCGATCTCGAGATGCTTGAGGCGACCGGCTCCTGTGCCGGCATCGAGAACTATTCGCGCTATCTCACCGGCCGCCAGCCGGGCGATCCGCCGCCGACCTTGTTCGAGTACATCCCCGACAACGCGCTGGTCTTCATCGACGAAAGCCATGTCACCGTGCCGCAGATCGGCGGCATGTATCGCGGCGACTTCCGCCGCAAGGCGACGCTGGCCGAGTACGGTTTCCGTCTGCCGTCCTGCATGGACAACCGGCCGTTGCGCTTCGAGGAATGGGACGCCATGCGCCCGCTCTCCGTCGCGGTTTCGGCGACGCCCGGCGCCTGGGAGATGGAGCAGTCCGGCGGGGTCTTTGCCGAGCAGGTCATCCGCCCGACCGGCCTGATCGATCCGCCGGTCGAGGTGCGCCCGGCCAAGACCCAGGTCGACGATGTCGTCGGCGAAATCCGCGAAACCACCATGGCCGGCTACCGTACGCTGGTCACCGTGCTGACCAAGCGCATGGCCGAGGACCTGACCGAATATTTGCACGAGCAGGGCATTCGCGTCCGCTACATGCACTCCGACATTGACACGCTGGAGCGCATCGAGATCCTGCGCGACCTGCGCCTCGGCGCCTTCGACGTGCTGGTCGGCATCAACCTTTTGCGCGAAGGCCTCGACATTCCCGAATGCGGCTTCGTCGCCATTCTCGATGCCGACAAGGAGGGGTTCCTGCGCTCCGAAACTTCGCTGATCCAGACCATCGGCCGCGCCGCGCGCAATGTCGACGGCAAGGTCATCCTCTATGCCGACCAGGTCACCGGCTCGATGGAGCGGGCGATGGCCGAGACCAACCGCCGTCGCGAGAAGCAGATGGAGTGGAACGCGGCCAACGGCATCACGCCGGAATCGGTCAAGTCGCGCATCTCCGACATCCTGGACTCGGTCTACGAGAAGGATCATGTCCGCGCCGACATCTCGCAGTTCACCGACAGCGCCGGCGCGATGATGGGCAACAATCTGAAAGCCCATCTCGACGCGATGGACAAGCAGATGCGCGACGCCGCCGCCAATCTCGACTTCGAGAAGGCGGCCCGCATCCGCGACGAGATCAAGCGGCTGCGCGAGATGGAGCTGTCCATCTCCGACGACCCGCTGGCCAAATATGCCGACATGGAAAGCCCGGTTTCGGGCCGCGAAAAGGGCAAGCACAACAAGGGCCGCGCCATCCACCGCACGGTCGACGACGACGGCAAGGGGCTGTTCCGCAAGCCACATCTAGACGAGATGGGCGCCGACGGCGCGGTACCGGTCAAGAAGCCGCTCTTCGCCAAACCTTCGCTCGACGCCATGGGCCCGGGCACCGACATGCCGACGCCGGCCGGCGCCGTATCGCGCTCGCTGTTCAAGAAACAGTCGGCCGAAGAGGCGCATGGTTCCGATTTCGGCATTCCAGGCGACTCGACCAAGCCGCTGTTCAAGAAGAACTCGCTCGATGAGATGACCGTGCGCCGGACCGAAAAGCCTGTTGACGGCGACAAGCCGGTCAAGCGCGAGCGTACCGGCATCGGTTCCTACGAAGATGCAGCCGATGCCCGCCGTGAAAAGCGCCGGCCCGGCAAGACTGGTCGGCCGGGACGGTAGGGCAGGCAATTGCTTCAAATTTGCGCTGCTCACCACGTTCCAGCGTTGATGATTGGCGAAGCCGAAGCGACATCCGATCTCCCCCCTTGCGGGGGAGATGTCCGGCAGGACAGAGGGGGGGTGGGAAGGATCGGCAACGCCCGATTTCAACAGTTCCCAACCGGAATCAGCTGGGGGTGTTGACTGCAATTGTGTGACAAGCCGAGGGACAGCACCCCCTCTGCCCTGCCGGACATCTCCCCCGCAAGGGGGGAGATCGGCAGCTTCGCCGACAGTGCCTGCTTCGGAGATCGGCGCTACCGCTGTCTGAAGCCCTATTGGCGGTGCCACTTGCCATCCGCCCCGCCCTTGGTGTAGCCAGTTCTACAACTCGAACGTCTTGAAAGGAGGGCTGCGTGTCTTTCGACCACCACCGTCAGCGCGGCCCTGTCCCTGCCCTGCGAGCTTGCTTGCAGGGCTGACCAGAGACGGTCCGGGTTCTCCCGCTTCGATTTTCTTGGTCTGCCTTTCGTGGTGCTGCAACGCCGAGCCTGATGGCCAGCCTGCGCACCGTCAAAGTGCATCGAACCGGACCTTTATTCCGGGCAGACCAGAGAAACCAACATGGCCCTGATCAGCCTCAAGTCCCTCGGCGTCACCATGAGTGCGCCGCTCTTCTCCAACCTCGATCTCACCATCGGCACCGGCGACCGCCTCGGCATCGTCGCCGCCAACGGCCGCGGCAAATCCACCTTGCTGAAGTGCCTCACCGGCGAGATGGAGCCGACATCAGGCGACATCACCCGCACGCGCGGCCTGCGCGTCGGCCATGTCGAGCAAGCCGTTCCCGCTGCATTGGCCGAGCACAGCTTTCAGCAGGTTGTGGCCGATGCCTTGCCGGCCGAGCAGGCCGAAAGCGAGCAATGGCGCATCGACGTGGTTCTCGATTCACTTGACGTACCGCAGCCGATGCGCGAGCGGCCGATGCGGGCCTTGAGCGGCGGCTGGAAAAGGCTGGCGCTGATCGCCCGCGTCTGGGTCACCGATCCCGATGTCCTGCTTCTCGACGAGCCGACCAACCACCTCGACCTCGCCAAGATCAGCCAGCTCGAGACCTGGCTGAACGCGCTGCCGCGCGAGGTGCCGGTGGTGATCGCCAGCCACGACCGGGCATTCCTCGACGCAACGACCAACCGGACGCTGTTCCTGCGCCCCGAACAGTCGCCGGTGTTCTCGCTGCCCTATTCCAGGGCACGCGATGCGTTGAGCGAAGTCGACGCCTCGACCGAGCGCAAATTCCAGCGTGACATGAAGGTGGCGCAGCAATTGCGCCGGCAGGCGGCCAAGCTCAACAACATCGGCATCAATTCGGGCAGTGACCTGCTGACGGTCAAGACCAAGCAGCTCAACCAGCGCGCCCGGCGTCTCGAAGAGATCGCAGCGCCCGCGCACCGCGAGAAATCGGCGGGCGCGATAAGGCTCGCCAATCGCGGCACCCATGCCAAGGTGCTGATCACGCTCGACGACGTGGCGGTCGAAACGCCTGACGGCACGCTGCTGTTCAGGACCGGCAAGCGCCACATCTGCCAAGGCGACCGCATCGTGCTGCTTGGCCGCAACGGCGTCGGCAAGTCACGGCTCATCAGCCTGATCAGAAATGCCGTCGTCGAGCCAGAGACGGCAACGCAAGGCGTGAAGGTGACGCCGTCGACGGTGCTCGGCTACAGCGATCAGGCGCTGTCGGGCATCAGCGGCGAAGACACGCCACTGGCGATGCTCTCGCGCAGATTCGATGTTGGCGAGCAGCGTGCCCGTTCGCTGCTGGCGGGCGCGGGCGTCAGCATCGACATGCAGGAGCGCAGGATCGGCGTGCTGTCGGGCGGACAGAAGGCGCGGCTGATGATGCTGGCGCTGAGGCTTGCCAATCCCAATTTCTACCTGCTCGACGAGCCGACCAACCATCTCGACATCGACGGCCAGGAGGCGCTGGAAACGGAACTGCTCGCCCATCAGGCAAGCTGCGTGCTCGCCTCGCACGACCGCTCTTTTATCCGCGCGATCGGCAACCGCTTCTGGCTGATCGAGAAGCCGCGGCTGACCGAGGTCGACAGTCCGGAGGATTTCTTCCGCTCGGTGGCCGAGGGGACTGGCTGAGGAAAACAATGCATCTGCCGGGCCGACATTTTGAAGTACTGTCGTCCCGGACGCCGTGTTGACCACGGAAGAAAGCTTTTCCATCGACCTAAAAAGGCGCATCCTGCCGCGGTAGAGCTTAGGGAGGGATAGGATATGCGTGCGGTAGACCTGGTTAACAACTTCTACCAAGCCTATGCAGATCGCGACATCGAGGGCGCACTGGCGCATTGCGCCGATGATGTCGTGTTTCGTTGGATCGCCGATCCGCGGCAGTCGCGTCGCGCCGGCAGCGCTCGCGGCAAGCAGGAATTCCTTGCGCGCCTGGCGGACCTGAATGAGGACTTCGAATACCGGCGCGTCATCCCGGTCGAGATCATCGATGGCGGCGACAAGGTTGCCGCCCAGGTCGAGTACCACATGACACGTCGCACGACCGGCGACGAGTTCGTGATGCCCGTCGCCGATTTCTGGACAATACGCGACGGCCTGGCCGTCGAGGTGGTGGAATATTACGACACTGCGCTAGCCGCGGCGGTCAGCTGAACCACATCCGCCTTTGCACGGGCCGGTACTGATCTGACGACAAGAAATTTCAGCAGTCTGTCGGATCATGGCCGCACGCCACGTCCTTGGGACGCCGACACGATGATGCCGGCTTCAACCAGGGAGAGTGCATCATGTCCATTCTGTCATCCATAGGCCGCATCGCGACCCGTTACTCGGCGACCCGCGCCCGTTACCGCAGCCAGCGCGCGCTGCTTTCACTGCCGATCGAATTGCGCAAAGACATCGGCTGGCCCGAAATCCTCGACGCGCAAAACGAACGTCGCCTTGCCATGGCAACCTCATTGACCAAGGTAATATGAAGGCGACCTCTGGCCCGTGGCCTGAGCATTTGATCTTGGCGTTCGAAAAAAATTCGGCGGCCATGTAGGATTGCCGCCGCCTCGTTCGTCCTTTGGTTGGCAAGGCCAACCAAACGCAAAGAGGAGCAAGGCATGAACGATCAGCCCCAAACCAAGCCCGCAGCGAAAGTCCTTGGCGGCTTGACGCCCTATCTTCAGTTGGATGGCGCCTTCAAAGCCGCCGAATTCTACAAAAAGGCCTTCGGCGCGGAGCAGGTCTTCTTCTACCCGCCGGACGAGCAGGGGCGGACGATGCACATCCATCTCCACATCAACGGTTCGACCTTGATGATCTCCGACTTCTATCCCGAGCACGGAATGGCCGCGGTGAAGCCGCAGGGCTTCACCATGCAGCTCCATCTCGGCAGCGATGACATCGACGCCTGGTGGAAGCGCGCCGTCGACGCCGGCTGCAAGGTCGGCACGCCGCTGCAGGTGATGTTCTGGGGCGACCGCTGGGGTCAGCTGACTGATCCCTTCGGCGTGGAGTGGGCGATGAACGCGCCGGTGAAGGCGGCTTAGCGCCTTCTTTCCTTCTCCCTTTGTTGTGGGAGGAGGAAAAACCCTACCCAACCCAAGGAGAACCACAATGTCCTATGTCGATGGTTTCGTGCTTGCCGTGCCCAAGGCAAATCTCGATGCCTACAAGAAGCTGGCGCAAACAGCCGGCGCCGTCTGGAAGGAGCATGGTGCGCTCGCCTTTGTCGAATGCATAGGCGACGATGTGCCCTATGGCGAGGTCACCTCGTTCCCGCGCGCCGTGCAGGCGAAGGAAGACGAGGTCGTCGTCTTCTCATGGGCCGTCTATGAATCGCGGCAGAGCCGCGATGCGGTGATGGCCAAGGTGATGGCCGACCCACGCTTGAAATCCGACTGGTCGGCGATGCCGTTCGACGGCAAGCGCATGATCTTCGGCGGCTTTCAGCCCTTCGTCGAGCTGTAGGCCCGCATTACGCCAGCCGGTCGAGCAGCGGCTTGAGCCGGTCGCCGTAGCGTTTCCACAGATCGACCGACCCCTGGTACATCGGCTGGCGCACTTGCGCGGCCGAGGCCGTGCGCACGGGACGGTCGGTCTCGTGGAACGACAGCACCGCATCGTCCCAGGGCAGGCCCAGATGGGCGATCAATGCCCGCGACTGCCCTTCCTGGTCGGCGACGAAATCCTCGTAGCGCACATCGTGCACGACACCGGGCAGCACGCTGCGCCAATGCGCCATGATGTCGGTGTAGAGATTGTGGAAGTCGGCGAGCTCACCGAGATCGTAGCCATAGCGGTGGCTGTCGCCGCGGAAATGCACCTTGTAGATCGACAGGCAGGTCGCCGCCGCATCGCGCGCGCAATGGATGATCTTGGCCTTGGGCAGCATCAGATGGATGAAGCCGATCAGCAGGAAGTTGCCGGGCATCTTGTCGGTGACATGCCGGAAACCCGGATAGCGGGCGTGCAGCAGGTCTAGATAGGCCTGGCCTGCCTCGGCATAGACCTTGTCGGGCATGTCGGCGATGCCCGAGGGAAAGCCGCCCTTCATACCAGGCGGAAACTGCTTGCCGACCGCCGTCTTCAATATGCCGAGCTCGCCCGCGCCATAGACCTGCGGATGGCTGGCGATGATCTGCTCGACAAGCGTGGTGCCGGAGCGCGGCATGCCGACGACGAAGATCGGCGTGTCGTCGGCAATCCCGCTCGGTCTGTGCTTGTCGAAGAAGGCCTTGTCGAACACTGCCTTCATCGCCTCGAATTCGGCGCGTGTCTGGCCCGCATCATAGTCGATGCCCGTGCGGCGGATCGCATTGCCTTCGGCGAAATAATCGAAGGCACGGCCATAATCCTTCAGATCGTCATTGGCCTTGCCGAGGCCGAACGAAAGCTGCATGCGCGCCAGGCTGCCTTCCGGCGCCTTTGCGTGCTGCGCCTCCATCCCGGTAAGCTCGGCGTCACGCTCCTGCTGGCGCTTGACCTGGGTGAGCATCAGCCAGGCCCTCGCCATGCCGAGATCGACCGCCAGCGCCTGCCGGAAATGCTCCGCTGCCTCTCCGAGGTTGCCCTTCTCCATCAGCCCGACGCCCAGACCGTGCAGCAGGTCGGCGTCCTTCGGCCGAATTGCCAATGCTTCGCGGAAGACAGCGAGCGCCTCCTCCAGCCGCCCTGCCTCCTGCAGCGTTTCGGCAAGCCCGATGCGGGCGCGGACATGGAACGGGTTGCGACCGATGGTGCCGCGATAAATCTCCTCCGCGCCCTCGAACTGGCCGAGTTGCTTCAGCGAGGAGCCGAGATTGTCGCGCGCCGCGAGTTGGTCCGGCCGGATTGCCACCGCGCCACGGAAGAAATCGACGGCTGCACTGACACGGCCGAGGTCGCGCATCACCGTGCCGAGATTGTTGAGGAAATCCGGATTCTTGGGCTGCAGGCGCACCGACTGTTCGAGGAGATCAAGTCCTTCGGCGCTGCGCCCGGTCTGGTGCAGCAGCAAACCGAGGAAATGTGCTGCCGCCGCATGATTGGCCTTTTGCGCCAGCACCTGCCGGTAGAGCATCTCGGCTTCCTGCCGGCGCCCCGCCTGATGCAATTGCAGCGCCTGCTGCACGCGCTGGTCGAGCCCCAGCGGCGGCTGTCCGCCTGAGCCGAAACTGTCGCCCGAGCCTGCCGGTCTTCTCTGATCTCTGATGATGGGAAACCTGCCGTGTTTTGTCCGCCTGCCGCGATCTAGGCCATCGGCGCGGCAGGTTCAAGGGTTCGCAGGCCAGTTTACCGGAAATCGGCCTGGGTCAATACATACATGTTCTTGCGGCCGTGCGAATAGGCTTCGCGCGCAACATCCTGGATCGACGAACGCTCCGCATCGAAGGCGCTGAGATACGCGGCTTCCGCCCCGCCCGTGGCCGTTGCCGCCGAAAGCGCTGCAATCTCCACAAAGAAGGGCACTTCGAACATGCCGTCATGGCCGACGAAGCGAATGCGCTTGGCCGCAGCGTCGTAGGAGCGGCTGCGGTTGGGAAAATTGAGCGTCATGATCGAGTTCCTCAGCGCATGACCCCGAACCGGAGGTTCGGAAAGGATCATCCGCAAAATCAAAGTACTACTGCCCCCTGTGGGGGGGCCAAAAGGGGCGGCCCCGGGGGGGGGTGGGGCCGGGAACCCGGGGGGGGGTTAGGGGGGTGGGGTGGCGCAACCGGGGGGGCCCCCCCCGCCGGGCGGGGGGGGGGGGGGGGGGTGGCCCGGGGG
>NZ_JBVVQY010000014.1:173871-176793 GCF_055811615.1 Mesorhizobium sp. WSM4807
TTGCCCTTATTTTTCCTGCCCCCCCCCCCACCCCCCCAACCCGTTGTTTGTAATCTAACAAACCAAAAAAAAAAATAAAAACCCCCCCTTGGGCCCCCCAAACCCCCCCCCCACCGGGGGCAGTAGGGCACTGCAAGCCGGCTGTCAGATCAGGCGGTTGGTCTCCGCAACCTGTCTGGCCCGCCGCAGCGTGCCGTCGGTGTCGGCGATCCTTCGCCTTGCTGCCTCGTCACTTCGTATCGTCAGCCGCGCCGACATGACTTTTGTAGGCCCGGCGGCCTGCTTGATAATCGGCTCGATTGTTACGGTCGAACTATCAGGTGTTTTCACGGAAACCATGATTTTTCCTTTCAGATGTAAATAAAAATCGATGCCGGGATGAATTTTTCCGGCACAATCTCAAACAATTCTTGTGAGGTGTCCGGATCGTATCACCATTCTACAAATAGTCCTAGAAAAGTAATTTCGCGATAAGGTCGACGATGGGCGGGAATCTTCTTGAATAAACCGCAATTTTGGATTAATGAATTGAGATCGTTTTTTGGGCCAAGCTTGGCATCTCGCGGCGTCAGAGGTTCTCGACCCGCCAAACTCATTCCAGATCGCCGATACCCAAATTGCCGATACGGGACACACGACACTTAAGTCCCGGTGCCGCGAAGCGGGCACCACCTTATCGGATCCAAGCCGGGAACGAGACTTCGAGGCACGAGAATGTCTGGCCGAACTACCCATTCCATCGCGCATTTCGAGGCACCCTTCATGCTCGGCGGCCTGGAAGGAAAAATGCCGGCCGGCGACTACGACATCGACCACGATGAGGAGCTTATCGATGGCATATCGTGGCTTGCCTGGCGGCGTGTCGCCACCTTCATCCATCTGCCGGCAAGGACGGTGAAAAGCCAGACCAGCCAATTGGTCGCCATCGACTTCGCCGAACTCGAAACCGCGCTGAGGCGCGACCAGGAGAATGCCGCATGATCCGCTTCCAGCAGAACGCACGCCCACGCACCGACACGCCCGCACATCTTTTCGCGATCGGCCAGACCGTTCGCATGAAGAGCCGCACCGGCCTTGTCCAGAAGACCGCTGAGCTGTTCCAGATCAAGAGCAAGCTGCCGGTCAAGGACGGCTCGCCGCAATACCGCATCCGCAGCGACGAGGAGACCCATGAACGGGTCACCACGGAAGACAATCTCGAAGTGGCCGACAATCCGAGCACCTAATGCATGTCGCCCAAAAGCATGCCCACGGGCCTGACCCGAGGGTGCGAAGCGGTTTTTGGGACAACGACATGCATAAAAACAAAAACTTAAAGCGCGTCGGCTGAATCCTTTTCAACGCGACGCGCTTTAGGTCCACATCAGCCACCACCACGTTAATCAATCACGAGGACCAAGAAATGGCCAAGGGTCAACAGCGCAGCAACCGCGAGACACGCAAGCCCAAGAAGGACAAGGCGGCGGCAAAGCCGGCCTTGCCCTTCGGCTCGGCCGTCAAGCAGGCGGAAGCCGGTTTGAAGCCGAAGTCCAAGGGCTAGTGGCGGACGGATGAGCAGCCCTGCATTCATCCAGCCATCGCGCGGATCGGATAAAAGATCACGTAACGTCAAAGCCATATGGTCAGGATTGGCTAGGGCCGAGTTCATCGCCCATTGCCATAAAGGCGAGGCTGCCGGCTAGAGGCAAGAGGCGCCAGCTGCCCTCCCCGTCCGGAGACGGGGAGGAAACCAGCCTCTCAGCAGGGACCGTCGTCGACGATGCGATAGTCGGCGGCGCGAGCCTCGCAGGCGTTGGGGAAGGTGCGCAACTCGCCGCCGCGGCGGGCGCAGACCGGGCGGTATTCGCGTGTGCAGAATGTCTGCTCTCCATCACCGCCGCCGTCGCGGCACTGGCCGTCGCCAATGATGCGGTACCCGGCCCGCTCGGCAAGGCAGGCATTGGCGAAGGTCTGGCGGTCGCCGCCGCGCCGGGCGCAGACCGGATCATACTGCTTGGTGCAGAATTGCGGCCCGGGCCTTGGCGGGCGGTACACCGGTCCTTCCTCCACCACAACCGCGGTACAGGCTGCAAGAACTGCCGACAGCAACAGGATGGCAAAACCCTGCCGAGAGAAGATTGCCGCAAGAAATTTCATGACTATACCTCCCTCGAGCCACCGCTCGGGCGCAAACGCGCGCGCTCCACTCCAGCCGATCCTCGCCATTCCACCGCCAAATGCAACCCCTGTTTGCAAGCTGCCCCAGCCCGCTGGACCATGCGTGGCCAGGCTCTGGCCGATGACCGGGCGAGCACCCCGTCCTATCGATGCCATGCGTCGGAATGCGCCCATTGGGTGGCCCGCGGGCGCTACCTTGCAACGATCACCTTTCCGTGCGATAAATTTTGTGTTCGGGCATTTGCGACCCGGAGAGCGGAACGTTTTGGACGACCTTTCCCCGATACTGTGAATCTCTGACGGCCCCGTTTTTCGGCGGGGGGTTTTGACCATGCGCCAATGCATGACTGCCGAAGCAACCACCGGGACTTGCCCACGGCGTCAGGCGGCGGGCAAACCACAAAGACTGACACGGGTGAAGGAGTTTCCCCAATGGCCCAGACCGGCACCGTTAAATTCTTCAACGCGACCAAAGGCTTCGGCTTCATCACGCCAGATGACGGCGCCAAGGACGTGTTCGTCCACATCTCCGCGATCGAGGCTTCGGGCCTGCGCACGCTCGTCGATGGCCAGAAGGTCACCTTCGACGTCGAGCCCGACCGCATGGGCAAGGGACCGAAGGCGGTCAATCTGCGCGCGGACTGAATCGTCGGCGCGGGGGGGGGGGGCGGGGGGGGCGGGGGGGGGGGGGGCGCCGGCCGGGGGGGGGGGGGGGCGGGGAGGGGGGGGGGGGGGGGGGTGTGTTGTGGGGGGGGGGGGGGGGGG
>NZ_JBVVQY010000015.1:0-176253 GCF_055811615.1 Mesorhizobium sp. WSM4807
GAACCCCCTCGCGCACAATGCGCAAAACTGTTCGCGATGTCCTCGCACACCTGTTCGCGATGTCCCCAGTCCAAACACCCTTGTGGGAGAAGGTAAGAGCATGTCCGACATCTGCGATGTGCATAGCTTCACAAAAACGCTTGACGTGAAAGCGTGACGCGTCAATCTTCACTCCCAAGAAAAAAATACTACTGAGCGGAAAACGCCCGAAATCGTTCAACGCGTGCGGCGGTGACGCATCGCGAAGTGTCGGCCGTCGCCGATGGGGAACATCAAAATGGGGAATTCACGTAAATGAGCACGATAGTCTCTGCCTTGGTGCCGGCTGCCGAAGGGAAGCTGCACCGGAACATCGATTGGCGCGGCGCCTTCTGGGTGGCAAGCGGCGTTCCTGCCCTTGTCCTGTTTTCGATCGGCGGCATTGCCGGCACGACCGGCAAGCTGGCCTTCCTGATCTGGACCGTGTCCATGATCATGGGCTTCCTGCAATCCTTCACCTATGCGGAAATCGCCGGCCTGTTTCCGAATAAGTCCGGCGGCGCCTCGATCTATGGCGCCACCGCCTGGCTGCGTTATTCTAAGTTCATCGCGCCGCTTTCGGTGTGGTGCAATTGGTTCGCCTGGTCGCCGGTGCTGTCGCTCGGCTGCTCGATCGCCGCCGCCTACATCCTCAACGCGCTGGCGCCGGTGCCGCTGTTTACCGACACCTCACCGGAAGTCGCCGCCTATATCGCCGCTAATACGGGGACCAGTGCCGCCGACGCCATCACGGCGGTGAGCGCGGCCGCCACACCGGCGATCCGCAACTGGACGCTCTACGGGCACACGCTGGGCCCGGTCTCCTTCACCTTCAACGCCACCTTCTTCATCGGTGCGGTGCTGATGCTGATCATCTTCTCCATCCAGCATCGCGGCATCCTTGGCACCGCCAATGTGCAGAAATATATCGGCCTGTTCGTCATCATTCCGATGCTGATCGTCGGCGTCGTGCCGATCCTCACCGGCCAGATCGACTGGGCGAATTTCTCGCCGCTGGTGCCGCTCGCGGCCGCCTATGCGCCCGAGCCCGGGGCGTGGAACATCGCCGGCTGGACGCTAGTTCTCGGCGGTATGTTCATCGCCGCCTGGTCGACCTACGGTTTCGAGACCGCCGTCTGTTACACCTCCGAGTTCAAGAATCCCGGCACCGACACCTTCAAGGCGATCTTCTATTCCGGCCTGCTGTGCATGCTGCTGTTCATCCTGGTGCCGTTCACCTTCCAGGGCGTGCTCGGCTTGAACGGCATGCTGGCGACCCCGATCGTCGACGGCTCCGGCGTTGCCGACGCACTGGCCGGCATGGTCGGTGGCGGCCAGCTGATCCATAGCCTTCTGGTGATGCTGATGATCCTGGCCCTGGTGCTGTGCATCATGACGGCGATGGCGGGGTCCTCGCGCACGCTTTACCAAGGTTCCGTCGACGGCTGGCTGCCGCGCTATCTCAGCCATGTCAACGAACACGGCGCCCCGACCCGCGCCATGTGGACCGACCTGATCTTCAATCTGTTCGTGCTGGCCATCGCTTCGGCAGATGCAACCAGCTTCTTCTTCATCCTCGCCGTGTCGAATTGCGGATACATCATCTTCAACTTCCTCAACCTCAATGCCGGCTGGATCCATCGCATTGACAACGGCCATTTCGCGCGGCCGTGGAAGGCACCGAGCTGGCTGCTCGGCGTCGGCGCCATCTTTTCCTATGTCAACATGATCTTCATGGGCGCCGGCGCCAAGGTCTGGAACCCGATGGCGCTGTGGGCAGGACTGATCACGGCTGCCCTGATCATCCCGGTGTTCTGCTTCCGGCATTACATCCAGGACAAGGGCAAATTCCCCGACCACATGCTGGCTGATCTCGGCATGAAATCGTCCGATCTCGCCGTCAGAAAGGCGGGCATCCTGCCCTACCTGACGTTGATCGCCGGCGTCGCTGTGATGCTGCTCGCCAACTGGCTGTTCGTCATCTGATATTGGCCTGAAAGGATCGAGTGCGGACCGGCGCGCTCGATCCGATTTGCTTCCAGAGGCTCGTCGCAAGCTCGCTCACTGGAAGCTCGCGATCGCGAGGTCGGGTAGTGTCTCAGTTTGAAATTTGACGCCGCGCTTGTCGCGATCCGGGCCGAACTCCTATATGCTTAGCGGAAAGCATTGGCGGCAATGAAGCTTGAGAGCACCATCACTTGCCCGGACTGTGGGCACCAGTCTGTGGAAACGATGCCGACCGACGCCTGCGTTCACTTCTACGAATGCAAAAACTGCAGGGTACTCCTGAAGCCCTTAGCCGGCGATTGCTGCGTTTTCTGCTCATATGCCGATCTGCCGTGCCCGCCGCTTCAGGAGAGTAGCCATGCCAACCGGATCTAAAGGCCAGAAGCGCCCCGCCGACGTGATCGGCAACGCCGTCCGCGTCATGCGCATTGCGACCGGTACAAGAAGCGGAATAGCGAATGATTGTCAGGATAGCAGAACTGGAGATCGATCCCGACCAGATCGAGGCTTACGGCGCACTCCTATCAGAAGAGATTGAAGCCTCGGTGCGGCTAGAACCTGGGGTCATCTTCCTGTACGCGCTGTCGGTCAAGGGAAGCCGCGATAAGGTGCTGGTGATTGAAGGCTACGCTGATCAAGCGGCCTATGAGGCGCACCTCACCACGCCACATTTTCTCAATTACAAGACTCAAACTGCCGACATGGTGAGATCGCTTCGGCTAATCGAGACGGACCCGATCTCGCTCAAAGCGAAAAATCAGATTTCAAACTGAGACACTACCCGAGCAACGACCCGCCGCCGAGGCGGGTTTTTTGTTTCAGGCTTTGCCGGCATCTTGGCGGTCAGCGCCGCGGTGGAGGATTGGCAGGCGGATCGCTCAATCGATCTTGATGAACACGCCCTTGGTGTTGAGATACTCGTCGAGGTGCTCGGCACCGCCCTCGCGGCCATAGCCGCTCATCTTGTAGCCGCCGAAAGGCACGGCCGGATCTATGGCGTGATAGGTGTTCACCCAGACCGAGCCGGCGCGGATTTTTCGCGATAGCTGGTGCGCGGTGGCGACATTGCGGGTGAAGACCCCCGCTGCAAGACCATAAGGCGTGTTGTTGGCTCGCTCGACCGCCTCATCGAGCGTGTCGAACGGCAGTGCCGAAATGACCGGCCCGAAGATCTCCTCGCGCGCGATCTTCATGTCGTCCGAAACGCCGGCAAAGACGGTCGGCGCGACGAAATTGCCGGCGGCCAGCGCACCCTCCACAACGCGAGTGCCGCCGGTAACGAGGGTCGCGCCCTCCGCCGTGCCGGCTTCGAGATACGCGGCGACCCGTTGCAGCTGCTTTTCGGAGACGAGCGGGCCGATCTCGGTTGCCGGATCGATGCCGTCGCCGATCCTGAGACCCTCGGCATAGGCCGCCAGCCGCTCGACGAACTCGTCATGGATGGAGCGTTCGACGAACAGGCGCGAGCCGGCGATGCAGATCTGGCCGGAATTGGCGAACACCGACATCGCCACCACCGGCACCGCTTTGTCGAGATCGGCGTCGGCGCAGACGACGACCGGCGACTTGCCGCCGAGCTCCAGCGAGACGCGCTTGAGGTTGCCGGCCGAGGCGCGGACGATCGACTGGCCGGTTGCCGTCGAGCCGGTGAAGACAATCTTGTCGACGCCCATATGCTCGGCAAGTGCCGCACCTGCCTCGGCGCCGGTGCCGGTCACGATGTTGACGACACCTGGCGGGACGCCGGCCTCGTTCATGAGGTCGGCGATCAGAAGCGGCGTCAGCGGCGCCTCTTCCGAAGGTTTCAGCACCACCGTGCAGCCGGTCGACAGCGCCGGCCCGATCTTCCAGATCGAAGCGGCCGTCGGTGCGTTCCACGGGATGATGGCGCCGACGACGCCGACCGGCTCCCTGCGGGTGAAGGAAACGATTTCGCCCGGCAGCGAGTTCTCGATCGTCTCGCCATGCAGGGACGTCGCCATGCCGGCGTAATAGCGCAACATGCCAATGACGCGGTTGCGGTTGGCGCGGGTGCGCATGATCGGCATGCCCATGTCGGTCGTGTCCGACCGGCTGATCTCGTCCCAGTGTTTTTCGAAGAGGTCAGCGATCCTGAGCAGCAGCACCTGCCGCTCATAGGACTTATACCGGCTCCACGGCCCGTCGAAGGCCTTGCGCGCCGCGGAGACGGCCAGATCGATATCCTGGCGGTCGCCGCGCGGCACCGTGGCAATGACCGCGCCGGTGGCTGGATTGCGGGTTTCCATGGTGCGGCCCGAGCGGGCGTCGACCCAGGCGCCATCGACGAACATCTGGCGGTGGCGTCCGTCGATCGGCCGGCGCAGCGCCACCGGTGTCTGAGCTACGGTCATGATGTCCTCCTGCGCTCCTGCCGGTGGGCGGATTTAACCCCTGGACGTCACATCTGCCAACAGCTCTATTCGGCGGCCAGAGCCAGTCGCGGCCTGTCGTCGTTTTCTGCCAGCTCCGGCTCGGCCGCCTGCTCCGCATCTTCGGCCTTCTTGCGCTCCCTGCCGAAGAACAAGGCATAGCCTGCCGGAAGGACGAGGATGGTGAGCACGGTGGCGACGAGGATTCCGCCCATCATGGCATAGGCGAGCGGACCCCAGAAGACGCCGCGCGAAATCGGGATCAGCGCCAGGACCGCCGTCAACGCCGTCAGCATGATCGGCCGGAAACGGCGGACCGCCGAGCCGATGATGGCCTCCGAGCGTTCCATGCCGGCCGCGATATCCTGGTCGATCTGGTCGACCAGGATGATCGAGTTGCGCATGATGATGCCGAGCAGCGCGATCACGCCGAGGATGGCGACGAAGCCGAACGGTGCGCCACTGATCAAAAGTGCCGCCGCCGCGCCGATGATGCCGAGGGGACCGGTCGCCAGCACCAGCATCGCTTTGCCGAAGTGCTGAAGCTGGATCATCAGCAGCACGACGATGACGGCCAGCATGATTGGAGCTTTCGCAGCAATGGAGGCCTGGCTTTCGGCCGAATCCTCGGCGCCGCCCTGGATCTCGATGTTGTAGCCGGGTGCCAGACCGTCGCGCAGGCCTTGCATTTCGCTGTACATCTTCATGACGACATCGTTCGACTGCACGCCATCCGGCAGCGTGGCACGCACGCTGATGGTCGGCAGGCGGTCGCGCCGCCATTCGACGCCTTGCTCCAGCACCGGGACGACCTTGGCGACCTGCGACAGCGGCACGAAGCCACCGAAATCCGTCGGGACAGAGACCGAGTCGACCGCCGACAGCAGGTGGCGGCTCACCGCCGGTTCCCGGGCGACGATCGAAACGGTCTCCTCGCCGTCGCGGAAATCATCGAGCGGCGCCCCCGACATGCTTGCCTGCAGCACCTGGCGGATGCGCTGCGAGGTGACGCCGAGCGCCCGGGCGCGATCCTGGTCGATCACCAGCTTCATCTCCGGCACCGGCTCCAGCCAGTCGTCGTGAACGGCCTCGAGCAGCGGATTTGCCTGGAACTTCGCCTTCACCTCGTCGGCGATGCGGCGCACCTCCTGGCGATCCGGGCCCATGACGCGCATCTGCACCGGCCAGCCCGTGGGTGGCCCGAGGAACAGGCGGTCGACCTTGGCCCGGACCGACGGGAAATCCTCGGCCAGAATGGTGCGCAGCTTGACGATCAGCCGTTCGCGGGCCGGTTCGTCATTGGCCATCACCAGAAGCTGGGCGAAGTTCGGATTGCGAAGCTGCTGGTCGAGCGGCAGGAAGAAGCGCGGCGCGCCCTCACCGATATAGGTGGCGATGAAGCGCTTGTCCTTGTCGTCCATCATCCTGGTTTCGAGCGCCTTGGCCTGCGTCTCGACTTCCTTGATGCTGGTGCCCTCCGGCAGCCAGAGGTCGACAAGGATTTCCGGACGCGATGACTGCGGGAAGAAATTCTGCGGGATGAACTGGAACGCCCACAGGCTGGTTGCGAAGGTCACCAGTGTCATGACCAGCACGATGATGCGGTGGCGCACGGACCAGCCGACGGTGGCGCGAAGCCGGCGGTAAAAGGGCGTATCAAAAACATCGTGATGGCTGCCGGCGTGTTTTCGCTGCTTGAGGATCATATGACCAAGCCACGGCGTGAAGTAGACCGCCACGAACCAGGAGACGACCAGCGCGATGCCGACGACGTAGAACAGCGTGCGTACGTATTCACCGGCCGTCGAGGCCGCGAAGCCGACCGGAATGAAGCCGGCCGTGGTGATCAGCGTGCCGGACAACATCGGGAAGGCCGTCGAGGTATAGGCGAAGCTCGCCGCCTCGACCTTGACCAGTCCTTCCTCGAGCTTGCGCTCCATCATTTCGACGACGATCATCGCGTCGTCGACGAGCAGGCCGAGCGCGATGATCAGCGCGCCGAGCGAAATGCGCTGCAGATCGATGCCGATCTCGTACATGATGGCGAAGGTGGCGGCCAGAACGAGCGGAATGGTGATCGCGATCACCAGGCCCGAACGCCAGCCGATCGTCAGGAACGAGACGACAAGCACGATCAACAGCGCCTCGCCAAGCGCTTCCATGAACTCGGTCACCGCTTCCCTGACGACTTCCGGCTGGTCGGCGATCTGATCGACCGAAACGCCGTAAGGCAACGCCTCTTCGAAGCGGTGATAGGTCGCCTCAACCTCCTTGCCGACATCGGTGACGTTGAAGCCCTTGGCCATGACGACACCAACCTGGACACTGTCGTGGCCGTTGAAGCGGTATTTGCGCTGATAGGGGTCTTCGAGGCCTGTGGTCACGGTGGCGATGTCGCCGAGGCGCGTCACCTGGTTGCCGGCGCGCAGGCGAAGTTCGCGAATGTCGGCCGCCTCCGTCACGTTGCCTTCGACCGAGATGCGCACCGAACGCTGGCCGGTGTCGACCGAGCCTGCCGGATCGACATTGTTCTGGCCCTTGATCGCGTTCTGCAGATCGGTGAGCGTCAGGCCACGCTCGGCTAGCACCTTGGACGAAACGTCGATGTAGAGTTTTTCCGGCTGGTCGCCGATGATCACGGCCTTTTCGACGCCAGGCGTCGTCAGCAGCATGTCACGCGCCTGGATGGCTAATTTCTTCAGCTCGGGATAGCTGTAGCCATCGCCGCTGATCGAATGCAAGGTGATGAAAGTGTCGCCGAACTCATCGTTGAAGTAGGGCCCGAGCAGCCCCTGAGGCAGCTCATTGGCGATGTCGCCGACCTTCTTGCGCACCTGGTAAAAGGCATCCGCGACTTGCGTGGGATTGGTGTCGCCTTCCACCTGCAAGGTGATGATGGCGCTGCCGGCGCGCGTGTAGGAACGGACGAAATCGAGATGCGGGGTTTCCTGCAGCTTGCGCTCGATTTTGTTGACGACCTGGTCCTCCATCTCCTGGATCGAGGCCCCCGGCCAGACAGCCTGGACGACCATGACGCGGAAGGTGAAGTCCGGGTCTTCCTTCTGGCCCATGCGCATCAGGCCGAGCGCACCGGCAACGATGATCAAGCCGAACAGGAACCGCGCAATGCTCGGGTGCCCGATTGCCCAGCGCGAAAGATTGAAGGGCCGCTTTTCATTGGTGTCGGTGGTCATAGCGCCAGTCCATTTGTCTGATCGTCAGCGCACGCACACGGCATGCCCACGGAGCTTCTAATGCTGGCTTCCGGGCGGCGAGGCTTTCCGAGCGGAGAGACACTCATCGCGGTGGGACGCAAGGATCGATGTGGGGGGTTACATCGACCTGACGTCTCGACAATCGGGCACCCTGCCGCCCGGAAACCATGAACCGCTTGACCTCGCGGCTTGCGCCGATGCGAGGAAAAGCCGTTTTATTCTTGGCCGTCAGCGCACGCGCTTGGCGACGTCGCCATCATCGTCCGCCGATGCGGACTGTTGCACCGCATCGCCGGGCAGCTTGACCTTGAGATTTTCGGCCATGAATTGCGTGCCCGCCGCAACGACGACGTCGCCGGGTTTCAATCCTTCGGCAACATGCACGCCGTCGGCGGTGAACTCGGCGACCTTGATCGGACGCGCATGGACGGTCTCGCCGTTGCGGTCCACGGTCCAGACGATCTGCTGGCCATCTTTTTGCGCCAGTGCGCTCAACGGGATCGATACGCTTTGCGGGCTGCTGTTGGCCGCCGAAGCCTCGATGTTCGCGGTCATGCCGAGAAGCACGCGCGGATCGTTGGGCAGGCTGACGCGAACGGCAAAGGTACGCGACTGCTGATCGGCGCTGCCGGCGACTTCACGGACCTTGCCGTCGAGCGTCAACGCATCGTCGGACCAGAAGCTTGCCTTGACATTCTTGCCCGGCTTGAACTGGGCGATATCCATTTCCGGAACGGCGATCAGCACTTCCTTTTCGCCATCAACGGCAACCGTCACAACCGGCGTGCCGGAGCCGACCACCTGACCGACATCGGCGGCGACTGATGTGACGATGCCGCTCCTGTCCGCCTTGAGGTCGGTGTAGAGGACCTGGTTTTTCGCCTGGTCTAGCGCTGAGCGGGCGGAATTTCGGGTGGCGACCGCCTGATCATAGCTGAGCGTCGCCTGTTCGAGCTGCGATTTCGATGCAAAGTTCTTGGCAAACAACTGTTCGGCACGACGGCGGGCAAGGCCTGTCGTCTCGACCTGCCGCTCGGCCGCCTCGAGGCTGGCCTCGGCGCTGTTGACTGAAAGGTCGTAGTCGGCGGGATCGATGCGGGCAAGAACATCGCCCGGCTTCACGCGCTGGCCGATGTCGACCAAGCGCTCGGTGATCTTGCCGTTGATGCGGAAGCCAAGGTTCATCTCGGTGCGGGCGCGCACCGATCCGGAGTAGGAAAGCTCTCGGGTATCGTTCGCCTTGGCGATCTCGACGACCTTGACCGGCCGGACGATGTCCTTGACTTCCACTTTTTCTTGCGAGCAGCCGGCGAGCCCAAGCGCCGCGACGACGACCAGAGCCGGACCAATGGCCGGCAGCCTGTTCATGATGGATTTGGACAAAGGCACTTGCGTACTCCCGAACTGGATATGGATTGTCGACGACCGGCGGACGCCGGTCATTTCTTCAAGGCCCTGATCGCAAACTCGATAAGCTCGTCCGGCATCGCCCGATTCTTTTTGGCAAGGCACTGGGCGACCATCTGCGGATGACAGAGGGTGATGATAGCGGCGCTGAAACACCGCGAAGCGACTTCCGGGTCCTGATCGGCAAACTCGCCGGTTGCGATACCGTCGCTGATCACCTCCGCCACCAAGCCGCGGATCCTGTCGATATGCTTCTCGATGACATGCCAATCGCGTTCGATGGCAACGACGACCATTTCGTGCACCTTCTCCTGGTCGAGCATGGTGTCGCGGGTCCACTGATAATGAGTTTGAACGTAGCGGCGAAGCTTTTCGCTGGCTGTTCCGGGACCATGGCAGGCGTCGTAGGTCAGTTGGTAGCAGGTAGCGAGCATGCGGCCGCAAACGGCCTGGTGGATTTCGACCTTGGAGGCGAAGAAACGGTAGATGTTGGCCGTCGACATGCCGAGTTCACGAGCTATGTCGGCGACGTTGGTCTTGCCATAGCCGTAGTGGCGGAACAGCCGCTCTGCGCAATCGAGGATGCGCGCGACATTCTCCTGCCGGACCACGTCGGCCGCCGTATCGAGGGTATCAAGGGTATCATTCATCGTGTTTCATTAGCTCAATTACGAGTGACGAATTTTGAATTTCGTCACTCGTAATTCGAAATCGCCCGCCTGTCAACTGCGACATTATCCGTCTTGGGCGACTGGTGACATCTGTTGACACAACTTGGGCGTGAACAGCGTTAATGAAGCCTGCTGCGGGCCGTGCACGGGCCACCCGCCAGGCTCAGGTGATCGGGCGCCTTATTTTATTCAAGACGTGCTCCGCGGCGCGCAGCAATGCGTTATCATCCAAGCCGCGGAAAGGAGAGTTGGGATGACCGTGCTGCGCATCGTCTCGAATATCGCCACAGACAGCATTCCGGATGTTCGGAAGTTCTATACCGACTTGTTCGGGCTCGATGCCGTCATGGATCACGGGTGGCTCGTCACGCTGGCGTCCAGCGAAACCACCATCCCCCAGATCAGCATCGCCAGCGAGGGCGGCTCAGGCGCGCCGGTGCCCGATCTGTCGATCGAGGTCGACAATGTCGACGCGGTTTATCTTCGCGCAAACGAGATCGGTTGCAGACTGGTCTATGATTTGACCGACGAACCGTGGGGCGTAAGACGTTTCTTCATTGCCGACCCGACCGGCAAACTGCTCAACGTGCTCTCGCATCTTCGCTAGAGATTGTTCTGCAATGCAGGACATTGGCAACCGTCCAAACATTCAGCCGAACGACTGAAACGGGCCCGCAGGTCATCGGAGGAAACCATGAGCAGAACAATTCCATTTCATTTCGTCGATGTCTTCGCGGTAGAGCCGCTGACGGGCAATTCACTTGCGGTGGTCGACGGCGGTGGCGAGTTGGCGCTCGAGATCATGCAGAACATTGCACGTGAGTTCAACCAGTCCGAGACAACCTTTGTGCTACCGGCGACCCGGGAGGACGCCGACTGGAAGTTGCGCTCTTTCACGCCGAAAGGCGTAGAGGTTTTCGGTGCTGGCGGCCACAACACGCTAGGGGCTTGGTGGTGGCTCGCTGCAGCGGGGCGGCTCGATCTGGGCGATGGGCCAACATGGTTTCACCAACAGATCGGCGACTTGGTGTATCCATTGGCTATCTGGCAAAGCCAAGGGAAACTCGAAAAGATCATTATGCAGCAAGAAGCCCCAGCGGCCGGCCGGCAGCTCTCAAACCTTGGCGCTCTTGCCACGGCACTCGGCCTTGATACTGAAGAAATAGCGGCTGAGGTCGTGCCTTGCCAGGTGGTCTCGACCGGTGCTGCCCATCTCCTGGTGCCGATCCGCGATCGCGAAGCCGTCGACCGGATTTCGCCGGATGCCAAACAGCTTTTCGACCTGCTCAACCAGATCGGCGGGGAAGGCTGCTACGTCTTCTCACTCGATCCACGGCTGCCCGAAACCACGGCGTATGCACGCTTTTTCAACCCGACTGTTGGCATTTCCGAGGATCCGGCAACCGGTACGGCGGCTGGTCCGCTCGCCGCACATCTCGTTGCACACGGTCTTGCACAGCCCGGCGTAATCAAGATCGAGCAAGGCACGGCGCTCGGACGTACCAGCATCATCGAGGTAGATGTAGATGCCGGCTCAGTGAGCGTCTCTGGACGCGGCATTGTGGTGGCGAGCGGGGCGTTTTCGATCTAGTCGAAGGTGTAGTCCGGGTGGCCGCGCAGGCAGCGAAGCTGTGCCTGTCCCACGATGTCGCAGCAGGCGGAGCCCCGCCATTTGGCGCGGCTGTGCGGATGGCGTGGTCTGCCACTCGCCTGGATTCGCTTAGGTAGCGGATTTGTTTAATCTGTTCAGGCTTTCGCCCAGTACGACAATCGCGATGCCGAGCAGCGCAATGTCCTTGATCAGGAACTGACCGGCGGGACCGAGCGCGGGAAAGCCCAGCGTAGGCTCCCAGATCGGCAGGGCAACCATGATCGAACAGGTGACCAGGAAAATCAGGGCGGCCAATGCCCCGCCGGCGACACCGGCGCGCGTCGACCAGGGAGAGGCAATCAGGAGAAGCGCGGTCGCGATCTCGACGACGCCAAGCACATAAGAGGCACCGGCTTCACCAAATACGGGATACATCCAGGCGAGCCAAGGCGTGCCGCCGATCAGCGGCCTCAACGCCTCGATCTCAACAGCCGTGAACTTCATCCCGCCGATCATGAGAAGCGGCAGTATGACCCCGGTCAGGGCGACGATCCGCCCGGCTTTCCTGACCGCGGCGGCTTTTCGCGCCCATGGCCGAGGAAGGATCTCGTCTTGACCTTCAGGCTCTGATGTTCTGAGAACCGGCATGAGTTTCCTCCTCCGCCAATTGCACCACTCGCGCTGTCACGATCGCTTGACCCCGATGCGCTGCTCAGTCCGGCTTGTAAGGATACGAGTGATGCTCGTGAGCGATGATCCAAAGGTCACCTTCCTTCCGTAATCCGACGGTGAGCCGGAGGCGGGTTGCCGGGTCCTTTTCAAGCTCTTCCCTGGTGCCGCACCGCAGCAATGCGGTAGCAAAAGCAACCCGGTCGCCCGCCGTGACATCCAGCCGCTCGATCGCGAAAACGCCGCCCTGCTTGAAGTGCTCGAAGAACGGGCCCCAGCTATCGCGGTAGGCCTCAATTCCCCTGAGTTCGTTCGGGGGTGGGACATCGAACATCACAAGGTCCGTCGCGTGATCCGCAATGATTGTCTCCAGGTCTTGCTGCTGCACGGCATTCGCCCAACGCTCGATGAGCGCCTGGATGTGTGCCTCGGCGTCGCGCGCCGTGTTCTCCATTGGAATGCTCCTCCTGCTAATCTTCTTGGTTCTGTATCGAGGACGATCGGGAGGCGCTCGATCCGACACTGAGTGATCTTGTTTGCTCCGTTCAGCCGATCCAGCCGCTGCGAGGCAATCGCGGGAGCGATCCGCCAAGGCCGGAAGGTCACGGCATTGAAGAGCGGGTGGTTGTTCCCCGATAAGATGGAAATACGGGCTCACGACTGGACGCCGGGCCCAAGCATCGAACGGAGAACAACCATGAGCAAGTATATCGGGCTCGACATGCCGTTGAAAGAGGCGGCACTTTCTGTGCGGCGCGATCGCATGCGGATCTGGCGCGGTAAATGCCCGTCGGGACCGAGCCTGGTTGTGAGCTTGCGAGGTTGCAATTAATTGGCGCCCGAGCCGTGTCGAGGTCAATGTCCGTGCCCGCCTTCGACACTCGAAAGCAACAGCCGACCTTCGCGTCTTGGCGATGGCCGGCCGGCACCCTAAAGCGCGTCGCGTTTGACCGGGCACATGCGACGCGCTTTAGGTTATTGTTTTATGCACGTCGTTATCGCAAAACCGCTGCACACTTTTGCGCGACATGCATTAGAGCGACACGTTTTATCCCGCCGCTGTGCGAATGCAGCGCACATCACGCGGGCCGCTACGAGGGATATTTCCCTTTTTGCGCGCTCGCTCGAAGCGGCGATTGCATTCGCGACGCGCGCGATCGCAGGCGTTGTCCAGTTTGGCGGCGGAGGCGTATCCCTGTATTGCGAGTTTTCCGGTCACGACGCCATGACCGTCATGGTACAACCGATAATAGCATCCGGCGGCTTCAGCGGGTGCAATCGATCCAGAGACGATAACAAGGCCGAGGGCGGCTGTCCCGGCAAGCAAGAGTAAGCTCTTCATGTGTTCTATCCCCGATTTTGGATTACCTCCGCGACTGCGGAGTAATCGGAACACAGCTATGTCGTCGGGCACGACTGAAAGGTTCATTCATGCTGGATGCCAGCGGCGACTGGCTCAAAGCTGTGGTGCACTGGCCTTCGCCATCTCCCTCAGCCTGAACTTCTGGATCTTGCCGGTTGAGGTCTTCGGGATTTCGGCGAAGATCACCGCCTTCGGCACCTTGAAGCGGGCGAGCAGCGCGCGGCAGTGATCGATGATCTCGGCTTCGGTCGCCGTCCCGCCCGGCTTCAGCTCGACATAGGCGACCGGCACCTCGCCCCATTTGTCGTCGGGCCTGGCGACGACGCCGCAGGAGGCGACGGCAGGATGCTTGTAGAGCGCCTCCTCGACCTCGATCGAGGAGATGTTCTCGCCGCCGGAAATGATGATGTCCTTGGAGCGGTCCTTGAGCTGGATATAGCCGTCGGGATGCCTGACGCCGAGGTCGCCCGAGTGGAACCAGCCGCCGGCGAAGGTCTCGTCGCTCGCCTTGCGGTTCTTCAGATAGCCCTTCATGACGATGTTGCCGCGGAACATGACCTCGCCGATCGTCTCGCCGTCGGCCGGCGTCTCCTCCATCGTCTCGGGGTCCATCACTGTCAGATCCTCGAGCGCGGCATAGCGCACACCTTGCCTGGCCTTCCTCGCCGCCCTGAGACCCTTGTCGAGCCCGTCCCACTCGCCATGCCATTCGTTGACGACGGCCGGGCCATAGGTCTCGGTAAGGCCATAGAGGTGAGTGACCGCAAAGCCTGCATCGGCCATGCCCGACAGCACTGCTTCCGGCGGCGGTGCCGCGGCCGTGCTGAAGGTGACCGTCTGCGGAAATTGCCGCTTGTCCTCGTCCCTGGCATTGATCAACACCGACATCACGATCGGCGCGCCGCACAGATGGGTGACGCCATGATCGGCAATGGCGTCATAGATCGGCTTCGGCCGCACCCAACGCAGGCAGACATGGGTGCCGGCCTGCACGGCCAGCGTCCATGGAAAGCACCAGCCATTGCAGTGGAACATCGGCAGCGTCCACAGATACACCGCATGCTTACCCATACTGGCATGGATGGTGTTGGCGTAGGCCATCAGTGCCGCACCGCGATGATGATAGACGACGCCCTTGGGATTGCCTGTGGTGCCGGAAGTGTAGTTGAGCGAGATCGCATCCCATTCGTCGTCCGGCATCGGCCAGGCGAAATCCTCGTCGCCACCCGCGACGAAGTTCTCGTAGTCGAGCGTGCCGATCCGCTCGCCCTTGGGATAAGGGGCATCAGTGGCGTATTCGGGATCGTCATAGTCGATGACCAGCGGTTTTACCTTAGCCAGCGCCAGCGCCTCGCTGACGACATTTGCGAATTCGCGATCGACGACAAGCACCTTGGTTTCGGCATGGTCGAGTTGGAAGGCGATGACCGCGGCATCGAGGCGGGTGTTGAGCGAATGCAGCACCGCCTTGATCATCGGCACGCCGAAATGCGCTTCCAGCATCGGCGGCGTGTTGGACAACATCACGGTGACGGTGTCGCCCTTGCCGATGCCGCGCCTCTGCAGCGCCGAGGCAAGCTTCAGCGACCGCCGCCAGAAATCACGATAGGTCGTGCGCTGGCGACCATGGATGATAGCGACATGATCGGGAAAGGTCTTTGCCGCCCGCTCGAGATAGCTGAGCGGCGTCAGCGGCTGGTGGTTGGCTGGATTCCTGTCGAGATCCTGTTCGTAGGGATTTCCCATCCCGTCCTCCCCTGGCGCATGCCCCCCAAAATCGGAATCGATTTTCGGGGGCATGCGCAAGATCAAAGTGTTACAGCGTCCTTTGCGCGTCCGAAAGGACGCGCGGCGCTGTAATGTCTGATCGAGACCTTCTACCCCACAGGCTTCCGGCCCGTCACCACCAACGATGCCACGATAGGGCGCATTTGGCACAATGATGATCTAGATAAAGCAAGCGAAAGGGCATCGTTTACCCTCGCTCGGTTTGACTTTTGTCGAGAGCCGTGAATAATGTCAGCAAGGAGATGGCATGGCGATCCGACCGGCAGAACAGCTTATTCACAAGGCCGCCTGGCTCTACTATGCCCACGGCTTGCGCCAGGACCAGGTGGCCAGCCAGCTCAAGATTTCCCGAGCCTCGGTCGCCATGTATCTGCGCAAGGCGCGCGAGACCGGCATCGTCAACATCTCGACCTCGACCCAGCTTTTCACCGACGATGTCCTGGCGCGCAAGCTTGAAGACGCGTTGAAGCTCGATGCCGTCTGGATAGCGCCGGAAAACGGCCATGTCGCCGATCCGTCGACCGACATCGCGGTGCTGGCGGCAAGCGTCTTTCTCGAACTGATCAAGAGGGGCGACCGCATCGGCGTCGCCTGGGGGCGGACCATCTATACGATCGCCGACATCATGTCCTATGCCGATCTGCAGGACGTCACGGTGGTGCAGCTCTGCGGAAATCTGGGAGCCCCCTATTCCTACCGGCCCGACCAATGCACCATGGAAATCGCACGCCGGCTCAACGCCAAGGGGCTCAATTTCTATGCACCGCTGGTGCTGACGACGGAAGAACTGGCGCGCGGCCTGCGCGCCGAGCCGGTGATCCGCGAGCAGTTGTCGGGCATCAGTGCGTGCAATCTGGCGCTTTACTCGGTCGGCACCGTCGACGCCGACAGCCATGTCGTCAAATGCGGCGCGCTGACGGCTAGCGAAATGGATGTGCTGCGCCGTGCCGGGGCTGCCGGCGTCATCGCCGGGCAGATCATCGACGCGCAAGGCAAGGCGCTCGACTGCAGCTACAACCGGCGGATCATTTCGGCGGAGCTGTCATCGCTGCGCAAGATTGAAAAGCGCCTCGTGGTGGTGCAGGAGGACAGCAAATTCGGACCGCTGGTGGCGGCGATCGCAGGTGGGCTGTGCACGCATCTGGTGGTCGGCGCTCGGATGGCGCGACGGCTGCTCGACCATGCCGGACCGGCAGCGGAAAAGGTCGCCTAGGCACGCAAACTCCGCCGCGGACGCATTGTCATCAAGGCGTCGCGGCATTCCTGTTTCACAACGAGCAAATCGGACGAAGCGAACATGAAGAACCTGTGGAACGACGGCGACGCGGAGAAGCTGGTTGCCGACTATGCAAAAAAGGGTGTGGCCCGCGACCTGGCGCTGCGCGTCTATACGACCAGGCTTCTGGGCGGCGAACCGCGGCTTGTCCTGCATGGCGGCGGCAACACCTCCTGCAAGACAAAGGCCACCGATCTCGTCGGCGACGAATGGGACGTGCTTTGCGTCAAGGGCAGCGGCTGGGACATGGGCGTCATCGAGCCGCAGGGCCTGCCGGCGGTCAAGCTCGGCGCGCTGCTCAAGGCGCGGTCGCTCAAAAAACTCTCCGACGAAGATATGGTCGCCCTGCAGCGGGTAAACCTCATCGATCCGTCTTCGCCCAACCCTTCGGTCGAGACGCTGCTGCACGCCTTCCTGCCGCATAAGTTCGTCGACCATACGCACTCGACCGCCATCCTGGCCATTGTCGACCAGGAGGACAGCGAGGCGCTGAGCAAGAAGGTCTTCGGCAGCAAGATGGGGTTCGTGCCTTACATCATGCCAGGCTTTGACCTGGCGAAGGCGGCGGCCGATGTTTTCGATGCCGACCCTACGGTCGAAGGCCTGATCCTCGACAAGCATGGCATTTTCACCTTCGGTGACGATGCCAAACAGGCCTATGACCGGATGATCCATTATGTGAACCTTGCCGAGGATTTCATCGCCAGCCACGGCAAGCCACGCACCGAAAAGGCGGCCTTGCCGGCCAGGCTGGCGAAGCCTGCAGACATTGCGCCGATGCTGCGCGGCGCGGTGGCGGTGGCGCGCGGCGAAGGCCGCTTCGACCGCATGATCAGCGATTTCCGCACCTCGGACGCGATCGTCGATTTCATCAATTCGGCTGACATTGCCGACTATGCCGGGCGCGGCGTGTCGACACCCGACCTGTCGATCCGCATCAAGACCGGACCGATGGCGCTGCCGGCGCCCGACGCGGACAAGGTCGGCGACTACAAACCCGTCATCCGCCAACATGTCGAGACGTTCGCCAACAACTATCGCACCTACTTCGAAACCAACGACGCGCTCGACGATGTGAAGCGCACGATGCTTGACCAGATGCCGCGGCTGACGCTGGTGCCGGGCCTCGGCATGTTCGGCCATGGCCGCACACTGAAGGACGCGAAGATCGCCTCCGACGTCGGCGAAATGTGGATCGAGGCGGTGCGCGGCGCCGAAGCGGTCGGCGATTTCCGTCCGCTGTCCAAAGCCGACCTGTTCCCGCTCGAATACTGGTCGCTGGAACAGGCCAAGCTCGCCGCCAATAAGCCGAAGCCGCTGACCGGCCAGGTTGTGCTGGTCACCGGCGGCGCCGGCGCAATCGGTGCCGCCACCGCAAAGCTGTTCGCCGACAACGGCGCCCATGCCGTCGTTGTCGATCTCGACGCGGCAAGGGCGACGGAAGCGGCGAAGAAGGCAGGCAACAGTTCGATCGGCATCGGCGCCGACATCACCGATCCGGCGCAGATGCGCGCTGCGTTCGACAAGGCGGTCGCCGTCTATGGCGGCCTCGACATTCTGGTCTCGAATGCCGGTGCGGCCTGGGAGGGCAGGATCGGTGAGCTCGACGACGCCACTTTGCGCAAGAGCTTCGAACTCAATTTCTTCGCCCACCAGTCGGCGGCGCAGAACGCGGTGCGCATCATGCTCGAACAGGGCACCGGCGGCGTGCTTCTGTTCAACACCTCCAAGCAGGCGATCAATCCGGGGCCGAAGTTCGGCGCCTATGGCGTCCCAAAGGCGGCGACGCTGTTCCTGTCCAGGCAATATGCCCTCGACTACGGCGCGCATGGCATCCGCTCGAATGCCGTCAACGCCGATCGCATCCGTTCTGGGCTTTTGACCGACGCCATGATCGCCAGCCGTTCGGGCGCGCGCGGCGTGTCGGAGAAGGAATACATGGCGGGCAACCTGCTCGGCCAGGAAGTGACGGCCGAAGACGTGGCCCAGGCCTTCCTGCATCAGGCGCTGGCCGAGCGGACCACCGCCGATGTGACGACGGTGGATGGCGGCAACATCGCGGCGGCGCTGCGGTAGGCTCAAGAACAGTCCAGACGCAAAAAGAGCGGCCCGAAAGCCGCGCTTTTCTTTTGCCTGCCGCAAAAAGCTATTTGGCGTTGGGGTTCGGCATCCAGGCCGGCATCGCGACATCGGCATGGGCGAACTGCGGCAGCTTGGCCGAGAGGTCTTCCATGTTCTTGATGTCCTTGTCGATCAGGTCCTTCTGGGTGATCAGCGTCGGCGGCACGATGACGTTATGGCCGGGGTCTTCGCCGGCCAAAAGCTGAGCCAGCGCGCGCACCGAGACCTGGCCGACGACAGCCGGATTGGTCGCGGCTGTTGCCGCCCAGGCGCTGTCGGGCTCGCGCATTGCGGCGATGTCGGAGGTCGAGATGTCGGCCGAATAGATCTTGATGTCCTGGGACAGACCGGCCTCGTCGACGGCGATCTTCACGCCCTTGGCGAATTCATCATAGGGCGCGAACATCACCTTGATGTCGGGGTTGGCCGACAGCACCGAGCGGGCCTGGTTGGCGACGGAATTGGCGATCGGATTGTCGAGAGTGCCGAACATCGCCGCCTCGTTGATTCCCGCATATTTTTTCTTGAAGTCGACCCAGGTCTCGTTGCGGCGGTCGAGCGGCGCGATGCCGGCGACGTAGACGTAGCCGGCCTTCCAGCTCTCGCCATTGTCCTTGATCGCCTGTTCGAGCGCGAGGCGCGCGAGGTCGCGGTCGGACTGCTCGATCTGCGGTATTTTGGGGTTTTCGACATTGACGTCGAAGGCGACGACCTTGATGCCGGCGTCGACCGCGCGCTGGGCGGCTTCCTTCATCGATTCCGTCAGTCCGTGCTGGATGATAATGCCCTGGACGCCGAGCGCGATGGCCTGGTCGACCATGTCTGCCTGAAGGGCAGCGTCCTGACGGCTGTCGAGGACGCGCAGATCGACGCCAAGCGCCTTGGCCTGCGCTTCGACGCCGGAAAGGTAGGCCTGGAAGAAGTCACCGGTCGAGAGATAGCGGACCAGCGCGATCTTGACGGCGCCGGGTTTGTCGAACGGCGCCGGCTTGTCCTGCGCCATCGCCGGGACCTGCATCAGCAGCGCGGCGCCGGCAAGCCCGAGTGCTGCCTTCGCCAAAAGTCTTCTTGTGATCTTCATGTTGTTTCCTCCACTTGTTGAACTCAAATTTCAGCCGGTCGAAATCCTATCTGTCGAAATCCTATCTCTTGCCCCTGCCGGAAAGGGCGAAGGTGAAGACAAGGGCAACCACGAGAACCAAGCCCTTGATGAAATCCTGCGTGTAGTAGGGCGCGTTCATCATCGTCAGGCCCTGCAGCAGCACGCCGACAAACACCGCGCCGACGGCCGTGCCGAAGGCGTTCGGCTTGGCGGCGCCGAGGACCGCGTAGCCGATGAGCGCCGCCGCCACTGCGTCGAGCAGGAGATTATTACCCGAGGCGATGTCGCCACGTCCAAGCCGCGCGGCGAGCAAAATGCCGCCGATCGAGGCAAAAACCCCTGAGATAACGTAGGCCCAGATTTTGTATGCCTTGACAGGCGCGCCGGCGAGTTCGGCAGCCCGTTCGTTGCTGCCGACCGCATACATCATGCGTCCGAAACGGGTGTATTCGAGAAAGAACCAGATCATCACTGCAAGCACGAGCAGGACGACCACCGAAACCGGGATGAGGTTCGGGATGAAGAAATCGAAGCGGTGGCGGCCGAGCGCCAGGAAGGCGGCGCCGAACGTGCCGTTGGCGACCGAGCCGTCGGGCATCGTCATGCCGGTGGCGATCGAGCGGCCCTCGGTCGGGATGCGTTGCAAACCGACGAGCAGGAACATCATGCCGAGCGTCGCCAGGAGATCCGGCACGCGCATATAGACGATCAGCCAGCCATTGATGAGCCCGACGATGGCGCCGATCGCGAGACAGGCGACAACCGCGACGACAGCGTTCTGCTCCAGCACCACCATGACATAGGCGGCCGCCATCATGGCGCTGGTGGCGACGGAGCCGATCGACAGGTCGAAGCCGCCGACGACCAGGGTGGCGGTGACGCCGAGCGCCAGCACGCCGGTGATAGCGACGGACTGAAAGATGAAGACGGCGCTCTGCGGCGAGACGAAGCCATCGGCGGCGACGGCGAAATAGGCGATCAACCCGAACAGCAGAACGATGAAGCCATAGCGAATGGCATGGTCGCGCGCCGCTGCCATCCTTACCCAACCCGAACTCATGCCCTCTCCATTCCACGTCCCATTATCTGCCCGCCTCACGCTGCGCTGTGCAGCGGCCCGCCCGCCACTTCGGCCAGCAGACGCTCGAGGTCGACGTCGGCGTTGCGATGTTCGCCAACGATCGTCTGCTCCGACATCACCAGGATGCGGTCGGCGGTCTCCAGCGCCTCGTCGAGTTCGGTGACGAACAGCAGCGTCGCACGGCCGTTCGCGCTCGCCCGCAGCTTGGCCGCGATATCGCGCCTGGCGGAAATGTCGACGCCCTGAAACGGCTCGTCCAGGATGAACAGTTTTGCGGCCTGCGACATCCAGCGCGCGACCATCACCTTCTGCTGGTTGCCGCCGGAAAGCGCCGACATTTCGTCCTTCTCCGAGCGGCAGACGATGCCCAGTTCCCGAATCTGCCGGCGGGCGGTGGCGCGCTCGATGCGGCGCTTGAGAACGCCCAGACGCGACATCCGCCTGTGGAACGGCAGGCTGATATTTTCCTGGATGTTGAAGTCGCCAACGATCCCGTTTTCGCCCCGGTCCTTGGCGACGAGAAATACGCCGGCGGCGATCGCCTCGCCTGTCGAACCCGGAGCATAGGGTTTGCCGTTCAGCATCATGGTGCCGGACAGCGGCTTGCGCACGCCAAACAGCGTCTCGGCGAGCGCGGTCTTGCCGACGCCGACGAGGCCGGTGATGGCAACGACTTCGCCGTCGCCGAGCGTCAGCGCGATCGGCCTGGCGCCTTGCGCAATGCGCAACCCGTCGATAGTCAGGACAGGCCTGGCCGAATTCCTGGCGACGATCCGGTCGAGGTGGATCTTGCGGCCGAGCATGGCGTTGACCGCGCCTTCATAGTCGAGCGGCTTGCGGTCGAAAACGCCTGAGATGACGCCGTCGCGCATCGAGACGATACGGTCGGCAAGCCGCCTGATGTCCGACATGCGGTGCGAGATGTAGAGGATTGCGACGCCGTGCTCGCGAAGCCTGTCGAGCAGCGCGAAAAGCCGGTCGGCCTCGGCGCTGGACAGAGAGGACGTCGGCTCATCGAGGATCAGCACTTTCGGCTGATGTGCCATGGCGCGGGCTATCGCCACCATCTGGCGGTCGGCCAGCGAGAGATCGCTGATCCGGGCTCTCAGGTCGATGGCCAGCCCCATGCGGTCGGCAACCGCCTTTGCCTCGCGACGCACCCGGCCCGGATTGAACAGGGTCGGCGCGCCGCTGCCGCTCAGCCTGTCGAGCGTCAAATTGGTGGCGACGTCGAGGTCGGCTACGACACCATCATTGATGTTTTGATGAACGGTGACGACACCGGCGCGTATCGCCTCCGCCGGCGTATTCGGCGCGAAATCCTGGAGCGCAAAGTCCTGGGGCGCGAAGTCGTGGCCGGCAAGGCTCATCGTGCCGCCGCCACGCTCGTAGACGCCGCTTATGATCTTGACCAGGGTGGATTTGCCGGCGCCGTTGGCGCCCATCAGCACGGTCACTTCACCGGCGTGCAAATCGAGCGAGACGCCGCCAAGCACCTCGATATGGCCAAAGGACTTCCTCAGGCCGTGCACGCGGAACACGGCATTATTGCCCATTCGTTTCTCCATGACCACGACGCTAGGGGCTGTTCCGGCAATTGTCAACACGATTGACAATTGCCAGAGAGCTTCCTAGCTTGGATCAACCGCCATGGCTCCACTATGATGGGAGCACATCAGCGGGAGGGTGAGGATGACTGGGAAATTGCCGTTCGAAGCACTATCGGTCGACACCCTGGCAGCACGCCTCGGCGCCAACGATGCCCTGTGTTCGCATATCGGCAAAGATACAAGCCGCTGGAAGGTCCGCGAGGTCGGCGACGGCAATCTGAACCTGGTCTTCATCGTCGAGGGCGCCACGGGTGCGGCCGTCGTCAAGCAGGCCCTACCCTATGTCCGCCTGGTCGGCGACAGCTGGCCGCTGCCGTTGAAGCGCTCCTTCTTCGAGTATCACGCGCTGACGCGGCAGGAGGCGAGAGCGCCAGGTTCGGTGCCTGCGATCTATCACTTCGATGAGAGCCAGGCGCTGATCATCATGGAATATCTGTCGCCGCACATCATCCTGCGGCGCGCGCTGATCGAGGGCCGGCAGCTGCCGAACATCGCGAGAGACATCGGCCTGTTCATGGCCCGCACCCTGTTTCGCGGCTCCGACCTGCATATGGCGACCAAGGACCGTAAAGCCGATCTGGCGCTGTTCGCCGACAATGTCGAGCTCTGCGACATCACCGAGAACCTGGTGTTCTCGGACCCGTATTTCGACGCCAAGATGAACCGGCATACGAGCCCGCAGCTCGACAGCATCGTCGCAGAGTTGCGGGCGGACCGCGATCTCAAGGTCGAGGCGCAGCGGCTGAAGCACATTTTTGCGGCCAATGCGGAGACGCTGCTGCATGGCGACCTGCATTCCGGCTCGATCATGGTCACCGCGACAGAAACGCGGATGATCGATCCCGAATTCGCCTTCTACGGCCCGATCGCCTTCGACGTCGGCATGCTGCTCGCCAATTTCTGGATGGCGTTCTTCTCGCAGCGTGGCCACGAGCAGGATGGAAAGCGCGACACCATGCGCGCATATCTGCTCGATGTGACGGTCGACACATGGTCGGTGTTCCGCACCGAGTTCTCGCATCTGTGGCGAACCGAGCGCACGGGCATGCTCTACCAGAAGAGCCTGTTCGAGGATCAGGGCGACAGGCTTGGCGCCGAACAGGCGCTCGACCACATGCTGCATCAGGTCTGGACCGACATGCTGGGCTTTGCCGGCGTCGAGGTGCACCGGCGCATTCTTGGCCTCGCGCACAACGCCGATTTCGAGACCATTGCCGACGAGGATCTGCGCGCCACATGTGAGGCAAAGGCGCTGAAATTCGGCCGTCACATCGCCGTCAACCGGCGCCAGATCCACAGCATCGACGAGGTCAACAAATTGGCCGCGCTGATCGAACAGGAGAACAGAATTTGAACGTCGGCGACCGCCATTATCGCACCATCTGGCTGAGCGACGACGGGCGTTCGGTGGAGATCATCGACCAGCGCTGGCTGCCGCATGATTTCCGCGTGGAAAAAGTCGGCACCGTTGCCGGCATCGCCACGGCGATCCGCGACATGTGGGTGCGCGGCGCGCCGCTGATCGGCGTCACATCAGCCTATGGCGTCGCCATGCAAATGGCCGACGATCCTTCGGATGCGGCACTCGACGGCGTCTGGGAGGTCTTGCACGAAACACGCCCGACCGCGATCAATCTGCGCTGGGCGCTCGATGAGATGCGAGGTTTCCTGCGGCCGCTTCCATCTGAACAACGCGCCCAGGCGGCTTACCGGCGCGCCGGTGAAATCGCCGACGAGGATGTCGGCCTCAACCGCGCCATCGGCGTCAATGGGCTTGAAATCATCAAGGACATCGCGGCGCGCAAGCAGCCGGGCGAACCGGTAAACATCCTGACCCACTGCAATGCCGGCTGGCTGGCCACCGTCGACTACGGCACCGCCACGGCGCCGATCTATCTGGCTACGGAAGCCGGCATTCCCGTTCACGTCTATGTCGACGAAACGCGCCCGCGCAACCAGGGCGCCCAGCTGACCGCATGGGAGATGGCCGGCCACGGCGTGCCGCATACGCTGGTCGTCGACAATGCCGGCGGCCATCTGATGCAGCGCGGCCAGATCGACATGGTCATCGTCGGCACCGACCGCACCACCGCCGACGGTGATGTCTGCAACAAGATCGGCACCTATCTGAAGGCGCTGGCCGCCGCCGACAACGACGTGCCGTTCTATGTCGCGCTGCCCTCGCCAACGATCGATTGGACGGTGGGTGACGGGCTTTCCGAAATCCCGATCGAACAGCGCTCCAGCGACGAGGTCTCGCTGGTTTGGGGTAAGACCGCGAATGGCGAGATCGCGCAGGTCCGCATCTCGCCGGAGACGACGCCCGCGGCGAACCCGGCCTTCGACGTGACGCCGGCACGGCTGGTCACCGGGTTGATCACGGAACGCGGCGTCGCCAAGGCCTCGCGCGAAGGTTTGAAGGCGATGTTTCCCGGACGCTGATGATCCTGCACCCACGAATACTGCTGAAACGGTTGGCAGCGGACCACCGCCTAAACGTCAGGACTGCCGGTCTCGCCGGACCCTGAAAAGACCCGCCCTCGCGGGCAATGCAAAAGATCTGCGTCTACAAGACTCGGGCATTCCGATGTCGATCCACCTCATGATCCCGAGAAGGCCGCCACCAAGTGGCGCAGCCACGGCGCGGGACTGCGCCAATGGAATTGGCTCTCTTGAACTCGTTCGTCCCAAATCGGATTGCCAATCCATGGTAGTGTGATTATACCAGTTACTAAGGTGACGATCGGCAGGGCCATCGTTCGAGATCAGGAGTACGGCTAGATGACAACGATCGCGCTGTTTGGTGCCGGCGGCAAAATGGGTTACCGCCTGTCGACCAATTTTCGCGGCTCTCCCTACACCATACGCCATGTCGAGGTCAGCGACGCCGGCCGCGAGCGGCTGAAGACGGGGCTGGGCATCGACGCGGTCGGCGCCGACGAGGCGCTCAATGGCGCCGAGGTGGTGATCCTCGCGGTTCCCGACACCCATATCGGCAAGGTTGCGGCCAGCATCGAAGGCAAGCTTGCTTCCGGCACCATGGTCGTCGTGCTCGACGCCGCAGCACCTTTCGCCGGCCATTTGCCGAAGCGGCCGGACCTGACCTATTTCGTCACCCATCCCTGTCATCCGCCGATCTTCAACGACGAGACCGACATGGCGGCCAAGAAGGACTATTTCGGCGGCGTCAAGGCCAAGCAGCATATGGTCAGCGCGCTGATGCAGGGACCGGAGCAAGATTTCGCCAAGGGCGAAGCGATCGCCAAGATCATATGGGCTCCAGTGATGCGGTCGCATCGCGTCACCGTCGACCAGATGGCGCTGCTCGAGCCGGGCCTTTCGGAGACCGTCTGCGCCTCCCTGCTCGTCGTCATGAAGGAAGCGGTCGACGAGGTCGTCGCCCGCGGCGTCGACCAGCAGGCCGCGCTCGACTTCCTGCTTGGCCACATGAACGTGCTCGGCGCCGTCATCTTCGGCGAGACCAAGGGCGTGTTCTCCGACGCCTGCAACAAGGCCATCGAGTTCGGCAAGCCAGTGCTGATGCGCGACGACTGGAAGCGGGTCTTCGAGCCTGAGGAGATCGCGGCCAGCATCCAGCGCATCACCTGAGGCGGAAGTAACTGAAAATCATGGAAGCATTTTGAGCCGTCCGCCCGGGCGGCTTTTCATTGATTGATTTGCTCCCTCAACAATGCGGTTGTGGCCCGGCATCGAGGAGGGGCAATCTCATGCAACGCTGGCCAATCCTGACTGTATTTCTCGTGCTACCCTTTGCGTGAGAGGCGCGTCCTATGTCACCGCGGTGACCCTGCCCGCCGCATCGAGGCGACAGCCGACTCGCGCCTGCCGAACCTCGATGCCGCCTTGTCTTGCGTAGTGTATGCGCACCTCGATCCGCGCCGTGAGTGCGCCCCGACGTTGCTGCAACGGACCTGCGCTTACCGCGTGAACACGCACGGCACCAAGGGGCGCCGCAGCCGACGCGATCGCCGTGCGGCAGGCGCGCACCACAGCTTGTGGGATACCGGGTTTCGCTTTCAGTGGCGCCACAAATCCCAACGGATAGCCATTGGTGATCGGCGCCAACGCGTCGCGACCAGTTCCGGAAGGCCTGAGCGCGCGCGGCAGTACGGCGAATTGTCTCGCGGCCTTGGCCTTGGCGGTGGCAGGCGTGATGCCGGCACTGCCGCTCGCGACTTGCCCAGAGCCCGCGGCCGATCCGGACGAACGGTCGCCCACACCGACACCTGTGGATAGGCCGCCGCTTGCGCCGCCGAGGTTGCCGCTGACGCCAAGTCCGGCACCGAGCGATCCTTTGCCCGCGCCGAGCGATCCGCCAAGGCTTGCTCCCCCTACTCCGTCGACGCTCGCGCCGCCCGCCACAGAGGCGCCTTTCGAGCCGACGCTCACACCAGCACTGACCCCGACACCGCCAAGTTTACCGCCAAGCCCCGCGTCAAGAGCCGAGGCAGGGCCAATTGCGATCGCGATTGTCAATGCGGCTGCGACATATTTATTCATTACCATATTCCTCCTGCGGCATGTATTTCGGCCCACGGAAACGCCCTCCGCCATCAGCCCTCGCTAGCGAGAGCCGAGCTTCGGCGGTCGCGTCGGGAGCAATGCGTCGGGAAGCGCGATGGTCGCCACCAGGACAGGTCGCGATGGCCTTTTGACCTTCACTTTGCGGTTTTCCCGCAACCCCGGTTGACGGGCTGGTCGCGAGCGCGCAGACACATCTGCACGTGAAGTTGCGGTGGCACGTGCTTTCGGAGCGCGGTTCATACGCTCAGTGCGACGCTCACCCTGGGCCTTGCTGAGGTCAATTGCCTTACGCGCGGCGCTGAGGTCGCGGGCTAGACCGATGGCCTTGTTGCGTTCTTGCTCCAACGCTACGCTCAGCTCTATCGAGACGCGGCTCGCTACCTGCTTTGCCGCGTCGCGTTCCCGGCGAGCCCTGTCGAGATCACGTGCGGCTGAATCTGCCCGTTCGCGTTCCAGTTCGAGTGCGTCGCCAGCTCGCTTTAAAGCCGCCTCGGCCACCTGTCGGTCCTTGATGGCGTTGGTCTGCGCGACCACAGCCAGATTTGCGCTTGTCTTAAGAGCGTCGATAGTTTGGCGCGCCGCGGTGAGTTCGCGTTCGAAGCGCTCAGCCTTGTGCCTCTCCTCATCAAGCGCTCGCTGCGCCTCAGCCAGAGAGGCCTCCATAGAGTGACGCGCTTCAAGCATGGCGGCCTTCTCGTGATCCGCGAGAATGGCTTTGGCCTTTAAGCCGTTGACTTCGCGTTGCGCCACTTCCAGATCGAGCGCGAGCTCTTCGGCTCTTCGCCGTTGCTGTTTTAGGGCTTGTCCTTGTTCAGCCATCATGTCGGCTACCGCACGTGCCTGCGCGCTGGCGTCGCGTGCGCCGCGCTGCATCGCGCCCAGTTCCGCTCGCGCCGCCGCCAATTCGCGGCCCTCATGATCACCGCGGGCCGGCTGCACGCTCTTCCTGAGCGCGTCGACTTCCCTCAGCGCCGCAAGGAGCTTCTGTTCCAGTGCGCCGCGGTCAGTCCGCACCGCATCGAGTTCCTGCACCAAGGCGGCAGCCCGTTGACGCGCCGTCGCAAGGTTCTGATTGTCTCGGACGGCATCGTTGCGAGCAGTCTGGCGAGCCGCAAGTGCTTCCCCGCGAGCTGCCGCGACTTCCATACGAGCGGCCGACAGCTCATTCAGCAATTCATTCATTTTCAACCGTTCCCCTTCCAGAGCTTGCTGCTGCTCCGCTGCAGGCTCCCAACGTGTGTGGGAACCGCGCACGCTCGGTTGCGCCCCGGCCTGGCCCTTCTCGACACTGGCGCGTTCCGAAGCCACGGCCGAAGAGCTGTCGTCGGCTGCGTCTGCCGGCGATTCGGGCGCTTTTTGTTTGCCCGGGTGTTCCACCGAACCTGTGATGTCCGAGGGCGGATTTTGTATCAGTTTGACGGTTGTATCCGCCCGTTCTTGACGGCCGCTTCTGACTTGCAAGCGATCGGAAATCAGCTCTGCCAGCTCCTCCTCACGCAGACCTGCGGCGGCAATGTTCCCGATCACTGGAAGGTCAAGCGTGCCAGCCGAGTCGATGGTGAAAGTATGGTTGAGCTGCAACGCCTCCAAAACGCCATCGCGCAAGGCAGTCCATCGCCAAACGTGCAGTTCGATCGTGTCTCGCGGGGCAAGTCTGTCGTCAGCCTTCGGCCGACCGTGTGCAGCGGATTCCAGCAGCAGGATGATACAGAACGAAATGAGGCACAACATGGCGCTGCAGCTCCTGCCGCAGATGCCACGAAATGAAGCCAAATGCCGTCGGTCAGCAAAGCTTAGCGCGGGACTGCAGGATGACGGCCTGGAACTCTGCACAAAATTCATAGCTGAACCTCACCGGCAACGCGATCCTTGCCGCGAACGGATTCATAAGGAAACCCGCGCGCAGGCTGGGGCCGCGGAGAAATTCCACAACCAAAGCGCGATACTAGCAAAGCCCGCGCGTACCGCTGAGCACCGAATAAGGCTTAGGAGTGTCTCCTCTTTACTTACTTATTACGCTCTCACCCCGCGTATCATACCCCTTACGGTGGTGGTTATCCGGCTTGGCCAGCTGCCGGCGCATCGTAGGGAACGAAGTATCGGTCTTGGTGGATGACTCTCCGATGGCCGGTGGCAGATGCAGGAGCCGCTCGCTGCTCATCAGATACATATCATCTGAATTTGTGATTGACTCATTATACCAGTTGGCTTAGCTGTTGGAATGGCTTTGGCAAGCCGAGGCCGGGCTGAAAGTTGGGTAGATGGCAGGTGGAGGGGCAGCCTGGGGACGGAATCGAACAGGATGATCCGCCCAGGTGAGCCGGCAAATGACCGATCCGCGACACGGACGCGATCCGCCTGGCGAACTGGGATGCATTTTAGCCTGGGCCGCGGAGGCACAGGCTTTTTCAAACGGGAGGAAATCATGAAACTCACTCGCAGAATGACACTTGCGGCTTTCGCCGGCATGCTGGCGCTTGGCACCGCCGCACCCGCCTACGCGGCGGATTTCATTGCCATCATCACGCCCTCGCACGACAATCCATTCTTCAAGGCCGAAGCCGTCGGCGCGGAAGCCAAGGCCAAGGAACTCGGCTACGAAGCACTGGTGCTTGTCCATGACGACGACGCCAACAAGCAGTCCGAGCTGATCGACACCGCGATCGGCCGCGGCGCAAAGGCGATCATCCTCGACAATGCCGGCGCCGACGCCACCGTCGCCGCCGTGCAGAAAGCCAAGGATGCGGGTGTTCCCTCGTTCCTGATCGATCGCGAGATCAACGCCACCGGCGTCGCCGTCGCGCAAATCGTCTCCAACAACTACCAGGGCGCCCAGCTCGGCGCGCAGGAGTTCGTCAAGCTGATGGGCGAGAAGGGCAATTTCGTCGAGCTGGTCGGCAAGGAATCCGACACCAATGCCGGCATCCGCTCGAAGGGTTACCACGATGTCATCGACGACTATCCGGACCTGAAGATGGTGGCGCAACAGTCGGCCAACTGGAGCCAGACCGAGGCCTATTCCAAGATGGAATCGATCCTCCAGGCCAACCCGGACATCAAGGGCGTGATTTCCGGCAACGATACGATGGCGATGGGCGCCTATGCAGCGCTTGCCGCCGCTGGCCGCAAGGACGTCATTGTCGTCGGCTTCGACGGATCGAACGACGTGCGCGACTCGATCGCCTCTGGCGGCATCAAGGCCACAGTCCTGCAACCGGCCTATGCGCAGGCGCAGATGGCAGTCGAGCAGGCCAACGACTTCATCAAGAACAAGAAGTCTCCGGCCGAGGAAAAGCAGCTGATGGACTGCGTCCTGATCAATAGCGACAATGCCGCCAAGCTGGAAACCTTCGCGCTGACCAACTGAGCCGGCGTAACATCAATCGCAAGGGACGAGCTTCCGGCTCGTCCCTTGCTTCCATTTCCTGGGTGCCCTGACCGCCATGCCGAACAAGCCGACATGTTGAACAAGCAGACCTGGTCGATCCTCGCCGCGCCGATCCTTGCTGCGATACTCGGCATCAGCCTGACCGCCTGCAAGATCCTGCCGACACCATCCGGAGAGAACGACGGCAAAGCGCCGGTCTTCAATGCGGACAAGATGGTCGGGGATATCTGGGCTGCCAAGGTGGTGCCCTATCTCCAGCAGAAGGCCGGGCCGTTTCCCGAGGTTCATGCCCTGGCGAAAGCCGATCCAGCGGCTGCCGGCGCCAAGTATGGCAATCCGAAGAAGCAGGCGAACTCGCCATGGACCTTTGCGGTTCACCTCGAAGGCAAGGTGGTCACGGCGAATACACAGTCACGCGCGGCGACCATGGACGTCGATGCCGACGGCGACGGCAAGGCGGATGCGCGGGTGCAGATCGGACCGGCGATGCGTGGCACCGCGCTGCGCGACAGTCTCGACTTCATCCAGTTCAACGATTTCACCAACCAGATCGACTTCGCCCAGTTCGGCAAGGCGTTCAACATCTATGCCGACAGGACAGTGCTTTCCAAGCTGCCGCGCGAAGCGCTGGAGGGCCGGAGCGTTAGGGTTGTCGGCGCCTATGCCATGGGCAGCGGCCAGGACCTGCCGCTGGTGACGCCGGCGGAGGCAGAGATCGGGCCGAAGCCATGAATGCCGCCATCGATCACGATATCATCCTGAAACTGGAAGACGTCTCGAAGGTTTACTCGGGCACCGTCGCGGTCAAGCGCGCGAATTTCGAGGTGCGCAAGGGCGCGGTCAACGTGCTGGTCGGCGAGAACGGTGCCGGCAAATCGACGCTGATGAAGATCATCGCCGGCGTCGAACAGCCGACGCTCGGCCGCATTCTCCTGGAGGGCGAGGAGGTTTCCTTCTCATCGTCGGGGGACGCCGTGAGCCGCGGCATCGGCATGGTGTTCCAGGAGCTGAACCTGTTCGGCAATCTCACGGTCGCCGAGAATATTTTCGCCACGCGCGAGATCACCAACCGGTTCCGCAAGATCGACAGCCGCGAACAGGAGCGCCGCGCGGCGGAATTTCTCGAGCGCCTGGAAGCCGGCATCCGGCCCGATATGCTGGTCGAGGATTTGCGCATCGGCCAGCAGCAGCTGGTCGAGATCGCCAAGGCGGTTTCGCTCGATGCGCGGATCCTGATCATGGACGAACCGACCTCGGCGCTGAGTGCGGCGGAAGTCGAGATCCTGTTCAAGGTGATCGCCGACCTCAAGGCGCGCGGCGTGGCGATCGTCTATATCTCGCACCGGCTCGAGGAGCTGATCCGCATCGGCGACTACATCACCGTGCTGCGCGATGGGCGGATCACCGGCCAAGAGAAGATGAGACAAGTCGACACGCAATGGATCGTGCGGCAGATGATCGGCTCGGACGCCAAGGACTTCGCCAAGGCCGACGGCCACGTTCCGGGCGAAGAGATATTCCGCACCGAGGACGTCTGCCTGCCGCGCGTGACCGGCGGGCTTGCGGTCGATCATGTCTCGCTGTCGCTGCGTGCCGGCGAAATCCTTGGCATTTACGGGCTGATGGGCGCCGGTCGCAGCGAGTTGTTCGACTGCATCATGGGTCGCCACGGCCATGCAACCGGAACGATCTTCATTGCCGGCAAGAAGGTGAAGGAGCGCGACACGACACGGCGCATCCGGCGCGGGCTGGCGCTGATCCCCGAGGATCGCCAGCGCGAAGGTCTGGTGTCGATCCTCTCGGTCGCCAGCAATCTGACGCTGGCCAGCCTGTCGCGGTTTGTCCGCCTGTTCCATATCCGCAGCGCCAGGGAAAACCAGGCGGTGACGCAGATGGTGCGGGAGCTGGCGATCAAGGTCGCCGACCCGGCGCAGGAGGTCTCGTCGCTGTCGGGCGGCAACCAGCAGAAGGTGGTGATCGGCAAGGCGCTGCTCACCGGACCGAAGGTGCTGTTGATGGACGAACCAAGCCGCGGCATCGATGTCGGCGCCAAGGCCGACGTCTTCCGCACCATGCGCAAACTCTCCCGCGACGGACTGGGCATACTTTTCGCCACCTCGGATCTCGACGAGGTGATGGCGCTGTCAGACCGGATCGCGGTGATGAGCAATGGAAAACTGACCGGCATGTTCGATCGCGCTGAGGCAACGGAGGCGGCACTTGTCGCCGCATCGGCGCTTGGTCACGGGCCGGTCCCGCACACGGAGAGCCACGCCCATGACTGATTTCCCGGCCAAGGCGTCTGTTGCCTCCGCCTCGAACGGCTCCGTGCTGCTGACGCTGATGAAGGCGAGGACGTTCATCGCGCTGATCGCCGTCCTGATCTTCTTCTCGATCGCAGCGCCGAATTTCCTGTCGGCCGCCAATCTGATCCTGATGTCGAAGCACGTGGCGCTGAACGCCTTCCTGGCCATGGGCATGACCTTCGTCATCATCACCGGAGGCATCGACCTGTCGGTTGGTTCGATCGTCGGCCTGTGCGGCATGGTCGCGGGCTATCTCGTGCTCAACGGCATCGACCTGCAGATCGGCTACACGATCTATTTCAACGTCTTCGAGATCGCACTGATCACACTTGCGGTCGGCATACTGATCGGCGCAGTCAACGGATTGCTGATCACCAGGCTGAATGTCGCGCCGTTCATCGCCACGCTCGGCGTGCTCTACGTCGCGCGCGGCCTGGCGCTGCTGTCGTCCGATGGCCGCACCTTCCCGAACCTCGTCGGCAAGCCCGATCTGGGCACGACAGGATTCGGCTTTCTCGGCGCCGGCCGGCTGCTCGGCCTGCCGGTCTCGATATGGATTCTTGTCGTCGTAGCACTTGGGGCGGCTTATCTGGCCAAATACACCCCGCTCGGCCGCCACATCTTCGCCGTCGGCGGCAACGAACGGGCGGCGCGGATTTCGGGCGTCAGGGTCAATATGGTGAAGATGTTCGTCTACATGTTCTCTGGCTTTTGCGCGGCAATCGTCGGCCTAATCATCTCGTCCGAACTGATGGCCTCGCATCCGGCGACCGGCGAAAGCTTCGAGCTCAACGCCATCGCCGCGGCGGTGCTCGGCGGCACCTCGATGTCGGGTGGCCGCGGCACGATCGGCGGCACTATCGTCGGCGCCTTCGTCATCGGCATTCTCTCGGACGGGCTGGTGATGATGGGCGTAAGCTCGTTCTGGCAGATGGTGATCAAGGGCCTCGTCATCATCGTCGCCGTCGTCGTCGACCAGGCGCAGCGCCGGCTGCAGAGCCGCGTGACGCTGATGCAGATGGCAAAGGCAGGCTGATGGTGGCGGAACTGCGTGGAGCGCTGATCGGCTGCGGCTTCTTTGCCGTCAACCAGATGCACGCTTGGCGCGAAATCGCCAATGTCTCGATCGTCGCCCTCTGCGACCGTGACCCGGAACGGCTCACGGTCGTCGGCGACCAGTTCGGTATCGCGCGACGCTACACCGACGCGGCAGCACTTTTCGCCGGCGAAAGCCTGGATTTCGTCGATATCGCCACCACCGCGCCGAGCCATCGTTCGCTCGTCGAGATGGCAGCACGGCACGGCGTTCCGGCGATCTGCCAAAAACCATTCGCGCCGTCGCTTGCCGACGCCAAGGCCATGGTGAAGGCATGCACTGACGCCGGCGTGCCGTTGATGGTGCATGAAAATTTTCGCTGGCAGTCGCCGATCCAGGCGGTGCGTGCCGTGCTCGACAGCGGCGACATCGGCACGCCCTTCTTCGGACGGGTTTCGTTCCGCTCGGCCTATGACGTGTTTTCCGGCCAGCCCTATCTGGCGACGGGAAAGCGTTTCATTATCGAGGACCTCGGCATCCATAGTCTTGACATTGCCCGCTTTTTGCTGGGCGACGTGGCGACGATCACGACACGAACCGCTCGCATTAATGCCAACATTGCCGGCGAGGACGTCGCTACCATGCTGATGGACCACAAGAGCGGCGCAACGTCCGTGGTCGATTGCAGCTATGCGACCAAGCTCGCGACCGAACCGTTTCCGCAGACGCTGGTCGAGATCGACGGCAGCGATGGCACGATCCGGCTTGCACAAGATTACCAGCTTACCGTCACCGGCAGAAACGGAACGATGGTCAGCGACGTCTCGCCGCCGCTGCTGCCCTGGGCATCGCGCCCATGGCACAACATCCAGGAAAGCGTCGTCGCCATTCAAAAGCACTGGGTCGACTGCCTGGCGAACGGGACCGAGCCGGCAACCTCGGGAGCGGACAATCTTAGGACTTTGGCGCTGGTCGAAGCCGCCTATGCAGGTGCTGCGAGCCGTGAACCGGTGCAGCTCGACGCTTTGCTCGGATGACCGCCGACGCCTTCCTCCTCTATGGCACGCATGCGGTCGAGGCCGAGCCGGTCGGGCTGCGCGCCGGCGCGCTCACCGCCGACTTCGTCAACGGCAATCTGCGCACCATCCGCCATGGCGGCATCGAAGTGCTGCGCGCCATCGCCTACATCGTCCGGGATCGCGACTGGGGTACCTATGAGCCGGCGCTTACGGATTTAGTCATCGACCAGGGCGCCGACACTTTCTCCGTCAGCTATTCGGCAAGTTGTGCCGGACCAGAGCGAAGCCGGCTCGACTTTCGCGCGACGATCAAGGCTTCCGCCGACGGCCATCTGGCTTTCGACGTGAGCGCACTCCCCGAAAGCGATTTCGAAACCAATCGCTGCGGTTTCTGCATCCTGCATCCAATCGCCGGCCTGGCCGGCAGCCCGGTCACGGTCGAGCACACCGACGGCAGCGTGGTGGAAACAAAGCTTCCGCATCTGATCGACCCTTGGCAGCCTTTCAAGGATCTGCGGGCGATCACCCATGAGGTCCGGCCCGGCGTTATCGCCGAATGCCGGATGGAAGGCGATGCGTTCGAAATGGAGGACCAGCGCAACTGGTCGGATGCGTCCTACAAGACCTATGTCCGGCCGCTCGCGCTGCCGTGGCCCTATATGCTCCCCGCCCGCGAGACTCTGCGCCAGACGATCAGTCTGCGTGTGACCTGCGACGGGAAAGTGCCTGCCGCCGAAGCAGCCGACGAACCTGTCCGCATCGAGCTCGGCGAAGCCGGACCGCTGCTGCCGGATATCGGCGTGATCATCTATCCGGGCGAGGTCGAGGCAGCGCTTGCGAACCTGCCGGCACTGTCGGCGCTTGGCCCGCAACAGCTGATGTTCCACTACGATCCGACGCGCGGCCACGACCTCGACGTCTTGCAGTCCTATGCCCGGCTTGCTGCCGCCTACCCGGTCGAGACGACGCTTGAATGCGTCGTTTCCTGCGAGGGTGATCTCGACGCCGAGCTTTCAGGCGTCGCCGGCATGATGCGTCACGCCGGGCTGAAGCTCTCAGACATTGCCGTTTCACCTTCGGTCGACCGGCAGTCGACGCCGCCGGGCAGCGCCTGGCCCGAATGTCCGCCGCTTGAAGATGTCTATACAGGGGCGCGGCGGGCCTTCCCCGACATCCGCCTCGGCGGCGGCATGTTCAGCTATTTCACCGAACTCAACCGCAAGCGTGTTCCCGCCGACCTGCTCGATTTCGTCACCCACTGCACCTGTCCGATCGTGCACGCCGCCGACGATCTCAGCGTCATGCAATCGCTGGAGGCGCTGCCGTTCATCACCGCATCGGTGCGGGCGATCTTCGGGGCAAAACCCTACCGGATCGGCCCGTCGACCATCGCCATGCGGCAGAACCCTTATGGCGGCGCGACCAAGGCCAACCCGCACAATCAGCGCATTGCCATGGCCGACCGGGATCCGCGCCATGCCGGCCTGTTCGCGGCTGCATGGACGATCGGCTACGCCGCGCGCGTCGCGCCGGCCAGACTGGAGATGCTCACGCTGTCCAGTTTTACCGGATCCTTCGGCGTGCTGGCGGCATCCGGGGAACCCGTCGGCGAAGGTGACGCCAGGCCGATCTTCCGGGCCGTACAGGGGCTTTGCGAACTGGCCGGCTTCAGGCACGTGGCGGCGAGGACGAGCGATGAGACGCGGGTGCTCACGCTGGCCGCCCGTTCTCCTTCGGGCAAGACCGTCATGTGGCTAGCGAACCTGACGGCGAGCGAAGTGACGGTTGATATTTCCGGGTTCGAACGACGCCACCTTGTGATGACGCCTTACGCGATCACCCGGATCGGGTGAATCAGCTGCCGGAATTCATCACATAGAGCGCGCGTGAGCGCTCGAGGTGCTTGATCATCGCCTTTTCGGCGCCGTCCGCATCCTTCTGCTCGATGCGCCCGATGATCTCTTCATGCTCGGTCAGCGTGAACTTTTCCTTGCCGGTCCAGATCAGCATCTCGGTGTGATATTCCTTCAGCCAGCCAAGCATCGCTTCGCTGACCGCGACATAAATCGGGTTGCCGGATATTGCCGCGATCTGGGTATGAAACTTCATGTCAGCGGATATGAAGGCCTCGGAATCGCCGCGGAAGCTCCGCTGTTCGGCAACGGTTGCCCGCAGCCGCTGAACGTCCTCTGCTGTGGCCTTTTCGGCGGCTTCCCTGACCATGCCGCGCTCGAAGAAGATACGGGCATTCTTGAGGTGCTCCAGCGTGTCCTTCGACGACGACAGGATGATCTTGGCCGCGCCGTCGACCTGTTTGATGATCGACTTGGCGGTCAGCTGGAGCACTTTCGCCCGCTCGCCATGCGAGATCGCGACGAGACCCATATTGCTCAACGCCTGCATCGCTTCGCGGATCGCCGGCCTGCCGACCTCGAAGCGTTCCATCAACTCGCGCTCCGACGGCATGTCATCGCCCGGCTGCAATTCGCCGCTGGTGATCAAGCGCTTCAGTCTCAAAAATACTTCGTCGGAAAGTTTGCGCCGGACGATCGGCTCCGAACGGTTCATCGTCGCGAATCACTCCCTTGACCGGTCTCGTTTAGCATTGCCATCACGAATCCCGGAATGCGTGCCGAGCAGGATATCGCTTGCAATACTTATGTACTCATTATACCAGATTTCCAGGATCAGGGAATTTTTTTCGAACTATGATCACCCTCACCTACCGCATCGAAACCTCAGGCAGCATCGAGGCGCTGGCGGCCAAGATCGCCAGCGACCAGTCGACGGGAACCTTCGTCGCGCTGGCCGGCGAGACCGAGGAGCTCAAGGCGCGGGTAGCGGCGCGTGTTCTTGCGATTAGGCATCTGCCGGACGCCGATCGCCCGTCCCTTCCCGAAGCCGGCGACGGGCCTTTCAAGCGCGCGGATGTCGATATCGCGTTTCCGCTCGATGCCATCGGCACCGACCTTTCGGCGCTGATGACCATCGCCATCGGTGGCGCCTTTTCGATCAAGGGCCTGTCCGGCATCCGCGTCGTCGACTTGAAGTTGCCGGACGAATACCGGGAAGCGCATCCGGGCCCGCAATTCGGCGTCGCCGGCAGCCGCCGGCTGACCGGCGTCGAGGGCCGCCCGATTATCGGGACGATCGTCAAGCCGGCGCTGGGGCTGCGCCCGCCCGAGACGGCGGAGATGGTCGGTGAGCTGATCGCCGCCGGCGTCGATTTCATCAAGGACGACGAGAAGCTGATGAGCCCGGCCTATTCGCCTCTGTCGGAACGGGTCAAGGCGATCATGCCGCTGATCCTCGACCATGAGCAGAAGACCGGCAAGAAGGTCATGTATGCCTTCGGCATCTCGCATGCCGACCCTGACGAGATGATGCGCAACCATGATCTGGTGGCGCGGGCCGGCGGCAATTGCGCGGTGGTCAACATCAATTCCGTCGGCTTCGGCGGCATGGCCTTCCTCAGAAAGCGCTCCAGCCTGGTGCTGCACGCCCACCGCAACGGCTGGGACATTCTCACCCGTCACCCGGGCCTTGGCATGGACTTCAAGGTCTGGCAGCAATTCTGGCGGCTGCTCGGCGTCGATCAGTTCCAGATCAACGGCATCGCCTCGAAATATTGGGAGCCGGACTGGTCATTCGTCGAATCCTTCAAGGCGGTGACCATGCCGATCTTTTCGCCTGATGATTGCGCACTGCCGGTCGCCGGCTCCGGCCAATGGGGCGGACAGGCTCCCGAAACCTTCGAGCGAACCGGCCGAACGGTCGATCTCCTCTACCTCTGCGGCGGCGGCATCGTCAGCCACCCGGGCGGGCCGGGTGCCGGCGTCCGCGCCGTGCAGCAAGCCTGGCAGGCGGCGGTCGAGGGCATCCCGCTGGCGGAGTTCGCCCTGACCCATCCCGAACTGGCGCGGTCGATCGAAAAGTTCGGCGACGGCAAAGCGGCCTGAGCAAAGCGACGCCATGCAAAACCTGCTTCTGAGCTACTATGGCGACGACCTCACCGGCTCGACCGACGTCATGGAGGCGCTCGAGCTCGGCGGTGTGGCGACCGTGCTGTTCATGCGCCAGCCGGACGAGGCGCTGCTTGCGCAGTTCAGGCATTGCCGTGCCATCGGCCTCGCCGGCACCAGCCGTAGCGAGACACCACAATGGATGGACACGCATCTCAAGCACGCCTTCGCCTGGCTGAAGGCGCTGAACGCCGAGATCTGCCACTACAAGGTCTGCTCGACTTTCGATTCCAGCCCGACGATCGGCAGCATCGGCCGCGCCATCGAGATCGGCCGCTCGGTGTTTAGCCAAGACAGCGTGCCGCTGGTGGTCGGCGCGCCGCAGCTCAAGCGGTATACCGCCTTCGGCCATCTGTTTGCGGCCTACCGCGACAAATATTTCCGTATCGATCGCCATCCCGTGATGAGCCGCCACCCGACCACACCGATGGATGAATCCGACCTGCTGATCCATCTGTCGCGCCAGACGGACCTCACCTCGGGGCTGGTCGACCTGGCGACGCTGCAGTCGGCATCGCGCTCGGCAGCGTTCGATCGTCTGGCCGAAAATGGCAGCGATATCGTGCTTTTGGATGTCGACAGCCGCGAGACTCAGGCGCTTGCCGGCAAGGAAATATGGCGCGTTCGCAGGCCTGGCGGCACTTTCGTCGTCGGCTCTTCGGGCATCGAATATGCGCTGCTGGCTGAATGGGCGTCTGACGGGATTGTCCGTGCCGAGCCCGGCTTTTCGCCCCCGGGTGCGGCCGACCGGATCGCGGTGGTCTCGGGCAGTTGCTCGCCGACAACGGAGCGGCAGATACGGCATGCTTTGACGGACGGTTTCGACGGGATCGAGGTGGATCCTATCGAACTGGTTTCCGAAGCCTCCGGCGACGCGATTGCGCGCGCGGTCTTGGCCGGTCGCGCCAGCCTGGAAGCCGGGCGCAGCGTCGTCCTCTACACGGCGCTTGGACCAGCAGCCGACCGTGGCGCCGAAATCGACCGGCAGGAAGGCGCCCGCCACAAGCTTGGCCGCGGCCTCGGCGAACTTCTTCGCGAGCTGACGGTCGAGCAGAAATTGCAGCGCGTGGTCATCGCCGGCGGCGACACGTCGAGCCACGCACTCGGCCAGATGGGCGTCGATGCGCTGACGGTGCGGATGCCGCTGCCCGACTCGCCGGGCTCGCCGCTTTGCGTCGCCCACTCGCGCGTCAAGGCGATCGAAGGACTGGAGGTTGCCTTAAAGGGCGGGCAGGTCGGAACCGATCGCTATTTCTGCGCTATCCGCGATGGGCTCGGCGGTTGACAGAAGGCGCGCTGGATTTGACCGATCTCACGACTTCTTGAACACTGCGCGGTTACCAACGCGCGATGCCTGTCCCACATAAACCGCCGTATGCGTAGCGGCGGGGCGGCGCACAACGCTCAAGCCGGGGCTGGCCACGGCTCCGTGAGTGAACCAGCGGGGATACCGCGATGTCATTCAGACCGTTGCTTGGTGACGGACGGGTTCGGAGCCAGGAGGAGAAGTCGGAGCCTCTGCAAACCGCGTCATGGGTCAGCTCCTCGATCGTTTTCGACAATCGGCGGTGGGCGTGCCGGGAGGCGGAGCTCCGCTGGACAGCCCCTCATCATCTGATCGTGCTGACCGAAGAAGGCGGAACGTCCCACACATCCATCCGGCACGAGGCAAGATCCCTCTACGACGGGATGGACCGGCCCGGAGTCCTCACCTTCGTCCCCGCAGGCGCGGAGCGGCTCGGCTTTTATCGCGACGTAAATCTCTCCTATTCAGCCTTGTGGATCGATCCCGATATTGGGCTTCCCGGATGCGAACGCCTGAGAGACCTGCCGATCCTGGTGAACAAGAAAGACATAGTCGTCGCCACGCTCCTGAGTTCGCTTCGCGACGAGATGGCACTCGGCCACAAGCCGGACACTGCCTATGTCGAGCATCTGGTCGCCCTCGTCAGCCTCCGCGTGGCCAACCTGAACCGGGAGCAACACCCGTCCATACGTCACGGCTGTCTCAGCCGTCGGGCGCTTGGTCGAGTTCGGGCTTACATCGATGCACATATGAATTCCGACATTTCGCTAAGCGAGCTGGCAGCCGTCGCGGGAATGGCCGTCGACAGTTTTGCGCGCCGATTCAAGGCGACGACCGGCCTTGCGCCCTATGCCTATGTGATCGAGGAACGGGTGCGGCGGGCGGAAATGCTGCTGCGCGAAACGGGCTTGTCGATCGGTACCATTGCCTTTCGCCTCGGCTTTTCAAGCCAGAGCCACTTCACCACGACCTTCCGGCGCCTCAGGGGCATGACGCCTCGGGTCTATCGGGTGAATTCTTCTCCGGAATTCTGACATTGCCGCCGGTTTCTTGAAAGAAAGCCGCCGCGCGCATCCCCAGCTTCAGTGTCGACGAGTGACAGGACTGGGAGATCATGCATGGCCAAAACAGACAACAGGAGCGGGCCGACGCGTCGAACGGTGCTGGAGGGCGGGGTGGCGACCGGCGTGCTCCTGGCTACCGGTATACCGGTCGACGCAGAGCCGGCCGACACCGTCACGGCGGTCGCCTCTCCGACGCCGGTACCGACGATGCCGATGTCGCTACGGATCAACGCGAAGGACCTTGCCGTCGAGATCGACCCGCGGACGACGCTGCTCGACGCTCTGCGCAACCATCTCGGCCTCACCGGCTCGAAGAAAGGCTGCGATCACGGCCAGTGCGGCGCATGCACGGTGCTCATCGATGGGCGCCGGATCAATTCCTGCCTGACGCTTGCCGCAATGCATGAGGGCGACGAGATCACCACGGTCGAGGGCCTTGCCGAGGGTGACCGGCTGCATCCGGTGCAGGCCGCCTTCGTCGCCCGCGATGGTTTCCAGTGCGGCTACTGCACGCCGGGCCAGATCTGCTCCGCAGTCGGTATGCTGGGCGAGGCCAGGGCCGGCTGGCCGAGCCATGCGAGCGCCGACGTAGCGGCGGCTTCCGTCGCTCTCACCGATGCCGAGATCCGCGAGCGGATGAGCGGCAACATCTGCCGTTGTGCCGCTTATCCGAACATTGTCGCTGCAATCCGCGACGCGGCAGAGGGGGCGTGAGCAATGCAATCCTTCACTTATGAACGTGCGGCAAGTGCCGAGCAGGCAGCCGCCGCGGTTGCGGCGCGGCCGGACGCCAAATTCATCAGCGGCGGCACCAACCTGCTCGACCTGATGAAGCTCGAGATCGAGCGCCCAGCGCATCTCGTCGACATCAGCCGGCTGCCGCTCGATCGGATCGAGGAGACGGCGGAAGGCGGGCTTCGGGTCGGCGCCCAGGTCCGCAACAGCGATCTCGCCGCCGATCCGCGGGTGAGGTCGCGCTACCCGATGCTCACGCAAGCGCTGCTGGCGGGAGCGTCCGGCCAGATACGCAACAAGGCCTCGACCAGCGGCAATCTCCTGCAGCGTACGCGCTGCCCCTACTTCTACGACCGCAACATGCCTTGCAACAAGCGCGAGCAGGGTTCGGGCTGCGCGGCGCTTCAGGGCTTCAACCGTATGCACGCCGTACTCGGCGCGAGCGAAGCCTGCATCGCGGTGCATCCCTCCGATATGGCGGTCGCCATGTCCGGACTCGACGCCAGGATCGAGACCATATCGCCCGGCGGCGAGACCCGCACGATCCCGATCGGTGATTTCCATCGATTGCCCGAGGCGACGCCCCATGTCGAGACCGCGCTCCGCCACGGCGAGATGATCGCCGCGGTCACCCTGCCGCCCCCGCCACCTGGCCGGCAGGTTTACCGCAAGGTACGCGACCGTGCCTCCTACGCTTTCGCGCTGGTGTCGGTGGCAGCAATCGTCGAGAAGAGCGGCGATCGTATCCGGAGCGTTCGGATCGCCATGGGCGGCGTTGCAGCGAAGCCCTGGCGCGCGACGGAGGCGGAGCGCACGCTCGCCGGAGCGGCGGCGTCCGACGACGCCTTTACCGACGCGGCTGAAGCCGCGCTGGCCGGAGCAGTCGGGCATGGCGGCAACGATTTCAAGATCCCGCTGGCGAAGCGGACGATGCGGCACACGCTCGCTGCTGCCGTCGAGAGTGCGTGAGGTGACACGATGACAGAGACGAAGACCAGCGAGAGCCGTACGTCCGAACCACGCAATGGCGTCATCGGGCGGCCGATCGACCGTATCGACGGTCCGCTCAAAGTGAGAGGCGGTGCCACCTACGCCTACGAGAATGCGCTGGATGATATGGCTTATGGCTATATTCTCGGCGCCGCCGTCGCCAAGGGGCGCATCGCCGAGATCGACACGGCCGAAGCCGAACGGGCGCCGGCAGTGCTGCTCGTCATGACGCACCGGAATGCGCCGCCCCAGCCGGATTTCGGCCCGGCGGTCACGCCGACCGTGCCAGAGGTCTTCACACGCGCCCGGCCCGCGCTCAGCAGCGAGCGGGTGCGGTATTACGACGAGCCCGTCGCGCTCGTCGTCGCGGAGACGTTCGAGGCGGCACGCGCTGCCGCGGGCCTCATCAAAGTGCGCTACGACGAGGAGCCGGGCGTCTACGATTTGCCGGGACATAAGGCCGACGCCTACGCACCAAAACGAACCAATGCCGGCTTCGAGACCGACAGCGTGATCGGCGACTTCGAGAGCGCCTTTGCTGCGGCTCCGGTCAAGATCGATGCTACTTACCGGACCCCCTTCGAACATCACAATCCGATGGAGTCCCATGCGACGCTCGCCGCCTGGTCAGGCAACGAGCTGACGATCCACACATCGGCGCAGACCCTCGCGAATTTCCGGGCTGGAGTCGCCAGCACGCTTCGCATCCCGCCAGAGCGTGTGCGCATCATCAGCCCCTTCATCGGCGGCGGCTTCGGCTCCAAGCTGATTGCCCATGCCGATACGATCCTGGCCGCGCTTGCAGCGCAGGTCCTGCAGCGTCCCGTGAAGATCGCGCTGACGCGACAACAGATGTTTGCCAATGCCGGACACCGCGCAGAGATGATCCAACAGGTACGTCTCGGCGCGGACACCGACGGGCGGCTCACCGGGATCGCGCACGATGTCTGGTCCGCAACGTCCAGCTTCGAGGAATACTGCGAGCAAACGGCAGTTTTTGCCCGCTCGCTCTATGCGGCGCCGAACCGTGTCACCCGCCATCGCCTGGTTCCGCTGGATATCAACCGCGGCGAATGGATGCGCTCGCCCGGTGAAGCGCCCGGCATGCTGGCTTTCGAATGCGCCATGGATGAACTCGCCGAGCGGCTCGGCCTGGACCCGATCGAACTCAGGATCCGCAACGAACCGGCACAGGATCCCGAGCGCGGCGTGCCGTTCTCCACCCGCAATCTCGTCGCCTGCATGGAGGAAGGCGCCCGCCGTTTCGGTTGGGAGCGGAGAGACCCGACACCGGGCAGCATCCGAGAGGGCCGGAAGCTCATCGGCTACGGCATGGCAGCGGCGATCCGTCCGAACTACATCGGCGCGGCGACGGCGCGGGTTGCGATCGACGGGGACGGTCGGGTGACGGCGCGGCTTGACATGACCGACATTGGGACCGGCAGCTATACGATCCTGACCCAGATCGCTGCGGAGAGCCTCGGCCTGCCGATCTCGTCCGTCAAAGTGGAGCTTGGCGACAGCCGCTTCCCGCGTACCGCCGGCTCCGGCGGGTCCTGGGGCGCCGCGAGCGCGGGTTCGGCGCTGCATAACGCCTGCAACGCCCTCAAGCAACGTATCCTGGAGGCGGCGCAGTCGAGCGAAGCCTCACCGTTGCGCGGCGCGAACGCCACCGAGGCAAGCTTTGCCGACAGCGAGGTCAGGGTCGGCCAGCGGTCGGCAAGTCTGGCCGATCTCATCGGGAGGATCGCTCCCGACGGGTTCGAGGCCGAAGGCTCCGTGGCCGCGGGCGCTGCCACCGAGTCGTACAAGGCCTACTCGCAGCATTCCTATGGAGCGCATTTCGCCGAGGTCGCTGTCGATTGCGATACCGGTGAGATCCGCATGCGCCGGATGCTGGCTGTGATGGGCGCGGGCCGTATCCTCAACGCCAAGACCGCGCGCTCGCAAATCATCGGCGGCATGACCTGGGGGATCGGCGCGGCGCTGATGGAGCAGACGGTGCTCGACCCGCGCTACGGCCACTTCGTCAATCACGACCTTGCCGAGTATCATGTCCCGATCAACGGCGACGTCCCCGAGATGGAGGTCGTCTTCCTCGAGGAACATGACGACAAGGCCAATCCACTTGGCGCGAAGGGTCTCGGCGAACTCGGCGTCTGCGGTGCGGGGGCTGCTGTCGCCAACGCCATTTACAACGCGGCCGGCGTGCGAGTGCGTGAATTTCCCATCACCTTGGACAAGGTTCTGCCTGCCTTGCCCGTGATCGCCATTTGACGCGGCAGGTTGCCCGCGCCTCTCTTGCCCTCAAGGGTGACAAGGTCCGGAACCGATCGCTATTTCTGCGCCATCCGCGATGGACTCGGCGGTTGACAGCATCGCCCTCCCCTTCCATACAAACTCCGTCAATGTTCTCAGGGCGGGGTGAAAGTCCCCACCGGCGGTAAGGGTTTCGGCCCAAGCCCGCGAGCGCTTTCCGGTTAGCCGGAGGGGTCAGCAGATCCGGTGTGATTCCGGAGCCGACGGTCACAGTCCGGATGGAAGAGAACGAACGGAAGACGGTCCGCATTCGCGGTCGGATTCCGTATCGTGCGTCCTGATTCTGGATCGAAACGGAAGGATGGACCCATGAATCAGCATTCCCAGAAAGACTATGAAACGATCCGCGTTGCCGTCATTCGCGCACGCTGGCACGCCGACATCGTCGACCAGTGCGTCGAGGCGTTCCAGGCCGAACTTGCGGTCCTTGGAGAGAAACGCTTTGCCGTCGATGTCTTCGATGTGCCGGGCGCCTATGAGATTCCCCTGCATGCAAAGACGCTTGCCGAGACCGGTCGCTATGCCGCAATCCTCGGCGCGGCATTTGTCGTCAATGGCGGCATCTACCGGCATGAATTCGTGGCGAGCGCGGTCATCGACGGCATGATGAATGTGCAATTGTCCACCGGCGTACCGGTGCTTTCGGCGGTGCTCACCCCGCACAACTACCACGACAGTGCGGAGCATCACCGCTTCTTCTTCGAGCACTTCCAGGTCAAGGGCAAAGAGGCAGCCAGTGCCTGCGTGCAGATCCTGGCCGCGCGCGAACGCATCGCCGCGTGAAATGTCCGTCCCCGGGTGGAAATCCCGGTAACACGCTGTACTATCTGCGAAAATACCGAAATCGGGAGGATGCAGATGCAGACCAAGAAGATCATCAATGACGGCAACCGCACCGTCGACGAGATGCTGGAAGGCATCCTGGCCGCGCATCCCCGCCATCTCAAAAGCGCTGAGGGAAGTCCGCGCTCCATCATCGCCCGCGATGGACCTCGCCAAGGCAAGGTCGGCCTCGTCATCGGCGGCGGCTCGGGCCACGAGCCGACCTTCCTCGGTTTCGTCGGCAAGGGGCTGGCCGACGCGGCGGCGATCGGCAATGTCTTCGCCTCGCCGCCGCCGGACCCGATCCTCGAATGCGCCAAGGCGGCCAGCGGCGGTGCCGGCGTGCTGTTCATGTATGGCAACTATGCCGGCGACGTGATGAATTTCGACATGGCCGCAGAGATGGCGGCGATGGATGACATCGAGGTGCGCACCGTGCTGACCACTGACGACGTGGCATCGGCGCCACGTGACCAGCGGCAAAAGCGGCGCGGTGTCGCCGGCAATTTCTTTATCTTCAAGGCTACCGGTGCCGCCTGCGACCGGATGCTCTCATTCGATGAATGCGAGCGCATCGCCCGGAAGGCGAACGACCATACTTTCACCATGGGGGTGGCGCTGTCGCCCTGTTCGCTGCCGCAGACCCGCCGGCCGAATTTCGAGATCGGGCCGGACGAGATGGAGATCGGCATGGGCATTCACGGCGAGCCGGGCATCGCGCGCGGAAAACTGAAAACAGCCGACGAGATCACCGACGAGATGCTGGACAAGATCTTCGACGAGATGGCGCCGGCACGTGGCGACAAGGTTGCTGTGCTCGTCAATTCGCTCGGCTCGACGCCGCTGATGGAGCTCTACATCATGAACCGGCGCGTGAAGCGTCGGCTGGATGACATCGGCGTGTCAGTTCACGCGACCTGGGTCGGCAATTATTGCACCTCGCTCGAAATGGCCGGCGCCTCGGTGACGCTGATGCATCTCGACGATGAATTGCAAACGATGCTCGACCATCCTTGCGACTGCGCCATGTTCCGCGCCGGCTGAAAGCAGCATCCATGACATCCATCGACGCAGCCGATCTGAAAACAATGTTCGATGCGATCGCGGTGGCGATCGAAGCCGACAAGGACAGGCTCTGCCAACTCGACGGCGTCATCGGCGACGCCGATCACGGCATCGCCATGGCGCTCGGCTTTGGCGCGGTACGCGATGCGCTCGCTTCTCTGGACCTCGCGGCGACCGAGCCGACAGCTCTCCTCAACACAGCCGCGAAATCGTTTCTCAACGCCGTCGGTGCCTCGTCAGGTCCGCTCTATGCGACGGCCTTCATGCGTGGTGCGGCCGCCGTCAAGGGCAAGGCGACGCTGGTGGGTGCCGATTTCATCGCCCTGTTCCAGGCGATGGCGCAAGGCATCCAGGATCGCGGCAAGGCCGAGATCGGCGAGAAGACGATGGTCGACGCCTGGCTGCCGGCGGCGCAAGCAGCGGCGGCCGCGCATGCCTCAGGCAAGACTGTGTCCGAAAGCCTTGAGGCGGCGCTTCAAGCAGCCGAACGGGGCGCCGAGGCGACCAAGGACATGATCGCTGCGAAGGGCCGCTCGTCGCGGCTCGGCGAACGATCGCTCGGGCATATGGACCCCGGCGCCGCATCGGCCGTCACCGTGATTGGTGCGATGCGGAAAAGCCTGGGTTAGCCCAGCTTCGCCGCGTCGAGCCTGTCGATCGCCTGGACATTGCCGGCCGACGGTCCCTTTTCGTCGAACTCCGATGCCAGCCAGGCGTCGACGATCGACTTGGCCAGTTCCGGGCCGATGACGCGGGCACCCATGGTGATGATCTGGGCATTGTTGGATTTGGCTGCGCGCTCCGCCGAATAGGTGTCGTGGGTGAGTGCGGCGCGAATACCGGGCACCTTGTTGGCCGAGATGGAAACGCCGATCCCGGTACCGCAAAACAGGATGCCGCGATCGTTCTCGCCGTCGAGGATGGTCTGGGCGAGCTTCTGCGACAGGTCGGCGTAGTAGCCTGCCTGGCTGAGGTCGCTGACGGCGAGGCCGGGTTTGGTGGCGAGATGCGCGGCGATGACGTCGAGCAACGGCTTGCCAGCACTGTCGGCTCCAATGGCAATTTTCATTTTTTTGTCCTTTCCTGTCCGATTGATTCAGAGCGCCGCCGAAGCGCGCTGAAGGATGTCGATGTAACCTTCCGCCTGCCAGGCGGAGCGGCCGATGAATAGTCCGTCGATATGAGGCTGACCGATCAACTCCGCGGCATTTTGCGGATTGACGCTGCCGCCATAAAGCACCGGCGGTATGGCCGGCAGGAGGTCGCCGGCGATCCTCTTGATCAGCGCCTGCTGCCTATCTGCATAGTCTGCACTTGCCGGAATGCCCTTGTCGCCGATCGCCCAGACCGGCTCATAAGCAAACAGGATCGTCGCCGCCTTTGCCTGACCTTCGAGGTATTGCAGCGCGCCATGCACCTGCAAGGCCAGCACCGCATCGGCCTGGCCGCTGTTGCGTTGCGCCAATGTCTCGCCGACGCAAATGAGCGGCACCAGCCCATGCTTTACCGCCGCTGCGGTCTTAAGCCCGACCGCCTTGTCGGTCTCGCCGAAATGCTCGCGCCGTTCGCTATGGCCGAGCTCGACGAGGTCGAGCCCGCAATCCGTCAGCATCACGGGCGAGATCTCCCCGGTCCAGGCTCCGGCGTCGGCCCAATGCATGTTCTGGGCGCCGACCTTGACCCGCGTCGAGGCCAACGCCTTCTTGACCTCGCGGACCGCCGTGAAGGGCGGGATGACGAAGGGCTGGATGCGGTCGTCGAAACCGGGAACGAATCCCGCCAGCGCCTTGGCGAATTCAGTCGCCTCTGCAAGCGTCTTGTTCATTTTCCAGCTTGTGCCGACCCAGTAAACCATGCGTCCTCCTCAAACCTTCTCGACTAGTGTTAGCGAAACGCCGGCGCCATCCAACACCTCGCGCATCTGGGGTTCCAGTTCGCGACCGGTGAAGACGGCGTCGAACGCCTTGAGATCGGTCAGGAAATGCAGCGCCGTGCGGCCGAACTTGCCGTGATCGACCAGCAGATATTTACGCGCGGCGGCGGCCATCATCAGCCGCTTCGTATGGACCACTTCCTGGTCCTGGTGGAAGGCGGAAGCGCCGTGGATGGCAGACGACGACAGGAAGGCCACATCGGCGCGCAACGATCTCAACGTGTCCTCGGCAAGCAAGCCGAAGAAACCGTGAAACTTCTTGCTGTACTGGCCACCGAGCGCGATCAGAGTGATCCCGCCAACGCCGGCCAGATCCTGTATGACAGCCAGATTGTTGGAGATCACGGTAAGCGGGCGGAGATCCGCAAGGTGGCGCGCAATGCCGCCGGCCGTCGAGCCGTCGTCAATGATCACCGTCTGGCCTGGTTCGATCATCGCCACTGCGGCAGCCGCCAAGCGCTGCTTCTCCGCACCGGCCTGCTTCTGACGGTAGCGGAAATCGCTCTCGAAAAGGCCGCTTGGCTGGATCGAGGCGCCGCCGCGCACCTTGCGCAGGAAGCCGCTTTCCTCGAGCTCGTCCAGGTCGCGATGGACGGTCATCTTCGATACACCGAAGCGCGAGGCAAGCTCGTCGACACTGGCCGTGCCGGTGTCCACCAGAAAATCCATAATGCCTTGCCGCCGGCCGTCGCTCTTCATTGTCCAGCCTGTTTCCTGAATCCGGCTCGCTGCGAATCCACAGTGGGCAAAACGGCGAGCCAAGGCTATTATAACAGAGGAAATCGCATAGGCGCCAATTTTTTTGTGATGATGTTACGTTTCTTTGGGATATTACTCGCTTCTGATTGCTGTCCTGTAACAAGAATTGCTCCCGGCGCCTTGGCCAAAGGTTGCGGTTCACTGGAAATCCGGCCAGAAGCATCAGTGAGCTGAACGACGACCGGACGGCTCGCAACCATAGGCTTGAAACCAAATACGGGAGACTATTGGGTGGCTCGCATCACATTGAGACAATTGCTCGACCATGCCGCCGAACACGGCTATGGCGTACCTGCGTTCAACATGAACAATATGGAACAGGGCCTCGCCATCATGGAGGCCGCCGAGGAGACCAAATCGCCTGTTATTCTGCAGGCGAGCCGCGGCGCCCGCGCATATGCCAACGATGTCGTGCTGGCCAAGCTGATCGACGCGCTGGTCGAAATCCACCCCGATATCCCGGTCTGCATGCATCTCGACCATGGCAACAACGAAGCGACCTGCGTGACCGCGATCCAGTATGGCTTCACCTCGGTGATGATGGACGGGTCGCTGAAGGAGGACGGCAAGACGCCGGCCGATTACGATTATAATTCGGGCATCACGCGCCGCGTCGTCGACATGGCGCATTGGGGCGGTGTGTCGGTGGAAGGCGAGATCGGCGTTCTCGGGTCGCTGGAGATGGGCGGCGGCGAACAGGAAGACGGCCATGGCGTCGAAGGCGCCGTCAGCCACGACCAGTTGCTGACCGACCCGGAGCAGGCGGTGCAGTTCGTCAAGGACACGCATGTCGACGCGCTGGCCGTCGCCATGGGCACCAGCCACGGCGCCTACAAGTTCTCGCGCAAGCCGGATGGCGCGGTGCTGGCGATGAACGTGATCGAGGAGATCCACCGCCGGCTGCCGAACATGCACCTCGTCATGCACGGCTCGTCCTCGGTGCCGGAAGAGCTGCAGGAGATCATCAACAAATATGGCGGCCAGATGAAGCCGACATGGGGTGTGCCGGTCGAGGAGATCCAGCGCGGCATCAAGCACGGCGTGCGCAAGATCAACATCGACACCGACAACCGCATGGCGCTGACCGGCGCGATCCGCAAGGTGCTGACCGAGAATCCGAGCGAATTCGATCCGCGCAAATATCTGACGCCGGCAATGGCCGCCATGAGGAAGCTGTGCAAGGAGCGCTTCGAGCAGTTCGGCACCGCCGGCAACGCCCCCAAGATCAAGCCGCTGCCGGTCTCGGAAATGGCCAAGCGCTACAAGTCGGGCAGTCTCGACCCGAAATTCGGCTGAGTAAGGCTCCCCCTCATCCGGCCGCTTCGCGGCCACCTTCTCCCCGCTGGGGAGAAGAGGCTGGCGGCAACGCTGGCGGTCTCCTCTCCCCTCGGGGAGAGGTCGGATTGCCCCGAATTGCCCTTCGCAATTCGGTTGGCAATCCGGGTGAGGGGGATTCGTCCAATTGCCCCGCCGGTTCTACTCGGTTCGCGGCAAAATCGCCGCCCTGCCAGTCTCGATGAACGGCGCCCAGTAGTCGACCGACTCGCGGATCATGGCGACGACCTGGTGGTCGGCCGGCTCGCGTTCGCGAAACGACAGTTCGAGGCAGATCTCGTTGTCGACGCCGCCGCCGCGGCGAACCGTCTCCAGAAGCTTTTCCGGCGTGATGCGGCCGTCCTTGTTGTAAGCGGCAATGAACGGCCAATGGCCGCCTTTGTTCATCGACGACTGTTTGATGTGGATGATCGGCGATACCCTGGGAAAGGCTTCGGCCCAGGCATAAGGATCGATGTCGGCCGGGTTGCTCGAGGTCACGTCGCCGTGGTCAATATCGACCATCATCTTCAACGGGATGGCCATGCCGGCTGCTTCGATCTGGTTGTGCAGTGCCCAGCAACTCTCGATCGTATGGCCGAATTCGCGGCCGACCGACATCGGCTCCCAAAAAAGGTAGGTCAAACCCGCCCCCTTGGCGTGCTCGGCGACCTCACGCCAGCATTCCAGCGCAATGTCGAAAAGTCGCGTGCGACGCTCGGGATCGTCGAAATCCCTGTGCGTGAAGATCGCGAACTGGGTGCCCATGCCGCCGGCGCCGAGCTCGGCCGATATGTCGGCAAAGGTCTTGAACCAATCGACGTAGTAGCGGCGCACGTCGGCGTCGGGATGGCCAAAATGGTTGAGCCGCCCGTAGGGACCGGTCATCCCGGATGTTACGCGCACAGCGGTGCGGTCGAGCGCGGTGCGGAACAGGCGGACGAATTTCGAGATCGTCGCCGCCGGCCAGCCGGGATTGACGAATTCGTGCGTGAGCTGCACGTGCCTGATGCCGATGTCATAGGCGATCGCGTCGATCAGATCGTCCGGTTCGGCGAAACGGTTGACCAGCGGATTGGTGTTGAGGGAAAGCGTAAAGGCCATCAGCTTGCTTTCACCAGTCGGCTCGCGCACCAGTCCTCGAAGGCGGCTCTTTCTGCGGCGGACAGATGCAGGCCGTGCTTGGTGCGCCGTTCGAGAATATCGACAGCGGTCAGCGCCCATTCATGCTCGAACAAATAATTGGCCTCGCGTTCGAAAAAATCCTTGCCGAAGCACCGCCCAAGATCGGTGAGCGACCTGGCCGCACCGACCAGCACGCGCGTCCTGGTGCCGTAGAGCCGGCCATAGTGCTTGACCAGCGATGCCGGCATCCAGGGATATTCGCGGCCGCGATCGCCGAGAAACTGCTCGAAATCGGCATTGGCGATATCACCACCCGGCAGGTAGCCTTTCGAAGTCCACGGCTTGCCCATTTTCGGAAAGAACGGGGCGATCCGGTCCAGCGCGTGCTCGGCCAGCTTGCGGAAGGTGGTGATCTTGCCGCCGAAGACGGAGAGCAGCGGTGCCTGCCCGGCCGATGCGTCGAGTTCGAAAATATAGTCGCGCGTCACCGCGCTCGGATTGTCGGCGTTGTCGTCATAGAGCGGCCTGACGCCCGAGAACGAGTAGATGACATCGCTGCGCGCAAGCTCACGCTTGAAGTAGCGGTTGACCACCCTGATCAGATAGTCGACCTCGCTGGTATCAGCCTTCACATCTTCCGGCCGCCCGTCATAGGGAATGTCGGTGGTGCCGATCACGGCCAGATCGTTCTGGTAGGGATTGATGAAGATCACACGCTTGTCGCTGTTCTGGACGAGATAGGCCTGCCGCCCTTCCCAGAATTTCGGCACGACGATGTGGCTGCCCTTGACCAGGCGCACATTCCGCTTGGAGCTCTGGCCGGCCACGCGGTTGATGATGTCGTTGACCCAAGGACCTCCGGCATTGATCAGTGCCCGTGCCCGAACCGTCGTCCTGACGCCGGTTCGGCTGTCTCGCATCTCCACCGACCACAGGTCGTTTTCACGCCGGGCGGCGGTGCAGGCGGTCCGAGTAAGGACCTTGGCTCCCCGTTCCGCCGCGTCGAGCGCATTGATGATGACGAGACGGGCGTCGTCGACCCAGCAATCGGAATATTCGAACCCGCGCTTGAATGCATCCTTAATCGGCGCACCTTCGGGCGCAGTGCGCAGGTTGAGCGTGCGGGTGGCCGGCAGCCGCTTGCGGCCGCCGAGATGATCGTAGAGGAACAGGCCGAGCCGGACCAGCCAGGCCGGCCGGTCGTCAGGGCTGTGCGGCAGCACGAAGCGCATCGGCCAGATGATGTGCGGCGCCGATTCAAGCAGCACTTCGCGCTCGATCAGCGCCTCGCGCACCAGCCGAAACTCGTAATATTCGAGATAGCGCAGGCCGCCATGGACGAGCTTTCCCGATCGCGAACTGGTGCCTTCGGCCAGATCGTCTTTTTCGCACAGGATGACGGAAAGGCCGCGGCCGGCTGCGTCGCGTGCGATGCCGGCGCCGTTGACGCCGCCGCCGATGACGAACAGATCGACGATGTCAGTGGCGCCGCTCATCTCGCCGGGCCCTCTATGCCTGGATAGTGTTTCATGGCTGGCGCGACCTTCAGCATGGGTTGACCGGTGGGAGCCCGGAGATGAAGCGGCGCACCTCTTCGGCCGCCTGCTCGGCCGCATAGGTCACCGTGCGCACCGAAGCACCGGCGATATGCGGCGTCAGCGTGACATTCGGAAGCTGCAGCAGCGGCCAGTCGGCAGGCACCGGCTCGACCGCAAACGTCTCCAGCATGGCGCTGCCGATATGGCCTGAGACCAGCGCATCGTAAAGCGCGTCGTAATCGACCAGCGGCCCGCGCGCGGTGTTGACGAAGATCACCCCCGGCTTCATCCGAGCGATGGTGTCCTTGTTTATCAGGCCGCGGGTTTCCTCAGTCACCCGGGGATGAAGCGTGACCACATCGGAGCGGGACAGGAGATCGTCGAGCGCGACCAGTTCGACGCCGTCATTGCGGTCTTCGGCGCTCAGTTGCACATAGGGATCGGTGACCAGGATGCGGCAGCCGAAGGCGCGCAGCAGGCGGACAACCTTGGTGCCGATATTGCCGTAGCCGATGACGCCGACGGTCATTTCGTTGAGCTCGCGGCCGGTGCGGTCGGCCCGGTAGAGATCGCCGCGCCATTCCCCTTTGCGCAAGGCTTCGTGGCCGACCCGGATCAGCCGCGTCTCGGCAAGGATGGCGCCGATGGTGAACTCGGCCACAGCACTTGCATTGCGGCCGGGCACATTGACGACGGTGATGCCGTGGGCCCTGGCGGCAGCCATGTCAATGTTGATCGGGCCGCCGCGCGAGACCGCAACCAGCTTCAGCGCAGGCAGACGCTGCATCATAGTCTCGGAGAGCGGCGCAAGCTGGGTGACGAAGATCTCGGCGTCGCCAATGAAATCGACCACCTCGTCCGGATCGCCAAAATACTCCTTGACCTTGTCGAGGCCGAGCGCCGCATTGCCGAATTCCATCGGCTCGTCGGGCCAGGCCGCCTCAAGGGTGCGAATGTCGAGATTGTCGCCGCAGGCCTTCTCGATTTTCTCGCGAAACACCTCGGGAAGCATGAAGCGGTCGCCAATGATTGCAATCTTCCTACGCATGCTCGACTTCTCAGTTTGCCCTGGATGCGGCCATCGACCGCCAGACCGGCCGCAGCGCCTCATGCGCCAAGGTGTAGGACGGAACCGCCCGCTCATAGATCGCGGCAAGTTCTGGGTCGCCCGGCTCCGCCGCACCCAGCAGCGGCGTGACCCACTCGCCGACGCATTCGTCCATCGACTTGTATTGGCCGACGCAAACCGCGGCGATCATCGCGGCGCCCGCCGCACCAGCTTCCTCGCGCTGGCTGGTGCGAATGTCGGCGCCGACGACAGCGCCCAGGATCTTGCGCAGAGCCGGGCTTCTGGCGGCGCCGCCGGTCAGCCGGATTTCGCTCGGCAGCGGCCCCATGGCGGCGTAGCAATCGCGCGACGCGAATGCCAGTCCCTCGAAAACGGCGCGGACCATGTCGGCATAGCCGTGCCGCGACGAAATGCCGACGAAACCGGCTCTGGCATTGGCATCGACGAACGGCCCGCGCTCGCCGGCTTCCGACACATAGGGCTGATAGAGCAGCGATGCCGGCTCAGATGACGATATCCATTCGTCGATCAACGCGATCATCTCGCCATTGCTGCGGGTGATGCCTTGCGAGGCGAGAATACCGGAGGCGAGGCTAAGGATCCAATCGATGTTGAGCGTCGCTGCCATGTTCGACTGCATCTGCGCAAAGACGCCGGGCGCCGGCATCGTCATCGTGTAGCCGGTCCTGGCCTCGTTGAGCAGCACCTCGTCCGGCGTCTGAGCAAGCCGCATATGCATGCCGGTGGAGCCGATGATGGAGCAGCCGGGCTTGCGCTCGCGGTCGAGCAGGCCGGCGCCGAGCGCGGTGCAGGCCACGTCGACATAGGCCAGCACCACCGGCGTACCGGAAAGCAGCCCGGTCGCTTCGGCAACCGCCGCCGACAGGCCGGCGCTATGCCTGGTGCCGTCGACGATCGGCGGCAGCAGATGCCTGAGATCGGCGACGCCGAGCACCTCAAGCACCTCGTCGCAATAGCCGCGGGTGCGGAAGTCGCCAAAGGTGAAGGTGCCCTCGGACGGATCGGTGGCGCGTTCGCCGGTCAGCTTGAAATAGAGCCAGTCCTTGCAATGGAATGTTGTCGCGGCATCGGCAAGCCTGTCAGGCGCGTTGCGCTTCATGAAGGCAAGTTGCGGTCCCTGCTGGCAGGCGGCCAACCCGCTGCCGGTCTTTTCGAAGCGAAGCCGGTCATCGGGCCGCGCACGGATCTCCTCGACTATCGCGGCAGCGCGCGCATCGAGCCACAGCCAGCCCTTGGCGACCGGCTCACCATCCTTGTCGATCAGCCAGGTGCCATCGCCCTGCCCGGTCACGGCGATGGCGATGGTGCGGCTGGCGAGGTCCGGCACCTTGTCGGCAAGCTGGCGCAATGTGGTCGCGGTATCGGCCCAGGTGCGCGCCAGATCCTGCTCGGCGCCGCCGCCGGGCAAGGTCTCATACCGGTTCGGCACCGCCGCGGCCGCGAGCTGCCGGCCCGCCGTGTCGAAGGCGACGGACTTGATGACAGACGTGCCGGCGTCGATGCCGATCAGCACATCCCCCATCAGGCAAGCTCCATGCCGTGCGAAATGGCCATGCCGCTGGACTGATCGAAGATGTGCAGGTTCTTCGGATCGATGCTGATATTGATCGGCGCGCCAAGCTCCAGCCGGGTCCGGTCGTGTTCGACCAGGACCAGCGAACCGCCGGCGAAATCCGCCGCGATATGCGTCTGGTCGCCGAGCCATTGGTTGGCCGAAACCGTGGCCGGCACGCCGTCCTTCGAGCGGCGAACAGCATAGGGCCTGATGCCGATGACGACCCGCTGCCGTTTGAGCAATTCGTCGCGAACCGAGCCGCTGAACGCGTCCTTGTCATAATCGAGCGAAAGTCCGTCGGGCAGTCGCAGATTGATCTTGTCGGCAGCCGTGCCGACATAGGCTTCGAAGACATTCATCGGCGGCTCGCCGACAAAGGTGCCGGTGAACAGGTTGGCCGGCCGCTGCTTGAGCATGTCGGGCGTGTCGAACTGCTGCAACACGCCGCCTTCCATCACCGCGATCCGGTCGGCAAGCGCGTTGGCCTCGGTCTGGTCGTGGGTGACCAGGATCGCGGTCAGGCCGCGCTCCTTGATGAAGTGCTTGATACGGCCGCGCAGCACGGCGCGAAGCTGCGGTTCGAGCTGGCCCATCGGTTCATCCAGCAGATGCAGGTCGGCCTCGCGGATCAGCGCCCGGCCGAGGCTGGCGCGCTGCTGCTGGCCGCCGGAGATGGAACTCGGATAGCGCTCAAGAACGTCCTCGATTTCGAGCAGCTTGGCGATGCTGGCAACTTTCGCATCGACGTCACTTTTCCGCAGCTTGGCCGCCTTCAGCGCAAACGCCATGTTCTCGCGCACGGTCAGCGGCGGATAGAGCGAATAGCCCTCGAACGCCATCGCCACATTGCGTCTGACCGGCGGCAGCGCATGCACCTTGCGGCCGGCAACCGAGATGGTGCCGCGCGAGACCTCCTCGAAGCCGGCGATCATGCGCAATGTCGAGGTCTTGCCGCAGCCGGACGAGCCGAGCAGTGCGACGATCTCGCCTTTGTCAATTTCGATCGTCAGGTTCTGGACGGCGTGCACGCCCCTGTCGATCGGGCCGTAGAACTTGTCGACGCCTGAGATGGCGAGTGCGCTCTGGCTCATGCCGCTTCTCCGCTGCGCAGATTGACCACGTTGCTGGCGCCGATGCGGTCGCCGCTGGCATGATCGAACAGCAGCGCACTTTTGCCGTCGACGGCAATGTGGGCCCTGCCCTCGGTTTGACCCGGTGTTCCGGCCGGCCGGGAGACGAGGATTTCGCGGCCGCGCACGGTGCGCACCAGTGTGACGATCTTTTCGTTGAGCGGCGTCTCCGCCTCGACAGTCACCGGTATGGCAGCGGGCGTGCCTTCGTCGACGAAGCGCAGCGCTTCGGGCCGCAGGCCGATCACGCAATCGCGGCCGACCGTCGCGTCATAGGCGCCCGTCAGATGGACCTGAACATTCGACAGGCCGACATAGATGCCCTTGGCATCGCGCGACGGCTTGACGTCGAGCAGGTTGATGGTCGGATCGCCGAACAGCCGCGCGATCTCGATGTTGGCCGGCTCGCCATAGATCTGCTCGGGCGTGCCGAGCTGCTTGATGACACCTTGCGACATCACCGCGATGCGGTCGCCGAGCGCCATGGCCTCCTTGTAGTCCTGGGTGACGTAGACGACGGTCGCGCCACGGTCGGCCAGCAGCCTCGGTAGTTCGAGCCGCATCTCGAAGCGCAGTTTGGCATCGACGTTGCGCAAGGGGTCGTCGAGCAGGAGCACCGGCGGCGCGCCGACCAGAGCGCGGGCGAGTGCGGTGCGCTGCTTCTGGCCGTTGGACAGCGCCCGTGGCTTATGGCTGAGCACGTGGCCGATCTTCAGCAGCTTGGCGACGCTCTCGACGCCCGACTTCATCGCACTTTGCGACGATCGCTTGGCCTGAAGCGGTGTCGCAATGTTGTCGAAGGCGGTCATGTGCGGAAACAGCGCGAAATTCTGGAACGCCATGCCGACGCCGCGGAACTCGGCGTCGAGGTCGGTCATGTCCTCGCCGCCGATAAGTATCTTTCCTTCATCGGGATCGATGACGCCGGCGACGAGCCGCAGCAGCACCGTCTTGCCGGCGCCGGACGGTCCGAACAGGACCAGGATTTCGCCATCGGCGACGCTCAGCGACAGATTGTCGAGCACAGTCTGGCTCTTGTAGCGTTTGACGACATTTCGCAATTCAAGGCTGGCCATCGGAGCTATCCTTTCACCGCGCCGAGCGACAGGCCTTCGACGAGATAGCGCTGCGCGTAAAGCGCAAGCGCCAGCGTCGGGGTGATCGACAGCACGATCGCTGCCGAGATCTGGCCGTACTGGATGCCGGAGGAGGTGATGAAGGCGAGCGCGCCGACTGTCACCGGCTGCTTGTCGGCCGAGGCGAGCACGAGGGCGAAAACGAAATTGTTCCAGGCGAAGATGAAGGCGAGCAGGCCGGCCGCCGCGATGCCGGGGCCGGCGAGCGGCAGCGCGATCTTGCGGAAGGTGGCGAACCAGGAGTGGCCGGCAATGCGGTAGGCATATTCGATATCGGCTGGGATGTCCTCGAAATAGCCGCGCACGATCCACAGGATCAGCGGCAGGCAGATCAGCTGATAGACCCAGATCAGCCCGATATAGGTGTTGGCCAGTCCAAGCTTCTGGAAATAGAGGGTCAGCGGCAGCAGCACCAGCAGCGCCGGCGCAAACCGGAACGACAGCAGCGTGAAGGCAATGTCCTCCGAGCCGCGGAATTTGTGCCGGGCAAAGGCATAAGCGGCGGGAACGCCGAGCAGCAGCGCGACGGCGACCGAGGTGACCGACAGGAACACCGAATTCCAGAGGTTGCGCATGAAGGCGATGTCGAGCGTGCCGGCTGCCGTCGTCAGCTTTCCGGTGATCAGCGCGGTGTAGTTGGCCAGCGTCGGCTTGAAGACAAGCTGCGGCGGAATCCGCAGGATGGTCTCGTTGGTCTGGAAGGACATCATGAGGATCCAGACGATCGGGAACATGAAGAAGATCACGACCAGCGTCAGCGCAATGCCGCGCAGGATGCGTTCGAGAAGCGAGGTGTGTTCCATCTCAGCCTCCTATGCCTGGCCGCGAGCGCGTTCGCGCAGCCGCAGCCAGTTCTTGATGAAAATGTTGGAGAGGAAATAGGTGATCGCCCACAGGATGATCATCAGCGCCGCCGAGCGGCCGACATTGGTCGACTGGAAGAAGTTGAGGTAGGCCTCGACCTGGAAGACAGTCAGCGTATCGCCCGGACCGCCCTGGGTCATGGCATAGATGATGTCGAACTGCTGGATGGAATCCAGCAGACGGAACAGCGTCGCCGTCAGGATGTAGGGTGTCAGCATCGGCAAGGTGATGCGGAAGAACACGAAACTCCGCGGCACGCCGTCAAGTGCTGCCGCCTCGAAGGGCTGCGTCGGCAGGCTGCGCAGACCGGCAAGCAGCAGGATCATGATGAAGGGCGTGTAGACCCAGATATCAACAAGGACCACCGTGAACAGCGCGGTCGACGGCGACGAGGCCCAGCGGAAATCCTGCAGTCCGATCAGGCTGGCGAGATAGCTCAGCACGCCAAAGCCGGGATTGGTCATCAGCTTCCACATCAGCGCGGCAAGCGCCGGCGCCGTCATCAGCGGCATCAACAGCATGATCGAGATGAAGTTGTTTAGCGTCGAGCGCTTCTGCAGCAGCATGGCGATGCCGAGACCGAGAAGCAGTTCGAGCAGCACGGTGATGCCGGCATAGAGCAGCGATATCTCCAGCGTGTTCCAGAACCTCGGGTCCGTGAAAAACGAGATATAGTTGTCGCCCCAGTTGAACTGCCGCGCCCAGGGCTGGCTCAGCCGGTAGCGCTGGAACGAATAGACGACCGATGTGAAGAACGGGATCAGGATGCCGATACAGACGAGCAAGGCCGGCAGGCTGAGGACATAGGGCAGCACTTTCTTGCTTATCCTGAAGCCGGAAGGCCTGTTTCTTTGCATTGTCGCCGCAGTCATCGTTGCTCACCCGTCATCTCTGTTGCTTCGCCCTGCCGGCCGCCCAGGGAGCTAGGCGGCCGGTTGGGCGAGTGGCGGCACCGCCAGTGTTTGAGCATCGGATTTTCCCAAAACCGGTCTCCACTTTTGGGGCCGATGCTCCCAGGCGCCGCTTCGCAGTGGAATGGCCGGCTGGCCCGCAGCAGCGGGTCAGCCGGCCGCCAGGACTCAGCCGAGCCCGGCTTCCTTGAGCTGGCCGTCGACGCTGGTGGCCAGCATGTCGAGGCCTTCGTCGATCGGCACTTCCTTGGCCACCATCTTCTGCAGCGTCGCCGCCCATTCGGTGGTGAGATCGAAGAACAGCGGCTGCGGGGTGAACTTGATGCTGGCGCCCGGCGCCGAGACGTCGAACATCTCGACATAGCCCGGATAACTCTTGTTCAGCCTCTCGCGGAACATCTGGTCGTTCCAGACCGACTGACGCACCGGATTGACGAAGTCCATCTTGGTCGCACCGAACAGTGCATGCTCGGGCCCGGATGCCCATTGCATGAAATACCAGGTGGCGTCCTTGTCCTTCGAGAAGTTGGACATCGACAGCGACCAGATCCAGATGTTGGGCGTCGGCGCCTTGGCGGCGGGATTGGCCTTGAAGGCCGAAAAGGCGAGCTTGCCGGCCATCTTGTTGTCGCCGCCATTCATGAAGTAGCCGAGGATGTCGGCGTCGTAGATCATCGCCGAGGCGCCGGCGCCGAGATCGGTGCCGACCTGATACCAGGTGTAGGTCGACCAGTCCTTGGGGCCGCTCTCCTGGATCATCTGGACCCACTGCTTGTGGAATGCCTTGGATTCGGCGGTGTTCATCGCGGCCGACAATTTGCCGTCGGCCGAGACATTCAGGTCCTTCTGGTCAAAGTTGGCGTAGGCCGACAGGAAGCCGGGATGGATCGTCGCCCAGGAGCGCGAGCCGCGCACGCCGATGCCGTAGACGCCGCCACCGACATCCTTGGTGAGCTTGGCCGCCGTAGCGACCATCTCGTCCATATTGCCGGGAACGCTGACGCCGACCTTGTCGAACATACCCTTGTTGTAGGTGATGTTGTTCTGTTCGAAGCCCCACGGAATGCACCACTGCTTGGCGTCGTCGGAACCGAGCACGCCGCCAGGCTGGCCGTTCCAGGCGCAGGACTTCCTGACACCGGGCAGGAAGTCGTCCCAGGCATAGTTCACGTTGGTCTTGGTCGGATCCTTGATCCACTCGTTAAGGTCGGTGATCCAGCCGGCCGGGCCATAGGTCCAGGTCATGTAGGCGCCGGTCATGAAGGCATCGTATTCAGGCGAGCTGGCCGACAGCGCAGCGGTGACCTTGTCGAAATAGACGTCTTCCGGAAACACGTCGTAGACGACTTCCATGCCGGTCAACTTTTTGAAGTTTTCAAGGTTGGCGATCATCGCATCCGCATAAGGATGCTTGTTGAGCAAGAGCTTGATGGTCTTGCCCTTGTGCGCCTGCCAGTCGAAGTCCGCCGCCAGCGCACGGGTCTGCCCCAGATTGAGCAGCGTGCCGGCCGTGCCAGCGGCAAGGCCCATCGCGCCAAGACCCTTGATCAGCCCACGACGATCAACTTGTCCGCGCAGGAACGCATCGATCAGGTCTTTTTCTTTCTCATGCATGTGTCTTCTCCTCCACAGGGTAGTTTCAATCGAATGGCTGCCGGCTACCCGACCGACGTCTGCTCCACGAGTGATCGCGCCGTCCGCTCATCGGTGACCAAGCCCTTGAGATAGCGGCCCTCCAACACCGATTTGATGGCACGAACCTTCACCTTGCCGCCGGCGACGGCGACAATCCTGCGATTGCTGATGTCTTCGCGCGCCAGCGCCAGCGCCCGGTTGGAAAGCGTCGTCTCGACCGCCTTTCCAGCATCGTCGAAGAAATGGCCGAGCAGTTCGCCGACGCCGCCATTGCGGCGAATCTCTTCCATTTCGCCCTTTTCGATCATGCCGGTGGCGACCAGCGACGCCTCGCGCTCGGCGGTGCCGATGCCGGCAATGAGCAGGTCGGCGGCCTTGCCGAGATCGAAGACCTCGCTGATGCCCTTCTGCCCGAGCAGCACGGTTCGATCCTCGACCGTGTTGGCGAACATCGGCACCGGCATCACATAGGCTTCCGCGCCAGTCCGTTCGGCAAGGCGGTGAATGACGTCGTGCGGATTGGCCGAGAACTTGCGCGTCAGGCCGCCAAGCAATGAGACGAAGCGGGTTTTTTCGGCAGATATGCGCGGCAGATACTCGACGCAGGCGGCCAGCGTGCGGCCGTGACCGACGCCGATCAGCGTATCCTCGCCGCGTTCGATCTCACGCTTGAGAAATTGCGCGCCAGCAATGCCAAGCGCCTTGAGCGGCAAGTCTTCGCCATCGAAGTCGGGAACGACCTCGCAATAGTCGAGACCGTAGCGGCTGGACAAATCGTCTTCGAGCGCCACGCATTCCGACACTTCGCCGTCGATATAGACTTTGACCAATCCTTCCTGATTGGCCTTGGTGATGAGGCGATGCGCCTTGAGGCTGGTCAGGCCAAGCCGCTTGGCGACCTCCGACTGGGTCAGGCCGCCAGCATAATGAAGCCAGGCGGCACGTGTCGCCATACTGGTTTCATCATCGCGCAGCAGGCCGTTTCCAAAACCAACCATTTCCGCCCTAAGATATTTTTATCAGTTGATGCAAAATTTTTCACAAGCCGCCGCCGGAGTCAAGCGCCACGTGGTTCAAATCACGCTAAGCGGGCCAAAAACAGGGTTCGGCCCGTTGTAGAGCCATCGACACCTCATTGGCTCGGCCGGGATTTAAAACGTTTGCAATCTGACCGAAACCCATTACAAACGCTTCAAACACTTTGTTCGGGAGGATCGGTGCCGGCCCGCGTCACCACGCTCAAGGAACTTGCCGCGCAGCTCGACCTGTCGATCACCACGGTGTCGCGGGCGCTTGCCGGCCATCAGCAGATCGCCTTGAAGACGCGCGAGCGCGTCACTGAAGCCGCGCGCCAGGCCGGTTACGTGCCCAACACGGCAGCCCGCACGCTGGTCTCAGGCCGCAGCGGCTTTGTCGGCATGGTGCTGCCGATCCGCGGCCCCAATCTGGTCGATTCCTTCCTTGGCGAATTCGTCACCGGGCTTGGCGAAGGGCTGGTTTCGCATGGCACCGACCTGATCCTCGCCGCCGCGGCGCAAGGCCAGTCGGAACTTTCCGTGCTTCGCCATGTTGTCGAATCCGGACGCGCCGATGGCGTCGTCGTCACCCGCATCGCCGAGGTCGACGAACGGCTCGCCTATCTGCGCCAACGCAATTTCCCATTCGTCGCCCATGGCCGACTGCTCGACACCGACTTCGCCTACAACTGGCTAGACACCGATGGCGCGCACGCCTTCGGTGAAGCCTTCGACATGCTCTACGATCTCAGGCACCGCCATTTCGGCCTGGTGACGATCGCCGAGCCGATGACGTTTCGCCATCTGCGGCAAGACGGGCTCGCCGCAGCGATCGCGCGCCGAGGCGATCCGTCGGTCAGGCTCGATGTAGCGACGGCCCCGCGCTTCGATCGCGGCGCCCGCATCCAGGCCATCAACCGGCTGCTGCATGCTGACGAGCGGCCGACGGCTATCGTCGCGCTGTTCGACGAGCTGGCGCTCAGCGTCATGGAAGAGGCCGCCCGCGCCGGCCTGGTCATCCCTCGCGACCTTTCCGTCATCGGCTTCGACAACATCGCCGCCTCGGCCTATGCACCGCCCGGCCTCACCACATTCGATGCCTCGATCCGCCAATGCGCGCGCGAGATCGGCGAGATGCTGTTGACCGTCATCGGCGACAAGTCCGCCGCGCCGCTGACACGGCTGATCCGGTCGACATTGGTTTCGCGGGCAAGCCATGGCCCGGCACCCACAGGACAAAACTGACGCTGGGACGGCGCACAACCAGGGAGGAAGACCACGATGAATGCGTTGAAGACACTGGCCGGCGCCGCACTCGCGCTGTCGATCGCGATCGGCGGTGCGCAGGCCCAGGTGCTGTTCTGGTCGACGCAGGCGCGGCCTGTGGAAGAGACGCAGAAAATGCGCAGCGAGGTGCTGAAGACTTTTGACGGCGAGGTCGACTATCAGGTCGCCGAGGACGGGCCCTGGCTCACCCGCCTCCAGGCCGAGCTGCAGGCCGGTTCCGGCACCATCGGCGCGCTCGGCGGCCTGCACGGTGACTTCTCCACGGTCGGTGCGGACCTTGTCGATTTGTCCGGCGTCGATGTCGGCGGTGTCAAGCTCAACGAAGCCTACAAGAAACTCGGCATGCTCGGCACAAGCGAACAGAAATATCTGCCGTGGATGCAGGCCACCTTCCTGATGGCGGCCAACAAGCAGGCGCTGCAATATCTGCCGGCAGGCACCTATCTCAACACCATCACCTATGACCAGCTGATCGAATGGGCGAAGAACATCGCCGAGAAGACCGGCTCGCCGAAATTCGGCTTCCCGGCCGGACCGAAGGGGCTGAAGCACCGTTTCTTCGAAGGTTTTCTCTACCCGTCCTACACCGGTTCGATGGTGACGAAGTTCCGCTCGGCGGAAGCCGAGACCGCGTGGAACAAGTTCAAGGAATTGTGGCAGTACACCAACCCGAATTCGACCAGCTATGCCTTCATGCAGGAGCCGCTTCTCACCGGCGAAGTGTGGGTGGCGTTCGACCATGTGGCGCGGCTTGCCGATGCGTTCAACCAGAAGCCCGACGAGTTCGTCGCCTTCCCAGCGCCCGCGGGGCCGGCGGGTCGCGGCTACATGCCGGTGATCGCCGGCGTCGCCATCCCCAAGACTTCGCCGGACATGGACAAGGCCAAGGCACTGGTCGCCTATATGCTGAAGCCGGAAACGCAGATCGCGACGCTCAAGGCCACCAACTTCTTCCCCGTGGTCGACGTAAATCTGCCCGACGACATGCCGGCCTCGGTGAAAGCCCTCGGCCCGGTGATCGCCACCATGACCGGTGCGCCGGATGCGCTGCCGGCATTGCTGCCGACGGGACTCGGCGATCTCGGCGGCAAGTTCAACCAGGTCTATGTCGACAGTTTCGAGCGTATCGTGCTCGGTGGCCAGGATGTGCGTGGCGTGATCGAGGAACAGGCGACGGCGCTCAAGGCCCTCATCGACCAGGCCAAGGCGCCCTGCTGGGCACCCGATAAGCCGTCCGAAGGCGCCTGCCCGGTCGACTAGAAACCTCCCGAGGGGCGTCCGGAACCTGTTGCGTTCCGGGCGCCAGCCCGCACCACGCCAAAGGACATGCCATGCACGGCAAGGCCCTGCCCTATCTGCTGCTGATGCCGGCGACGCTGTTCCTTTGCGTCTTCTTCCTCTACCCGTTCGCGCTGGTCGCCTTTGAGGCTTTCACCCGTGACGGCGGCTTCACGCTGGACAATTTTCGAACCATGACCGGCAACTGGAAATTCCCGGTCGCCTTCTGGAACACCATCCTGCTCGCAGCCATCGTCGTGCCGATCCAGCTGGTTATGGCGCTGTTGATGGCTACGGTCGTGTCCAGGCTCGAAACCGGGCGGGGTGCGGCGCTCTACATCTTCGCCATTCCGCTCGGCATCTCCGATCTCGCCGCCGGGCTGATCTGGCTCGCCATTTTCGACCAGTCCGGCTTCCTCAACACTCTGCTGTCGAACCTCGGCCTCGTCGACAGGCCCGTCATGTTCCTCGGCTACCAGAGCAAGCTGACCATCTTCGTCGCAGTGATACTGGCCGAGATCTGGCGCGCGACTGCGATCATGATGGTCATCCTGGTCGCTGGCATGGGGCTCATCCCCCGGGAATACCACGAGGCGGCCGAGGTCTTTGGCGCGAGCCCGTGGAGCCGCTTCGTCAAGATCACGCTGCCCTTGCTGCGCCCCAGCCTGCAGACGGCGATCATCCTGCGCGTTATCCTCGCCTTCGAGGTTTTCGCCGTGGTGGCGGCGCTCGGCGGCACCAATTTGCCGGTATTGATGGGTGAGACCTACAACTGGCAGTTCTCGTTGCAGGACCGCAACGTTGCCGCCGCCTTCGCCCTGCTCATCCTCGCCATCTCGGTCGGGCTCACGCTGTTCTTCCTGCGGGTGCTGCGCGTGCCGAAGGAAGCGCGCATATGAGCGCCGTCGCAGAGATCCCAATCGCCGCGCCCGCGACCCGCAAGGCCGGCAACTGGCTGCTGGTCGCCACCGTCATCCTGCTTTCGGTCTGGGTGCTGCTGCCGATCTATCTCCTGATAGTCAATGCCTTGTCGTCGCCGGAAGAGGTTACTGCCTTTCCGAAACGCTTCTTCCCTTCCTTCAATTTCGGCAGCCTGTCTTTCTTCATCAATTTCGCCGGCGTCGGCCGTGCGCTGTGGAACTCGGTCCTCGTCGCCACGCTGACGATGATCCTCTCGATCGGTTTCGGCGCGCCCGCCGGCTACGCGCTATCGCGCTTCGATTTTCCGGGCAAGGGCACGTTCCGCTTCCTGGTGCTGATGACCCGCGCCTTTCCGCTGCCGCTGCTGGCGCTGCCGCTTGCGGTGATGTTCATCCGCACCGGCCTCGACGACACCGCCATCGGGCTGGCGCTGGTTCACACCACGCTGGCGCTGCCATTCGCGGTGCTGATCACCTTCTCGCTGTTCTCAGGCATTCCGGTAGAGCTCGAGGAAGCGGCGTGGACGCTCGGCTGCACCCGCCTGCAGGCGTTTCGCAAGGTCATCCTGCCGCTGGCACTGCCCGGCATCGCGGCCTCGGCGGTCTTTGCATTCACCATCTCCTGGAACGAGGTGTTTGCCGCCGCCGTGCTCACCATAGAGAACCGGACGCTGACCGCCTTCCTGCTGCAGAGCCTGGGCGAGTCGCCGCTTTATCTCAAATTCGCAGGTGGGGCTGCACTGGTCATCCCAGCGCTGATCTTCATCTTCGCCGTCCGCAAATACCTGTTCGCCATGTGGGGGATCGCCAACCGATGACGCGCGATAGGGAGAAAGCCGATGGCTGAGATCGCCATAAAACAAGTGGCCAAACGCTTCGGCGGCTTCACCGCGCTGCATTCGATAGACCTCACCATCACCGACCAGGAGTTCATGGTGCTGCTCGGCGCCTCGGGCTGCGGCAAGACGACATTGCTCAGGATCGTCGCCGGATTGGAAACGGCGAGCCAGGGCGAGGTCTGGATCGGCGGCCGTCGCGTCGATCATCTGCCGCCGCGCGACCGCGGCATCGCCATGGTGTTCCAGAATTATGCGGTCTTTCCGCATCTGACAGTGTTCGAAAACATCGCTTTCGGCCTGCGCATGAAGAAATTGGCGCAGCAAGAGGTCGAACGCCGCGTCAACCGCACCGCCGAGCTCATGCATATCGAGCAATTGCTGAAACGCTATTCGGGCCAGCTTTCCGGCGGCCAGCGCCAGCGCGTCGCCGTCGCCCGCGCGCTCGCCATGGAGCCCGACGTCATCCTGATGGACGAGCCGCTGTCCAATCTCGACGCGCTGCTCAGGCTCGAAATGCGCGCCGAACTCAAGGGCGTGCTCGCCGCGTCCAAGACCACCACCATTTATGTCACTCACGATCAGGTCGAGGCGATGAGCCTCGCCGACCGCATCGCCGTCATGCATCAGGGCCATATCGTCCAGGCCGCCTCGCCGGTCGAGGTCTATCGCAACCCGGCCGCCCGCTTCGTCGGTTCCTTCATCGGCAATCCGCCGATGAATTTCATCCCCGCGACGAAGACTGCGAACGGAAGCTGGACCGTCGCCGGCCTGACGCTGCCCGGCCCCAAATCGGACAAGCACAAAATTGAATTCGCCATTCGCCCCGAAGATGTCGACGCAAGTGACGAGGGGCTGCATGCCACCGTGCGCGTCGTCGAGCCGCTCGGTCCGCACACGCTGGTCACCTGCGATGTCGAGGGTGGGCTGTTTCGCGCCATCCTCGAATCGAATGCCGCGATCGCCGTCGGCGAACACCTGCGACTTGCGCCCAAAGCCGATCGCATCCGCTGGTTCGATCCTGAAACCACCAACGCCCTTTGATCCCGCCAACGCCCTTCAATCGCGCCAACGCCCTTCAATCCTGAAAGTACGAACGCTTCAATGATCTCTCTTGCCGTCAACGAAACCATCGCCCGTGCCGTCGAGGTGCTCAGGGAAAACGACCACGGCGACTATACCATCCCGACCAAGGGCCTCTATCCGTTCCAGTGGAACTGGGATTCCTGCCTGACCGCGCTCGGTCTCGCCCATTATGACGAGGCGCGCGCCTGGACCGAGATCGAGACGCTGTTCGCCCATCAATGGCCGGACGGCATGGTGCCGCATATCGTCTTTCATGTCCTGAACGACAGCTATTTCCCCGGGCCGGAGGTCTGGAGAACCAACCGCCCAACTGCCACCTCCGGCATCACCCAGCCGGCGGTGGCGGGCTTTGCCGTTCGCCGCCTGTTCGACCGGGCCAGGGACAAAAAACTGGCCGCCGAGCGCGCCCGCGCGCTGCTGCCGAAGATCGACGCCTGGCATCGCTGGTTCTACGAAAACCGCGATCCAAGGGACGAAGGATTGGTCGCAATCATTCATCCATGGGAGTCCGGCCGCGACAATTCCATCGACTGGGACGACGCCTTCGAGCGTGTGCCGACCGAAGGCGTCGAGCCCTACACGCGCCGCGACACCTTGCATGCCGACCCGGCGCACCGGCCGACCAAGGCGCAATATGACCGCTACCTCTGGCTGCTGCAGCATTTTCGCGCACTTGGCTGGGACAATCCAAAGCTGCACGATGCCTCACCCTTCCAGATCGTCGATCCCGGCTTCAACGCCATCCTGATCCGCTCAGCGGCCGACCTTGCCGATCTCGCCGAGACGCTTGGCGAAATGGAGATCGCCGACGCCAACCGCAGCCGCGCCAAAAAAGGGCTTTCGGCGATGGAGCGGCTGTGGAGCGATACGTACGGCCAATATCTCTGCCTCGACCGCGTCGCCGGAAAGCTCGTCGACAGCGCCTCCGTCGGAGGCATCCTGCCGGTCTTCTCGGCCATCCCGAAACCCCGCACTGCTGCAATCGCCGCCACCATCGAGCGTATCGCCGGCAAGGCGGGCTACATCGTCCCGTCGCACGATCTCGACGACCCCCGCTTCGACGCCAAACGCTACTGGCGCGGCCCGGTCTGGCTGGTGGTCAACTACATGATCGCCGACGGCCTTGCTGCTGCCGGCTGTGCAGATGTCGCCCGGCATATCACCCAGTCCAGCCTCGATCTCATCGCCGATAGCGGCTTTGCCGAATATTACGATCCGCTCAGCGGCGAACCGCTCGGCGGCGGCCGTTTCACCTGGACGGCAGCAATGGTGATCGAATTCCTGAAAGGCAGAGGCTGACGCCCCTCTTTGCTTCAGGCGACCTCCAGTTGCATGGGCCGCCAAGGCCTGCTCCCGTCCACCTGAGCGCATAACTGGGCTGGCCGGCGCCAAACGCCGCGCTTTGCTGGAAGTCCTCCGCCTGCCGAATGGCGGTGGACGTCGCTTGCGGATCAGGCGGATTCGGGCACATTAGGAGAATAGGGGCAGAGACGTATCGATCTTCGCTTCACGAGAGCTACAATAATTCTTCACAAACGGCTATCTATCCTGGCGACAGGTGTTTGGTTCGAGTCACGAGGGGCGCGGCTTGGAATTCGATTTGAAGACCATTGAGGCGCTTGCTCCTGATCAAGCGTCGCTGAGCGCCGCCTCCAAGCTGACCAAGCGATCGAACTGGCCGCGGCTTGAAAAGAATGAGCAGCAGGCGCTCATCTGGGGTGAATGCCAGGGCTCCGGCTCCAATCCATATCGGGTGGTGGTAGACACTGGCGATCACGGCTACAAATGCACCTGCCCGTCGCGAAAATTCCCGTGCAAGCACACGCTGGCCCTGATGTGGATTGCCGCCACCGCGCCAGCCAGTTTTGCCGCGGCCGAATCCTCGCCGGAATGGGTGAATGACTGGCTTGGCAGGCGCAGGAAGACGACGCCACCGCTAGCGCAATCGATACAAGGTGCGGCAGCCAAGAGCATCGATGACGCCGCACGGTCGGACGAGAGCGCGGCCGTCGAAGACGTTGCGGCGGTGGAGCGTCGAGAGGCAGCGCAGCGCAAGCGGGCGGAAGACACACGACAAGCAGTGTCGGCGGCGCTCGATGAACTCGATCAATGGATCGCCGATCAGTTGCGGCTTGGTCTTTCCGGGTTTGTCGACGGCAGCAGCGACCGTTGCCGCCGGATTGCCGCGCGGCTGGTCGACATGAAGGCAACCGCGCTTGCCGGTCGCATCGACGAGATCCCATCGCGGCTGATGGCGCTGCGCGGCGAGGAAAAACCGGATGCGGCGATCCGCGAGCTCGGCAAGCTTGTGCTGCTGGCCAAGGCGTGGCGGTCGGCGCCCAACGACCCAGAGCTGAAGCGCCTCGTATCGACCTCTGAAACCCGCGAACAGGTCCTGGCCAATCCGGATGCAAGACAGGTCGAAAGCTTCTGGGAGGTTCTGGGCGAGAAGATCGAGAGCCGCCGTGACGGTCTCGTCAGCCATTCGACCTGGCTGCTTGATCTGAAGAGCGCTACCCCGCAATTTGCCGTGCTGCTCGATTATTTTCCGGCCTCTGCCGGACGCCGGTCCAACGCTTTTGCACCGGGCGATCGTTTCGGTGCCCGGCTGGTCTTCTATCCATCACGCAAGCCGCTTCGCGCACTGGTGGCGGAACGCATGGGTGAAGTGATGTCCGGCGCGTGGCCTGATTTCAGCATTGGCGCAAAGGACCCACTCGCCACACATGCTTCCTATCAGGATGCTGCGCCTTGGATTACCGATTGTCCTCTCATGCTGCCGCCTGGTGCGATCCTGGTCGACGACCGCGGCACAGGCTGGTGGCAGGCCGCGGACGATCCGCAAGGGATCGCCTTGCCGATCGCAGGCGCCGTCAATCAAACATTGCTCGGCCTCGACCTTGCGGCCACGGCAGCGCTCTGGGATGGCGCCAGGCTTGACCTCTTGGCGGCGCAAAGCGGGTTCGGGAGGCTTGACCTGTCGTGAATGAGAGCGAGCAAACTGGCCTGGCGACAATGCGCGATTGCTGGATCACCGGCGGAGCCACGTTCGATCTGGCTCCAACCGCCTGGAAGACAATCGCCGGCGGTGCAAGTCCCGACGAGCAGGAGCGCCGGCTCCTGGCAATCGCAGCACAGGCGCTCGACGTCGCCCTGCGGCCGGCGGCGCCGAAGACGCTCAAGCGCCGGCCGCCGCTGCCCAGGCTTGCGCTCCCTATGCTGCCGGAGCGGTTGCGGCCGCTGTTCAGAGCCGCTCTGAAACATGCCGCCGACGCGAGACGCAAGACGCGCGTGGTGACGCTTGTCGCCAGCCGCGGCTTTGTCCTTCATCCGATGGACTGGATGCCCGTCGCGTCGGATCAGAACAGTCCGGACGTCTACGCTCCCTGGATCGACTGGCAAGCAAGCCTGGACGGCGAGAGACATGCCCCGCAAGAGAAACTGACGGCGGATAACTGGGATGAGTTCTATCCCGCCGCGCGACGCATCGCGCTGGCAGACATGCGCCGCAGTAAACCGGCTTCGGCTCGACTGCTGGTCGAGGCCAAGGCATCGGGCGAGCCCGCCGAGGTCAGGCTTGCGCTCGTCGAGCTCATGCGCTTCGGCCTGAATCCTGAGGACGCGCCGTTCCTTAAAAGCCTCTCCGCCGACAGGTCCGGCAAGGTGCGTGAACTGGCTGGCCGGCTGCTGGCAAGGCTGGGGGAGCACGGCCGTTCAAACGATGGCGGACCGGATGATCCCGCAGCTGAACTCGCCGCTTTCATCAGCGAAGGCAAGTCCGGCTTCATCCGCCGCCGCAGCATCTACACGCCGGCGAAATTGAAATCGCCGGCGCAGGAAAAACGTCGCGCCGAATTGTTCGAGACCTGCAATCTGGTCGACCTGGCCGCGCGGTTCAGTGCTACCGAACCTGAGTTCATAGGCGCCTGGCAATTCGGCGCCGACAACAATGCCGACATCCTGATCGCACGAATGGTCGCCGCTTCGGGGAGCGACACCGCGGTGACGCATATGGCGGACGCACTTGTCGCCGATGGCGGCAAGCCAGCGCTGTTCGTACTGCACCTGACGCCGCGCCTGGACAGTCGCAGAAAACGAGCCCTCGTCCGGCTGATCCTCAAGCAAGCGAATTACCTCAACGCGATCAATCTGGCGGAAGGCATTGATGCTGGGTGGCTGGAATGGGACGATCTTTCGAATGGGTCGGCTCTTGCGGTGCTGCGTTCCGCCGTTGCGGGAAACGACGACGCCATGCGCCGGGGCGCCGACGATATACTGGAAACGATCGGCTTCCTTGCCACGGCGACCACAGCAGCAAAATTGATCGACGAGGTCGTCGCGGCCGGCATGCCGCCCGCAGCCCCATCACTCGGTGTCCTGCGTCTCAACGCGGCGCTGGCCGAACATCAGTCTAGAACCGAGACATGATCAATCCGGAGAATTCATATGAACGCTGCCATCCGTCTCCCGGTCGAGCAGGCCTATGCCTCTGAATTGCAGGCGCTGGCGCGCGGTGACGACAGGCAAAAGCCTGCCGGCTGGAGCCTCTCGCCACAAGCTGTGCTGACTTATCTGCTGGGCGGGAAGGCCGGTGACGGCACGCCGGTAACGCCAAAATATGTCGGTCGCCGCCGACTGATGGAGACCGCGGTGGCAACGCTCGCCACCGACCGCGCACTGTTGCTGCTCGGCGTTCCCGGAACGGCCAAGTCCTGGGTGTCGGAACATCTGGCCGCCGCCATCATGGGCGACTCGACGCTGATCGTGCAGTGCACGGCCGGCACCGACGAGAACCAGATCCGCTATGGCTGGAACTATGCACAACTTCTGGCAAAGGGCCCGAGCCAGGAAGCATTGGTGCCGACGCCGCTCTACCGCGCCATGCAGACCGGCAAGCTCTGCCGGCTCGAGGAACTGACCCGCATGGGCTCTGACGTGCAGGACACGCTGATCACCGTGCTTTCAGAAAAGATGATGCCGATCCCGGAATTGAACACATCGATCTATGCCCAGCGCGGCTTCAACATCATCGCCACGGCAAACAATCGGGACAAAGGTGTGAATGAGCTCTCCTCGGCACTCAAGCGTCGCTTCAATGTCGTGGTGCTGCCATTGCCGGAAGATATGGCTGAAGAGGTGGCGATCGTCTCCAAGCGGGTCGATGAGATGGCCGGCGGGCTCGACCTGCCGGTGCCGAAAAATGTCGTCGAGGAGATAGCCCGGGTATTGACCATCTTCCGGGAATTGCGGTCCGGTGCGACCGCCGACGGCAAGGTGACGCTGAAGACGCCCTCGGGCTCGCTGTCGACCGCCGAGGCGATCGCGACGATGGTTGGCGGGCTGAGCCAGGCGGCGTGGTTCGACAGCGGCAAGCTCGGCGCCGAAGGTCTCGCCGCCAGCCTTGTCGGCGCGATCGTGAAAGACCCGGTACAGGACAAGGCAGTGCTTGAGGAATATCTGGAAACAGTGCTCAAGAAGCGGCCCGACTATGCCGGCTACTATGCGGCCCTGAACGCAGCGATCTGACGCGCCATGGGGCACAGCGACGTCGCCTATTTCGGCATACGCCATCACGGGCCGGGTTCCGCCGACAGCCTTGTGCAGGCATTGCAGGATTTGCAGCCGGTCGCCGTGCTGATCGAGGGGCCGATCGATGCCTCCGCACTACTGCCGTTGCTGGCCCGCCCGGAGATGCAGCTGCCGGTAGCGCTGCTTTGCTATCCGGAGGAGGATCCGGCTTCGACAAGCTTCTGGCCATTCGCCGAGTTCTCGCCGGAATATCAGGCGGTCCTTTGGGCCGTGGACAACAAGGCGGCGTTGCGCTTCATCGACCTGCCGTCGTCGGCGCGCTTCTCGGAAGCGGCGGTCGACGGCGCGGAAAAAGTCGATGCTGACGAAGCGAAAGAAGCAAGCGAGCGTGACGATGTGGCTCCGTATCGGCGTGATCCGATAGGCACGCTGGCCCGCGCCGCCGGCTATGAGGATGGCGAAAGCTGGTGGTCGGACATCATCGAGCAGAATCCGGAACCAGGCCCCATATTCGCGGCCATCTCCGACGCGATGATAATGCTGAGGGATGGTGAAGGCTCGATCGCGCAGTTCGAGGCCCAGCGCGAAGCGCATATGCGGCTCGAAATCGCTGCGGCGCGCAAGGAATTCGACGGACCTATCGCCGTCGTCTGCGGGGCGTGGCATGTGCCGGCACTGCAGGCGACACACACGCAGAAAAACGATCAAGCCCTGCTTAAGGGGATTGCAAGGCGCAAGAGCACGATGACATGGGCGCCGTGGACGGGACCGCGTCTGGCGCTGGGCTACGGCTATGGCGCGGGCGTCGTCGCACCCGGCTGGTGCAAGCATCTCTGGCGCACGCGCGGCCGGCGCGATGCAGCAAGCTTGTGGCTTGCAATGATTGCAGCGGTGCTGCGGGTGAAGGGTCACCTGGTCTCGACCGCTTCGCTGATCGAAGCGGAGCGGCTCGCCCGCACGCTCGCCGCGATTCGCGAGCGGCCGAAACCCGGGTTTGAGGAATTGCGCGACGCCGCAATTGCGGCTCTGTTCAATGGCGAAGCGTTGCTGTGGGCCCTGGTCGAGGCTGAGCTGCTTCTAGGTGCGGACGTCGGCGAAATTCCACCCGACACGCCGTTGGCGCCGTTGATCGAGGATCTGCAGCGCAACCAGAAGGCGGCGCGGCTGAAACCTGAAGCGCTGGAGCGGGAACTATCCGTCGACCTGCGAAGCGACAGCGGGCTGTTTCGTTCGACATTGCTGCATCGGCTGAACGTGCTTGGCGTGCATTGGGGCAAGTTGACGGACGCCGGTCGCAGCCGTGGCACCTTCCGCGAGCGGTGGGCCCTGGCCTGGGAGCCGGAATATGCCGTTCGCCTGGTGGAGAACCTGATCTACGGGCCGACCATCGAAAAGGCTGCCAACGGCCGCCTGATCCAGATGATCGAAGCCGCAGCGACCCTCGATACTCTTGCGGCACTGGTCCAGGGCGCCATCACGGCAGGCCTGTCGGAAGCATCGACGGCCGGTCTCGCGGCCCTGGAGGCGCGCGCGGCGCGCAGCAGCGAATGCCTGGAGATTCTGGCCTCGGTGCCGCCGCTCGCCGACATCATCCGCTACGGCGAGGCCCGCAAAACGGAGACGAACCGGCTTTCCGGCCTCATGGAGCGGCTGATCGTCGAAGGTGCGATCGCGCTTCCCTATGCGGCACGCGACCTGGATGAGCAGGCCGCCGCGACGCTGGCTAGCGCGATGCGCAAGGCCGATGAGGCGATCAGGCTGGTCGAGCCCGGGGAAGACGTGCTGAACGGATGGCGCAACGGGCTGGCTGCCGTGCTGGAGGGGTCGCGGGCGACGGCGCTGCTGGCCGGATGCGCCGCGCACCTGCTCTACGAGGCCGGCCGCCTGTCCGCCGAAGCCGCAGCCGGGCTGCTCGGGCGACGCCTGTCGCCGGGCACGCCAGTCGCCGAGGCGGCGGGGTTCTTCGAGGGCTTCTTCAGCACAGCCGGTCAACGGCTGATCTATGACGAAGGTCTGCGCGGCGCGGTCGATTCCTGGCTCAAATCTCTCGACGAAGATGCTTTCATCGCGCACCTGCCGTTGCTGCGCCGCGTCTTTTCCAATCTGGACAGCATGGAGCGCCGGCGGCTGATCGAAGCGGTTCTCGGCCGCGCCGCGCGCTTGCCGGCTGGCCTGACGCCGACGCCGGATGGCGGCGAGGCATGGCGCCGACACCTGGAACGGCTTGGACCATTGCTCATGGGAGGAAACGGCAATGGATGACGAGGGCGAAATGAACGAGCCCGGCCGACTCACTGCAGATGCCGGAGGGGAGCGCCGCTGGCGCCTGGCGATCGGCGCCGATGACGAGGCGTCGGCGGCACTTTCCAGCGACGACAAACGACTTTCGGCGGCACTCGATGCTCTCTACGGCGATGGTGCCAGCGCGGCGGCCAGTGACCCGCGCAAGCGGCGTGGCGGTCTTGGCCGCTCGGCACCGCGCGTTGCGCAATGGATGGGGGACATTCGCTCCTTCTTTCCCGCGCAGGTCGTTCAGATTGTCCAGAAGGACGCTTTCGAACGGCTGGACCTGAAGCAGATGCTGATGGAGCCGGAGTTCCTCAAGGCGATCGAGGCGGACGTCAACCTGGTCGCCGACCTGATTTCGCTCCGCTCGGTCATGCCGGCCAAGACCAAGGACATCGCCCGCACGATCATCGCCGACATTGTCGCCAAGCTGATGCAGAAGCTGGAGCAGAAGACCGCCGAGGCGATACGCGGCGCGCTCGACCGATCGAAGCGCACCAACCGTCCGCGTGCGCGCGATATCGACTGGCAGCGCACCATCTCGGCGAACCTTCGCCACTACCAGCCCGAGCACAAAACTATCGTGCCGGAGAAGCTGGTTGGTTTCATGCGCAAGCAGCGCCGGCTGGTCGATCTTGACGAAGTCGTTCTCTGTGTCGACCAGTCCGGCTCGATGGCAAGCTCGGTCGTCTACGCCTCGATCTTCGCGGCGGTGATGGCCTCGCTGCCGGTCGTGCGCACCAAGCTCGTCTGTTTCGATACGGCCATCGTCGACCTTACCGAAGAACTCAGCGATCCCGTCGAAGTACTGTTCGGCGTGCAGCTTGGCGGCGGCACCGATATCAACCAGGCAGTTGCCTATTGCGCCGACCGTATCGAGCGGCCAACCAAGTCGCATCTGGTGCTGATCACCGACCTCTACGAAGGCGGCAATGGCCAGGAGTTGCTGCGGCGGCTGGCGGCGCTGGTTCGATCCGGCGTCAATGTCGTCGTGCTTCTGGCACTGACCGACCAAGGCCGGCCCGGCTACGATCCGGCAATGGCAGGTTCGGTTGCCGCATTTGGCATTCCGGTCTTCGCCTGCACGCCGGATCTGTTTCCGGACATGATGGCGGCGGCATTGCGCCGGGAAGATATCGGCGCCTGGGCGGCGGGAGCCGACATCAAGCTGGTTCGCGCCGAGGCCGAGGCGCCTAGGGCGAACGAGTGAGCCCCCATGTCACAGAAGGTCGCCGAGCTCCTGTCGCGGCTGGAAAAACGGCTGGACAGATCAGCGATCGTTTCGGCCGACGAGGCCGGACCGCGCTACAGGGAAGATCCCGACGGCAAGACCGGCGCACCGCCGGAGTTCGTCTTGCGTCCGCGCACTGCCGGCGAGGTGGCGGACATACTGCGCCTGTGCAACGAGGCGCGGCAGAGGCTTGTCGTCCAGGGCGGCCGAACCGGGCTTGCCGGTGCGGCTCGCATCCAGCCCGGCGAAGCGGTGCTGTCGCTGGAGCGCATGACGGCGATCGAGACTCCCGACCGCGAGGCGGCGACGATCGTCGCCGAGGCCGGCGCGCCGCTGCAGATGGTGCAGGACGCGGCCGATGCGGCAGGCTTGCTGTTCGGCGTCGACATCGGCGCGCGCGGCACGGCCACGGTCGGCGGCAATGTCGCCACCAATGCCGGCGGTATCCGCGTGCTGCGCTATGGCATGTACCGCGCGCAGGTGCTCGGCCTGGAAGCGGTGCTTGCCGACGGCAGCATCCTGACGTCGCTCAAGGGCTTGCCCAAGGACAATTCCGGCTATGATCTCAACCAGCTATTCATTGGCAGCGAAGGCACGCTCGGCGTCGTCACGCGGGCCTGCCTGCGGCTGCACCCGAAGCCGGCCACCGAGGTCAACGCCTTCTGCGCGCTTGCTTCGCTCGACGCGGCGATCGCGCTGCTTGCGCTGCTCAGGCAGAAGCTCGGACCCTTGCTCTCGGCCTATGAGGTGAATTTCGAACCGCTCTACGGCGCCATGATCGCCGGCATGGACGCGCCGGCGCCGCTGCCCGTCGGCTCGCCCGTTTATGTGCTGGCCGAGATACAGGGCAGCGAGCCCGACCGCGACGGCGAACGTTTTGCCGATGTGCTGATGCAGGCGGTCGAGGACGGCGTGATCGACGACGTAGTGGTCTCGCAGTCGCCGCGCGAATTCCGCGCGCTGTGGGCGGTTCGAGAGGACGCCAATCGCTTCCTGTTTTCGATAAAAGGCGTGGTCGGCGTCGATGTCAGCATCCCGCTGGCGAGGATGGGCACTTTCCTGCGGGAAACGGAAGCTGCGGTCCAGGCCGTTGACCGCAACGCCGACATCTACGTCTTCGGCCATCTCGGTGATGGCAATCTGCACTATCAGGTGCGCACGGTGGATCCGGCGGCGGCATATGACATCGTCTATCGCAGCGTGGCTGCGGCCGGCGGCGGCGTCTCGGCCGAGCATGGCATCGGCCTCGACAAGAAGGAATGGTTGCACCTGGTGCGCAGCGATGCCGAGATCGCGGCCATGCGGCGCTTGAAAGCGGCTTTCGATCCGAACAATATCCTCAATGCCGGGCGGGTCTTCGACCTCGCACCGGCGGCTAGCATACGTGACGTGCCGCCCCAATGAGGCTGGAGATCGAAGGCCGGTAGCGCTGGCCGGGTGCTTGAGTCTATCTGCCCACGGGCTTCAATCCCGCATGCGCCACGGCAATACGGGCAGCGAGCACGGCGTTGTTGCGGACCAGCGCGATATTGGCCTTCAGGCTGCGACCCTGCGAAAGCTCGTTGATGCGGGCGAGCAGGAACGGCGTCAGGTCCTTGCGCCCGATGCCGCGTGTCTCGGCCTCTGCCACCGCTGCCGTGATCGTGCCGTCGATGAAGGCCGGATCGAGCGCATCCACTTCCGGAATTGGATTGGCGACGAGGATGCCGGTGCCCGAGCCGATCTGCTCGTGCAGCAGCATGGCCTGCGCAATGTCCTCGGCCGTATCGAGGCGGTGATCGGCTTTCAATCCGCTGGAGCGTGTATAGAAGGCCGGAAAATCGTCGCTCTGATAGGCAATCACCGGCACGCGCTGCGTCTCCAGATATTCCAGCGTCTTTGCAATATCGAGGATCGATTTCACACCGGCGCAGACGACGGTCGTGCCGGTCTGGCCGAGTTCGGTCAGGTCGGCCGAGATATCGAAAGTGGCCTCGGCGCCACGATGCACGCCACCGACGCCACCGGTCGCGAAAATGCCGATGCCGGCGAGTGCGGCGATCCGCATCGTCGCCGAGACAGTCGTTCCGGCCGAGCCGCCGCGCACCATGATGGCGGCGAGGTCGCGCCCGGAGGCCTTGACCACGTCTTTTGCCGCTGCCAGCTGCTCCAGCTCCCGGTCACCGAGCCCGACTTTGATCTTGCCGGCGACCACCGCGATCGTGGCGGGCACCGCACCGTTCTCGCGCACCACGGTTTCAACACCGCGCGCGGTCTCCAGATTGGCCGGATAGGGCATGCCGTGGGTGATGATCGTCGATTCCAGCGCCACCACTGCGCGGCCTTCTTGAACTGCTGCCGCGACTTCGTCGTTCAGGTGGAGAAGTGAAGGTTTCATGGTTGTCTCGCTTTCAGGGTCGTCTCGCTTTCAGGCGGGAATGCGGTACATGCCGGCGGTGAGGAAGCGCGGCGACAGATCAGGATGAACGCTGGATTCGCTCTCGGTGGTCAGTGTGGCGAGCAGCGCGCCGGTGCGCGCCGCGTCGAGCACGGGATCGCCCGAAAGCACCTTGTACATGGTGCCGGCAATCATTGCGTCGCCGGCGCCGGTGATGTCGACGGCGCGGGCCGGGACGGAACGCATCGTTGCCACCCCGCCTTCGGTCGCGACCGCAAATCCATGCGCGCCCATGGTCACGATCACCTCGCTGGCGCCGGCCGCGCGCAGCGCTGCAGCAGCCTCCTTCGGCTTAAGCCGCTTGTCGGCATCGGTGATGCCAAGCATCATATTGGCCTCGTCATGGTTGGTGAACAAAAGGTCGATGCCGGACAGGTCCTTCGGCAGGCGTGTCGATTTCGGCGACGAGACCGTGTCGACGGCGAGCTTGAAGCGCGCGCCCTGCTTGCGTGACATCAGCGCTGCGATCGTCGCGGCCGGCAGGTTGCAGTCGATGAACACCCAAGTCGCCGAAGCCAGATGCGGCCAGAAGCGGTCGAGATAGGAGGGCGAGAGCAGATCGAAGATCTCCATGTCGGCGATGCCGAGCACGAGATCGTTATTGAGGTCGAGGATCGCTGCATATTCCGCCGTCGGCCGCTCCGTTGTGGTGATGACCTGGCTGACGTCGGCGCCGAGGTCGCGCAGATGCCGCACCAGCGAGCGGCCGGTCTCGTCGTCGCCGACAATCGAAACGAAGCTTACGTCGACGCCGAGGCGGACAAGGTTCTCGGCGACGTTGCGGGCGACGCCGCCGAAGCTGCGATAGCCGTCGACCGGGTTCGACGTCCCGAAGATCAGATCCTTCTTGGCGTGGTACTTGCGGTCCAGAACCGCGCCGCCGATGCAGATCATGCGCTTCGAGGCCGGCAACACATAGCCGCGACCAAGAATGTAGCCCTTGTTGACGAGCTGCACGATGTGGGCCGCGACGGTCGAACGGGCAATGCCGAGCGCGCTCGCAATGTCCTGCTGGCCGGCGAAAGGGTTCGCCGCGATGAGATCCAGAACCGCTTGTTCCTGTGCTCCAAGGTCGTCCATCGCCTCACCCGGCCCGCGCAATCATCACTGAACACTGATCAACAACAGATGATGTTGTCAACATTTGTTTGGACCAACAGGGTCCGCCAATGCCAGCCGCTGGTACTGGTCAACGCTTGGCGCCGCATCACATTACTTGATGCCGATGACAAGAAGTTTGAAAGTAAGCGGATGAATGAACAGGAGTTGATGTCGGAGCTGGAGCGGTTGGTTTCCGAGGATCGGAACCCGAGGACGATGGATATCGACCTGCTGCCGACCATCGATATCCTGCGCATGATCAATGACGAGGACAGCGGCGTTCCGGCCGCCGTCGAGAAGGTCATTCCGGAAATTGCTGCCGCGGTAGACCGGATCGTTAGTGCGTTTCAAAAAGGCGCGCGGCTTGTCTATATGGGCGCCGGCACGAGCGGCCGGTTGGGAGTTCTCGACGCCTCGGAGTGTCCGCCAACATTTGGCGTGCCCGAGGACATGGTGCTCGGCCTGATCGCGGGCGGCCCCAAAGCGCTGGTGCGGGCTGTGGAAGGCGCCGAGGATGATCCGCAACAAGGCATGAAGGCACTGCAGGACATCAAGTTGACCGCCGACGATGTCGTGGTCGGCATCGCGGTCAGCGGCCGCACACCCTACGTCATCGGCGGCTTGACCTATGCAAGGCAGGTGGGAGCAACGACCGTGGCGCTTTCCTGCAATCCCAGGTCAGTCATTGCCGGCATTGCCGACATTGCCATCTCTCCGCTTGTTGGCCCCGAGGTTCTCGCCGGCTCGACCCGGTTGAAGTCGGGAACCGCGCAAAAGCTGGTTCTCAACATGCTGACGACAGCCAGCATGATCCGGATCGGCAAGAGCTATCAGAACCTGATGGTGGACCTTAATCCCAGCAACAAAAAGCTCGTCGCCAGGGCGGTTGGGATCGTGATGCAGACCACCGGCTGCACAGCGCAGCAGGCACGACGGGCGCTCGACCAGACCGGCAAAGACGTCAAGCTGGCGATACTGGTGACAATCACCGGGATGGGCATCGAAGAGGCGCGGAAGGCGCTCGACAATGCGGGCGGGTTTCTGCGAAAGGCGATAGGCGAAAAGACGCTGTGAAGCCGCCTGGATACCGGGATACTGGTATACAGGACGGATCGACTTCGACAAAGGCAAGGCATCGACCTTGCTCACCAACCGGATCCATCCGACACGTCAACAGCGGGATTATCGAGATTCGCCAATCGGTCGGCGATCTCGTCAACGGAGCCTAACAAGTGATGATTGCGAAAAGTGGGGAACCAATCTGGGCCGTCGGCCTGATGACCGGCACCGTGCTGGACGGCAATATCGACGTCGCGCTGATCAAGACCGACGGCGAGCGGATCGCGGATTTCGGCACCTACACGCTGGCGCCCTACCCCAGGTCGATCCGGAGCCTGCTGGAGGAGACGCTGCGCCAGGCCAGGACCTGGAGTTTCACCGGGCCGGAGCCGGCAATCTTTCGCGAAGCCGAAGAAGCGCTGACGCGCGCCCAGTCGGCGGCCGTCAAGGATCTGGTCGAAAGTTATCGGCTGACGATGGCCGATATCGGCGTCGTCGGCTTCCATGGCCAGACCGTGCTGCATCGCGCCCCGCAAACCGGCCGGCTCGGCCAGACCCGCCAGCTCGGCGATGGAGCGTTGATGCATGCCATACTGGGCACCAAGGTCGCCTATGATTTCCGCTCGGCCGACATGCGCGCCGGCGGGCAAGGCGCGCCGCTGTCGGCCGCCTATCATGCCGCGTTGCTGCGCGATGCCGATATCAGCGGCTACACGGCGGTGCTCAATCTCGGCGGCGTCGCCAACATCACCTGGTGGGACGGCAAGGACAATGTCGTCGCCTTCGACACCGGACCGGCCAATGCGCCGTTGAACGATTTCATCAAATCGAAAGGGCTTGGCGAAATGGATCGCGACGGCGCGCTCGCCCGCGCCGGCACTGTGGACGAAGCCCGGCTGGCCAAGCTCTTGCAGCATCCCTACCTGGCCAAGCCCTACCCGAAATCGCTGGACCGGTTCGATTTCGGCGCAGCCATGGCGGATGGGATGAACGCCGAGGACGGCGCCGCACTGCTGACGGCCTTCACCGCCGCGGCCGTCGGCAGGGCGCTCGACCTCCTGCCGCACCGGCCGAAGCGGCTGGTGGTCAGCGGCGGCGGCCGCCACAACCCGACGATCATGGCCATGCTTGCCAGCCGCGCCGCCGTCGAAGCCGTGCCGGCGGAGGCGCTCGGCTGGAAGGGTGACGCGGTCGAGGCGGAGTGCTTTGCCTTCCTTGCGGTCCGCGTGCTCAGGGGCCTGCCGATCAGCTTCCCGACCACCACCGGTGTGCCGCAGCCGATGCGCGGCGGGCGCCTTGCCGGCTGATCAAGTCGACAATTTCTTCTGCAGGAAGACGCGGCTGCGGCCGACGGGAAAATCGGGAAGCACGCCGAACGGCCGATATCCCTGACGCTCATAAACGGTTGCCGCTTTCGGATTGAAAGTGTCGATCAAGGCGCCATGACAGCCGCGTGCGACGGCTTCCTGTTCGGCTGCGTCCAGCATCCTGCCGGCCATGTGCCGGCCGCGAAGTCGCTCATCAACCCAGAGCCATTGCACATAGAGCCAGCCCCAGGCGGTATATCCCGAGATGCCGCCGACAACCGCACGGCGCTCATCGCGCACGAACACGGCGAGCGCCTGCCTGTTGGCCGTACCGACATCGCTGTCGTTGAACGCGCTGAGTCGCTCCCCGAGAAAAGCGAGCTCTTTCGGCGAAGGGTCGGCGGTGGTTTCAAGCGTCATGTTCATCGCATGTCCAGACAGGCTCACAACCGGATACCGGTATACAGCGCCGCGTCCTTCCGGATGCTATCGCACTTTCATTTGCATTTGTCGAAGGACAGGAGGGGAGCGCAAGCTCTGCCGCCGCGTGGCTCCGCGACTACACGGGCCGCGGCGAACGCCACGCCGCCGCCGAAGCGGCAACCAGCATGAGCAGCGCTGCGACCATTGCAGATGCCGCAAAACCAAAGCTGGAATAAAGCGGCCCGAAGGCAGTGGTGCCGACAAACACCGCGAGATAGGTCACCGCGCTGTTCAAACCCATGATCGTGCCGCGCCGCGCCGGATCGAGCGCCGAGAGGCGCATCACCAGGACGTTCAGCCCGAAATGATTGGCAAGGCCCCAGAGCGCGACCATCGCGATGGTCAGATGGAAACTACCGCCTGCCGCGGCGAGCGCGACATAGACGATCGCGACGAGCAGATAGGCGAACGGCATGACGCGTCGCGCGCCAAGCCGATCGATCACGCCGTCGAGAAGTGCCGCCATGCCGAAGCCGGCGCCATAGGCGAGCGCGGCCAAGCCGTTGGCGCTGACCGGCCGTCCCAAGCCGTTGTGAAGGTGATCGCCGAGATAGCCATAGACGCCGTAAAAGGCGGTCATGAAGGCGCCGCAGGCGACCAGAAGCGGCACTATGCCGGGAACGGCCAAGGCGCCGAGCGGCGTCGGCGCCGGGCCGCTTTTCCTGACATCGCTTAGCGACGTCAGCGTAAGACCGGTCAATGCAAGCGCCGCAAGCGCTGCGACCGCCGCGAAAACAGCGCGCCAGTGCAGCAGATCGGCAAGCACCGCCGACAATGAGACGCCGGCGACCATGCTCAGGGTCCATCCGGTCAGCACGACGCCGATCGTCCCGCTTTCGCGGCCAGGCGGCGCGATCGCAGCGGCGCTGGCGTAGATTGCCGGCATGGCGACGCCAGCGGCGATGCCAGCGAGAAGCTGGGCCGCAACCAGCGCCGTTACCTTCGGCGCGGCGGCGCTGGCGAGGAGCGCTATCGCCAGCAGCAGCAACGCCCCTTGCAGCATGCGGCGAGCGCCAAGCCGATCGATATAGCGCGCCAGGAATAAGGCGCTTGCCGATGTGCCGAGGCCGAACGCGGCGGACGCGATCATGACAGCCGGCACGCTTGTCGCAAACGACGCCGCCACCGCCGGTGCTATCGGACCGAGGACCAGCGAGTTGGAGCCGATCACGGCGATGCATCCGGTGAGCAGATAGGCGAGCGCCGGGATAGGCGGCCTTGCCGTCAATGTTGCGACTTGATCACTGTTCGTCATACGACGATAATCGCCGTATTAAATTCTGTATCAATAAGGAATTTCACCATGGATGAAGAAACAGATGGCATTCTGCAGAACAGGCCTGCTGCCCGCGATGTCGACGCAACCGACCGAAAGATATTAGGCGTTCTGGTCGACGACGCCACCGTCAGCTATGCCGAGCTCGGTGATCGCGTCGGCCTGTCGCCGCCGGCAGCGCACGAACGGGTGAAGCGGCTTCGGCGCAGCGGCGCCATCCGCAACACCGCGGCAATCATCGATCCCAAGGCGGTGCGCAAGCCGTTGCTCGCCTTCGTGCACATCGACACCAAGGGCTGGGGAAAGACCCCCGAACTGATGGCGATTTCCGAGCACCCCGAAGTCGAGGAGATTCATTCGGTGGCCGGCGACACATGCATGCTGATCAAGGTCCGCACCGAGGATACTCGGGCGCTCGAAGGCCTGCTGTCGCGTCTCTACGAAACGCCCGGCGTCACCTCGACGCGAAGCTATGTGGTTCTGTCGACCTATCTGGAGCGGCCGGTGCAGCCCGGGATCACAACGGAATGGCCGGCGCCCCGGCACATGGCCAAGCCGCTATATTAGGGCCACCCTGCGTCCAATCAACCAAGCTCCAAGGTCGTTATTGCAAAGACCCCGGATTGCGCTAACTGCGGCGCTTTTCCCTTGTACATTCGAGCTGTTTCGAAGCCCGGTTGAAGGCCGGCGGACGTCAGCCGAACTGCAAATTGCCCGCTGGTCTCGGGCACGTCGAGATGGACATTTCCGGGTCCGGAGATGCCGGCGAGCGCGGCGAAGAGACGACTTGCCGCGTCCAGGCTGTTGGAAAAAAGCGGCCCGATCTTGCAACCGTCTCGGCATCGGCGCGCGACGCCGTACCCTTCGATTACGCCGTCCTTGACGATCGCAAGCGCCATGTGCGGCGGACGCAGCCAGTGCTCCAGGAAGGATCGCCTCGGAGCGGGAAAGAAGCGGCTGTCGTAGTCCAGCACATTGGGCATGAGTTCCGGGTCTATGGTGCGAATACCACTGTCGGCGGTTGCCGGAACATCCGGCGATCCGACGAACCGGATCGTTCGGTAGACCGGCGCAAAACCCATGCTGCGATAGTTGGCCTGCTGCTCGACGACACCATCGAGGCCGATCGTGCGGTTGCCGAGCCGCGCCATGCCGGCGTCCCAGACTGCCTTGCCATGGCCCTCACCGCGCCGGTCCGGCCGACAGATGTAGAGGCCGATGAAACCGAAATCGTCGCCATAGGCCACAGCAGAAATACCGGCCACCATCTCGCCATCGACAAAGGCGCCGATGAAGCCCTCGGGATCCGCTGCCTGGAACGCCACGGCATCGCCAACACCGGGATTCCAGCCTTCCGCTGCCGCCCAGTCGACAAGGATTTTTACTTCGTCAAGTGCGAGCGTTCTGATCGTTCGGCGCATTGCGGTCACTCGGCGGCAACAGATCCGGGGGCGAAGGATTTCAATGCGCCACGATAAGGCTTTGCCAGTGGGCCTGCATAGGCGCCACGCTTGGAGGTCGACAGGCCAAGCGCGATCAAGGCCTCGGCCTGCTTGACCGCTGCGCCGACGCCGTCGATGACCGGAACGCCGAGTTCCCGCTGCAGCTCGGCTGCGAGATCGGCCATGCCGGCGCAGCCGAGCACGATGGCCTCCGCGCGATCCTCGTCGAGCGCGCGCGCGATCTCGCCCCGCAATTTCAGGATCGCGTCCGATGCCGGATCTTCGAGAGCAAGCACCGGGATATCGGCGGCGCGCACGCGTGCCCGCCCCGCCATGCCATAGCGCTGCACCAGCCCTTCGACCGGCACGCGCGAGCGCTCGGTCGTGGTGACGACGGTGAAGCGCTGGGCGATGAACGAGGCCGTGCTGAGCGCTGCCTCGCAAATGCCGATAACCGGAATGTTGGCCATGGCGCGCGCGGCATCGAGGCCGGTATCGTCGAAACAAGCGATGATCGCGGCCTGCGCGCCCGAGCGCTCGCCGGCGGCGATCTCGACCAGCAGGCCCGGCACGGCAAGCGCCTCGTCATAGTAGCCTTCGATCGAAACCGGACCCATCGTCGAGGTCACGGCGACGATGTCCGTACCGGCGCCGGCGACCAACCGCGCCGCAGCTGCAATGGTTTCGGTCATGCTGGCGGTGGTGTTCGGATTGACAACGAGGATTTGCACTGAAGGTCTCATGCACGCGCTCGGCGACGCCCGACATAGACGATTGCGCCAAGCGTCAGCAGGATCACCAGGAAGGAAAATACTGATGTCACGGTGCCCAGCGCATAGAGCACCGGCGTCGTTACATTCGTCGTCATGCCGTAGATTTCGAGCGGCAACGTGTTGAACGTGCCCGAGGTCATCAGCGTGCGGGCGAACTCGTCATAGGACAGGGTGAAACCGAACAGGCCGACGCCGATCAGGCTGGGCGCGATCATCGGCAGCACGACATGCGCGAAGGTCTGCCAGGACGACGCTCCGAGGTCGCGCGCGGCCTCCTCATAGGCCGGCGAGAACCGGTTGAAGACGGCGAACATGATCAGCACGCCGAAAGGCAAGGTCCATGTCAGATGCGCCCCAAAGGCGGACGTGTACCAGGCGGGACGAAAGCCGATCTGCTGGAAGACGACGCCAATGCCGAGCGAGATGATGATCGACGGCACGACCAGGCTGGCGACGGCCAGATAAAACAATGCGGTGGCGCCACGAAATTTTTGGCGGAAGGCAAGACCGGCGAGAAGCGACACGACAACGGTCACGACCATCACCATCAGGCCAAGGATGAAGGAGCGTTTGAAACTGCCGCCGAAATCGCCGACTGCCTGGCGCTCGAACAGATTGGCAAACCAGTGCAGCGAAACGCCGTTCAATGGGAATGTCAGCCCGCCATTCTCGCCCTGGAAAGAGAGGATCAGGATCGCCGAGAGCGGGCCGTAGAGAAACAGCACGAAAAGGGCGAAGAAGGCCGCCAGCACGTAAAATTCGAGTGGGCGCTTGTCGTGGCTCATCGCCTCACAGCTCCTTGCGAATGTCGACGATGCGCAGGATGCCGGCGACCATCAGCAGCACCAGCACCAGGAGCACGACCGCATTGGCGGCGGCCGCCGGATATTGCAGCAGCGACATCTGGTTCTTCATCATCAGCGCGACGGAGGCGCTCTGTCCGCCGGACATCACCTGCACCGTCGAAAAGTCGGCCATCACCAGCGTGACGACGAAGATGGTGCCGATCGCCATGCCCGGCTTGGCAAGCGGAATGACGACGTTCCACAGGACCTGCCAGCCGGACGCGCCGGCATCACGCGCGGCCTCGATCAGCGACTTGTCGATTCGCATCAGCGTGTTGAAGATCGGCGTCACCATGAACAGCGTGTAGAGATGCACCATGGCCAGCACCACGGCGAATTCGGAATAGAGCAGCCATTCGATCGGCTTCGGGATCAGCCCGATCTCAACCAGCGTCGAGTTGACCAGCCCGTTGCGGCCAAGCACCGGAATCCACGAAATCATGCGGATGATGTTGGAGGTCAGGAACGGCACCGTGCAGACCAGGAACAGCACCATCTGCATGGCTGTGGTCCTGATATGGAAGGCGAGGAAATAGGCGACCCAGAAGCCGATGAACAGCGTCAGCGCCCAGACGATGGCAGCGTATTTCAGCGTGTTCAGATAGGTTTTCCAGGTGACCCAGGAGCCGAGCGTGTCGGAATAGTTGGTGGTCAGGAAATCCGGGTACATCGCCGCGAAATCGTAATCCCAGAAGGAGACCACGGCGATCATCAGGATCGGCAGCAAAAGGAACGCGCCGAGGATCAGCGCCAGCGGTGTCGCCTGGAGGTAGGGGACGAGGTGGGCAAGAGACAGGCGTCGTCTGGCGGGTTTGGTAGCGGCTATAGGCTGATCGAGAGTCACAGTCATCTGGAACAGCCCTGGCGTGTCGCGGAGGGCCGATAATCTGGCAAGGTACGATCCTTCGCGCCCTCCTCTGTCCTGCCGGACATCTCCCCCACTTGGGGGGAGATCGGCCGTCGCCGCTGCTTTCGCCAATCTCCAACATTGCAAGAAGAGGAGCCAACAACGAAGCTGCCAATCTCCCCCCAAGTGGGGGAGATGTCCGGCAGGACAGAGGGGGGCGCGAAGGAATGCAACATCTCAGCTATTGCTGCCTTGCGCTACGCAGCGATGAACTCGTTCCAGCGCCTCACCATGTAGCGGTCCTCGTCCATGACCGAGTTCCAGCAGGCGACCTTGCCCATGCGCTCGACGAAGGAGCCGCCGTCGCGCACGGCGCCCGCCTTCTCCATGATCTTGCCGTCCGGCGCCATGATATCGCCCTTGGCCGGCTTGCCGTCGACCCAGTAGCCCCATTCGTCCTCGGACATGAACTGCTTGGCCGTATCCATGGCGGCCGAGTAGTAGCCCTGGCGATTGAGGTAAGCGCCGACCCAGCCGGACAAGTACCAGTTGATATACTCGTAGGCGGCGTCGAGCTCGGCGCCCTTGAGATGCGCCGCCAGGCCAAGGCCGCCGCCCCACGAGCGATAGCCTTCCTTAAGCTGCTGGTACTTGCAGGCGATGCCCTTGGAGCGCACCGCCGCGACCGCCGGAGACCACATCGACTGGATGACCACTTCGCCTGAAGCCATCAGGTTGACGCTCTCGTCGAACGATTTCCAGAATGCCCGGAACTGGCCGTCCTGCTTGGCCTTGATCAGGAAGTCGATCGTCTTGTCGATCTCCTCCTTGGTCATGTTGCCCTTGTCGGCATATTTGATGTTGCCCATGGCTTCCATGATCATCGCCGCATCCATGATGCCGATCGACGGGATGTTGAGAATGGCGGCCTTGCCCTTGAAGGCCGGATCCATGATGTCAGCCCAGGTGGTGATCTCGCGGCCGACAAGGTCGGGGCGGATGCCGAGCGTATCGGCGTTGTAGATGGTCGGAACCATCGTCATCCACTGCGTCGGCTCCTTGGCGAAGGTCTTGGCGTCCTGCGCCTCGACGAAACCGACCGTATGCGGCGCAGTGCCCTGGGCGATGACACTGTCGGGCGTCAGCTTGCCGGTGATGAACAGCGGTACGATCTTGTCGTAATATTTCAGCTTCTGGACATCCATCGGCTGCATCACGCCGGACGGATACACTTTCTTGGCGATCCAGTATTCGATGTCGGCGATGTCATAACTGTCCGGCTGGGTTACAGCACGCTGGGCGGCGGCGTCGGAATCGGTCGCCGTCATCTCCAGCGTGATGCCGAGATCAGCCTTGCACTTGTCGGCAATGGCGTTGAGGTTCGACACCCCGGTGCCGAACTGGCGCAGCGTGATCGGGTTCTGCGCCCAGATCGTCGGGAACCCTGATATGGCACCCGAACCGGCGGCAAAACCGACGGCGGCAGCACCGGTCTTGAGCAGCGAGCGGCGGGAAATTCCTGTCTTCTTGTCGGTGGTGTTGGTCATGTCAGTTCCCCTGTTTTGATTGGTTGTTCTGGTTCAGGAATCGAGACGGCCAAGGACGATCGCGTCCTCGGCGTCCCAGGCGATCGGCACCGCGTCGCCGACGGCGACCGGCTTGGCGAAGAAGCTGGTGTCGTCGACGATCACCGTAAAATCCTCGATGCCGGCGCCATTGACCGAGAGCTTCACGGTCGAGCCGCGGTATTCGACGTTGGAGGCGATGCCGGTGAAGCCCAGCCCGGTGGCCGGCGGATCACCGATCCGCACATGGTCGGTACGAATGGCGATATCGATCGGCTCGCCGATCGCCCTGCCCTGCCCGCTGGCCGCTAGCGAGGCGCCACCCGGCACATCGAAGACAACCATGCCGTCGCGGCTGCCGCTGACGCGGCCGGAGACGACGTTGTGATCGCCCATGAAACGGGCGACGAACGCGGTGGCCGGCCGCTCGAAGACGACGCGCGGATGCGCCGCCTGCTCGATGCGGCCGTCATTCATAACCACGATCAGGTCGGCGAGCGCCATCGCCTCCTCCTGGCTGTGGGTGACGTGGACGAAAGTGATGCCGAGCGAGGTCTGCAGCTTCTTCAGTTCCGCCCGCATGCGGATCTTCAGGAATGGATCGAGTGCCGATAGCGGCTCGTCGAGCAGCAGCGCTTCGGGGTCGGTGATCAGCGCGCGGGCCAGAGCGACGCGTTGCTGCTGTCCGCCCGAAAGCTGCGCCGGGCGGCGGCTGGCATAGCCCTCCATCTGCATCAGCTTCAGCATATCGAGCGCTTTGGCGCGGCGCTCCTCCTTGCCGACACCCTTCATCTTGAGGCTAAACGCAACATTGTCGACCAGGTCGAGATGCGGAAACAGCGCGTAGGACTGGAACATCATGGCGGTGCCGCGCCTGGCCGGCGGCAGGTCGGTGACCACTGTGTTGCCGAGACGCACGTCGCCGCTCGATATGCTCTCGTGCCCGGCAATCATGCGCAGCGTCGAGGTCTTGCCGCAGCCGGACGGCCCGAGCAGGCAGCAATAGGTTCCCGCGGGGATTTTCAAGCTGATGTCTTCGACGGCAGTCGTTGCGCCATAGATTTTCGAAACGGACACGATGTCGATTTCGGCGGCTTTGGACATCCGGCTTCCTCTCTAAATCAACTTAAGCAAAGCATCATGCATGCCAATTGCCCTACTTCGGCCGCAAGCGATTGAAACCTTGGGGAAATCGGGATTGCATCCGGCTGCCTGCCGAAACAGCATGCTTATGCAATGCACAAATTATAGGCGATAGCGGGCGATTCTCGCAAAAATCGTATGCAATCTTTTCTGACATCGTATTCACTTTGGCCCTCGTGCACGCGACCCGATTCAGGGTAGAAGGGGTGCAGGGACTACCATCATGAATATAGCCGACCAGACTTTCCCTGCTGTCGACAGTGCCAACGAGGATCGCGCCCAGACGATCCGCGACCAATTGCGCGACGCGATCGTCGATCGTCGGCTGGCGCCCGGAACCAAGCTGTCGGAAGGCGAGGTCGGCACTTTGTTCGATGTCAGCCGCACCGTGGCGCGCGCGGCGCTACAGATGCTTTCCTTTGAGGGATTGGTGCGGACCGAGCGCAACCGCGGCGCCTTCGTCGCCAATCCGTCGCCGGAGGAAGCGCGCCAGGTCTTTGCTTCGCGCAGGCTCATCGAACCCGGCATCGCAATCGCCGCGGCCGGGCGGATGACGTCGGCGCATGTCGTTGCCTTCAAGGCGCAGCTCGAGGAAGAAGGCCGCTTCATTGCCGAACGCGGACCGAGCGCAAGACGATCGGAGATCAAGGCTTCGGGCGATTTTCACCTGCTGCTGGCGTCGGTCGCCGGAAACATCATCCTCCAGCGCTTCATGGAAGAACTGGTCGCGCGTTCATCGCTGGTGATCGCGCTCTATGGCCGCTCGGGCGTCTCGAGCTGCGGCCATAGCGAGCACATGAATATCCTAGAGGCGCTGGAAAATGGCAATTCCGAACGCGCCAGCGCACTGATGCTGCACCACATCGACCATATCGAGGCCGACCTCGATCTGCGCATCAGGAGCGGTCCGGCGCTCAGGCAGGCGCTCGAGTTCTGACGCTCATTTCGACCGGAGGGACGCGATAACCGCGCCCTTCAAAGCCGCTCGGCACGGATCTTCAGGATCTGGTACAGCAAATCGCGAATGCGCCGCAGCCTCATCGACAATTTCTGGCTCATCTGCATTCCAGTTCTGTTTGCCGACTGCCTGCGCTTGATCGCCACACTCAGAAAGTTTGGGCCGCCATGGCCATTCCAACCAGCGAGGTGGCGAGCCCCGCGGTGCGGACCGTCATCGGCCAACCAGCCAGCTTGACAGCGGACAGAATGCCGATCGCATGCAGCATCGACGAGCCGAGCATGAAACCAGCGGCGTAGGCGATGCCGCCGGCGCTCTCGGGAACCTCAAGGCCGTGGGCGTTGCCGTGAAAGAGGCCGAACAGGGCCGTCAATGCTGCTGCGGCGGCCAGCGGCAGCGGCCTGGCAAGACCGACCATGGCGCCGAAGACCACAAGCGACAGCGCGATGGCCGCTTCAAGGGAAGGCAGGCCGATGCCGGTCATGCCGAGCAAGGCTCCGGCGACCATGGCCGAGACAAAGGCCAGGGGGACAAGGACAATACTGCGCCCGCCGGCGCGAGCGCCAATGATGCCGACCGCGATCATGGCAAGCAGATGGTCCATGCCGAGGAGCGGATGTTCGAGGCCGGCGAAAAAGCCATGGATGTGAGCGCCGCCGCTATGGGCAAACGCCAGCGACGGTGTGAGGGCGGCGAGGGCTGAAAGGATGCCAAGTCTTGCAAATGTTTTCATGGTTGTACCTGTTCGATGAGAGTGACGGGTTCTGGTTTCAGTGGCCGGGAACGGCGAATTGCGAAGCGGCGGAACGGTCTGCAAGGGCGCGCGCCGCGGCGAAGCCGAGCGGCTTTTGCTCATTGCCATCGTGATAGATGAAAGCGAGGCGGCGGCGGTGCGATGTCAGGCGCGCCGGCAACGGGTGATAGGCGACGCCGGTGCCGCCGACGAGCGGCATGACCGCGCCGACGTCGACCAGATCCTCGGTCTCGACGCGAAGCAGATGAAGCCGCACGCCGTCTGCCGTCTCGCCGACAAAGGGTATGCCGGCCAGGCGCAGAAAGCTGGATGGGTCCGGCGCCCGCGCAAAGCCTTCGAGGAAGGCGGTTTCAACAAGGTCGAGGTCGACCGTCGCTGGATCGGCCGGCGGCTCGTGAGCCTGGTCCGGCAGATGCGGCGTCTGCCATTGCAGCGGCTTGCCCGCGGGCCCGTTGTGGCCGAGGACGTGCGGATGGTCATGATGGCCGTTCGGCCCGTGATGATGATGGCCATCGCCATGATCGTGACTGTGGTGGTGATCATCGTGCATGGTTAAAAACTCGCCGGTTTGTCGATGATGGATTTGTGCTTGCCGAGATTACCGTGGGCGACCATCGAGCCGAGCGCCTCGACGACGACCCGCACACCGAACAGCGCCGTAATGTCCGACGTGTCGTAAGGCGGCGAAACCTCGACCACTTCCAGTCCGCAAATGCCGGGTGCCGTCACCAATCCCAGAAGCTTGAGCGCCTCGCGCGGCAGGAAGCCGCCTGGCTCAGGCCAGCCCGTGCCGGGCACGAAGCCGCAATCGAGGCTGTCGACGTCGAAGGAGATGTAGACGGCGTCGGTGTCTTTCCATGCGAGTTCGAGCGCGATTTCCGCCGCCTTCTCGAGGCCCATCTGCTCGATGTCGGCAATGGTCAGCACGTTGGTGCCGCGTTTCCTCGCCTCGGCGACGCCGTAGCGGGGAACCTGCCAGCCGCCGATGCCGAGCTGCACGAGATTGGTCGCCGAGACGTTCGGCAGGTTGGTCGCCCAGTACCAGGGCGTGGTGTGCATGCGCTCGTCGAGATCCTTTTCCTGGATGTCGATATGGCGATCGAAATGGATGATGCCGATGCGTTTCGAGGTCACGTCGGCGATGCCGCGCACGCAAGGGAAACCGATCGAATGGTCGCCGCCCAGCATGATCGGCAGCGCGCCGGACGAGGCGACATGGCTGACGCCCTTGGTGATCTGGTCGAAGCTCTTTTCGAGATTGGCGGGAATGGTGAAGACGTCGCCGGCGTCGCACAGCGTCATCTGCTCGCGCAAATCGACGCCGAGCTCGTAATTGTACGGCGTGTAGAGCGCCGAGATGCGACGAATGCCTTGCGGCCCGAAGCGGGTTCCCGGCCGGTAGGTGGTGCCGCTGTCGAAAGGGATGCCGATGACGGCAGCATCATATTTGCCGACATCGCGGACGTTCTCGACATAGGGCGCCTTGAGAAAGGTGTTGATGCCGGCGAAATGCGGCAGCTCGCCGCGCGCGAATGTCGGGATCGATTTGTCGACGATCGACTCCGACCCCGGCAGGCCCATGTCGAGCGCCCATTGCTGCTCCTTGCGCCAGCCGCTTTCCGGCAGCTTGCCCTCGGCCTCGATCGATTTCCAGCCCTGCGTGCCGCGCGCGTCGAAATCGGGGTGGTGAAAGCGTTCCCTGGCCCCCCGGGTGACGAGGCCTGCGCGGCGGTGATTGCGTTCGGGGATATTTCTGGACATTCACGGTCTCCGTTACGACGCCGTCGTCGCCATTGCTGTTTCCGGTCGGGTCGTCCCGACGATCGCGGCCACCTTGGCCAAGTGATGAGAGGAAGCCCGGGTCTTGCGATCGAGCTTCAGATCGTAGGTGATCGTCGCGCCGTAAGCGGACGGGAACTGCGGATCGTGGCGCACCTTGTCGAAGACCAGCACGCGGGTGCCGAGCTTGAAGGCCTCGCCGATATCGTGGGTGACCATCACCACCGTCATGCCGTGCTCGGTCCAGAGCTCGGTCAGCAGGTCGTGCATCTCGACACGGATGCCGGGATCGAGCGCCCCGAACGGTTCGTCGAGAAGCAGGATCTGCGGACGGCCGAGCAAGGTCTGCGCAATTGCCAGCCGCTGCTGCATGCCGCCGGAAAGCGATGCCGGATAAAGGTCGCGCGCATGAGCGAGCCCGACGCGCGCCAGCATGGCCTCGGCCTCTTGCCTGGCGTTTCTGCGCCTGGCGCCGAAGACGCGGCCAAACGGCCCGCCCGAGCGAAAGTCTTCGACCAGCAGCAGGTTCTGGATGGCGGTCAGATGTGGAAACACCGAATAGCGCTGAAAGACAATGCCGCGCTGCGGCGTCAGCTCGGGCACGATCGGGCCATCGCCGACGATGACGACACCGCTGCTCTGCTGCTCCTGGCCGAGCAGAATGCGCAGGAATGTCGATTTTCCGCAGCCGCTGGCGCCGACCAGCGACAGGAATTCGCCGGCCTCGGCGGTGACGTTGACCCGCTCGAGCACGCGGGCATCGCCATAACTCTTTTCCAGCCCGTGAACGACGATGCGGCTCATCCGGTCTCCACTGGGTGCGCCCAAGGGGACACCGCTTGGGAAAGCCGCACCAGCAGCCAGTCGGTGATGACGGCAAGCAGCGTGATCCAGGCGACATAGGGCAGGATGACGTCCATCGAGAGATAGCGGCGGACGAGGAAGATGCGGTAACCCAGCCCTTCGGTCGAGGCGATGGCTTCGGCGGCGATCAGGAACAGCCAGGCCGGCCCGAGCGCCAGCCGCACGCAAGTGATGAGTCGCGGCATGACCTGCGGCAGCACCAGCCGCAAGATCATGGTCCAGCTGTTGCCGCCAAGTGTTTGCGCCTTGGCGACCAGTTCGGACGGCAATTCCAGCACCCGGTTGGCGATGTCGCGCACCATCACCGGCGCGACGCCAAGGGCAATCAGCGTGATCTTGGCCGTTTCGCCGAGGCCGAGCGCGATGAACAGGATCGGCAGCAGCGCCAGCGGTGGGATGACGCAGACGACCGTGACGAACGGCAGCAGGAACGCCCGCACCCGCGGGATGAAGCCAATGGCGATGCCGAGCGAAAGCGCGGCAAACGTGGCCACGCCCACGCCCGCGAGCAGCCTGAGGAGACTGGCATAGGTATCGACCCACAGGATGAGGTCGCCGGAGCGCTTGTCCGGAACCGTCGCCAGGTCAAGAAAGGCCGACCACATCTGTGCCGGCGAGGGCAGCAGCTTGTCGCTGGGATTGACCGCCAGTCGTTGCGCCGAAGCGATCAGATAGGCGATTGCCACGAACAAGAACGGCAAGCCGCCGAGGAACAAGGCGCCGCCGCGCGAGACCCTCGCATTGATCAAGCGAAGGCGCACCCTCGGCTTTGGCTGGCGAGGGCGCGTACCCTCCCCGCCCGTTTCCGAGACTGCATCCCTGGCACTCATTCCCTTGGCCAGCATGTCAGGGCGTTGCGGTGGCGGCCTCGGCCATGAAGGCTGGATCGAAACGCAGCTTGACGTTCTTGGCGTCGCCCAGCGTGGATCCGTCGGGAAAACTCATGCCGACCACGTCGACACTCGTGGCATTGGTGCCGAGGATACCGTGGCTGAACAGGAAGTTGCGGACCAGATCCATCGTCTTCGGCAATTCGGTGCCGTTGGTGAACTCGACCGCCTTGGCGGGGTCGAAGAACATTGCCGTCGAAGCGAGCTGCGCGTCGAAGCCCGCGAGGTCGGTACCGGACGCCTTGGCCATCTCCTCCTTGGCTGCCTTGCCTTCCGGCGTGTCGGAGGTCATCAGGTCCATCGCTTCGTACCACGCGCCTACAAGCGCCTTGCCCAGCGCCGGATTGTCCTTCAGCGTCTCGGTGTTGACGACCATCAAGTCGATGATCTCACCGGGAATCTGCGAGGAATCGAAAACCTTCTGCGCACCCGGCATGGCGACGATCTCGGAAACCAGCGGGTTCCAGGTAACGACCGAGGTGACGTCGCTGGTGCCGTAGGCGGCGACCATGTCGGCGTCGGACGTGTTGACGACGGTGATGTCCTTCTCGGCGAGCTTGACCGTGTCCAGCGCCCGCGCCAGCAGGTAATGCGAGACGGAGAGCTCGACGAGATTGACCTTCTGGCCGGCAATGTCGGCGAGCGCGGCCTTGTCCTTGAGGATCACGGCATCGTTGCCGTTGGAGAAGTCGCCGATGATCAAGGCGGTGGTGTCGACGCCGCCGCCTGCGGGGATCGACAGCGCGTCCATGTTGGTCATCGAACAGCCGTCGAAACCGCCGGCCGTATACTGGTTGATGCTTTCGACATAGTCGTTGATGCGGGTGATCTCGACATTGATGCCGTTTTTTTCAGCCCATTTCTTCATGATGCCGCTATCGGACAGATAGCCCCACGGCATCCAGCCGACATAGATCGACCAGCATATCTTGAAGTCTTTCTTGGGCGCCGCGTCGGCGGCGGAAACGATGGGAAGGCTGAGTGATGCGGCTAGGATGATTGCGGCCAGCTTGCGAAGCATTGCGTACCCCTGTTCGCGATCCGGATTGCGTCCGGACTTTATGTTGGGGCTTGCGGAGCGCGCATCCGGGAGAGGTTCGCGCCAGCAAACCCGTGCAGGGTTCTCCCGGGATTTTGGCCCGCCGTGTTCCGCCGGATGCCTCAGTGCATCCCTGGCGGTCGCATCTCTTGGACCAGCACCGCTTTGTCGCGGCCGGAACCCTAGACGCTCTGCACACCATCAACGAAGCAAGGAGCATGCCAAGCCGAATTGTGCCAAAAGGCCGGCATTTGTGGGAGCTGTGCGGCTTCGAGCATTCGCACGAGTGACGCGAAAATCATCGCATCGCCGACGGATTGGGCAGTTTGCCTGATTGCTAGTGGTTCCCGCTTGACATAAGAGTCCGACTGGAGATTCTCTTTGACGCGTGCGACTCGATGCCTACTCACTGGGGGAGCCCAGCGAGACGGAGGCTCTCAGCGAGGTATTGGACGTGCGGACCACGCTGGGCGGTTATCTCTAGCCAGGTCCTCACAGTAAAGCTTGGGCTTTCCGCCAGTATGCCTGCCACCACCCGTCGCGCTTCTTCAACTAGCCCGAGGCGAGCGTACGAGGCGGCGAGCACCCGCCGCACGAATGGAGGAGGTTCTGGATGTTCTCGCATGGCGCGGAGAGACCATTCCAATGCCATCTCGTGCCTTCTTGCCGCAAGGTGGCACTCAGCAATCGAGGCATGAAAAAGGTACAACAGCGGGTCCAACGGGCTCAATCGCATTGCCCTTTCCAACGAAGGGATCCCATCAAGTCCGATCCAGGAAGTCACCCAACCTTTTGCTGCCCAGGCCTGTGCGGAATTATGGTCGATTGCCAACGAGCGCTCGATCAGCTCGAGAGCATGTTCATGTTCGTGTACGACACTTGCGAGCGCCGTAGCGGATGCCCACAGTACGGCTGGATCTTCCATATCGAGCTTGAGCGCTTCCCTGGCAAACCGAACACACAACTCCTGCTGGTCGGGCCGCCAAGAACGCCAACCTGAATTCTTGCTGAACATCAAAGACCAGGCCGCCATCGCGTAAGCATACGCATAAGAAGGATCGACGGCGGTTGCTTTTTGAAGGAGATCGTGGGCGATTGCACTCCTTTCGGGCGACCCTGACCAGGCATGCGGCAGGGCACGCAGAACAAAGTCGTAAGCAGTCAAATCTTCGGTTCGCTTTCGCGACGTGCGATCGATTTCCGCTCGCTGAAGCTTCGGAGCGATCGCACCGACCACGCTCTGGGTCACCCCATCTTGCAGTTCGAATACGTCTTCGAGACTGCCATCGAAGCGATCAGCCCAGACATGATTCCCGCTTTCCGCCTCGATGAGCTGTCCCGTGATCCTGACCCGATTGCCCGCCTTGCGGACACTCCCTTCCAGCACGTAACGCACGCCGAGTTCGAGCCCGACCTGCTTCACATTGACCGCTTTGCCTTTGTAGGTGAAACTCGAATTCCGCGCGATCACGAAGAAGCTGCGCACCCGGGACAGCGCCGCTATGATGTCCTCCACCATGCCGTCGCTGAAATACTCCTGCTCCGGATCGCCGCTCATGTTAGTGAACGGCAGAACGGCAATCGACGGCTTGTCGGGAAGCGCCAAGGCAGGCCGCGCCATCGCCGCTTCGCGGTCCGGCCGCAGTCGGTAGATCCGCACCCGCTCGGCGATGTTCTTGAGTTGCTGCTCGCCGAGATCATCGAATCCGAGCTTCACCTTGCCCCGGACGTGGTTGAAGACAGTGCGAGAGACGACGATGCTCCCAGCATCAGCCAAGGCCTCGAGCCGAGCCGCGATGTTGACTCCATCACCATAGAGATCGCTGCCTTCGACCATCACGTCGCCCAGGTTGATTCCGACGCGCAGCACAATCCGGGAATCTTGGGGCACGTCGGCGTTGGCAGCTGCCATCGCGTTCTGGAGCTCGACCGCGCATTGGACAGCATTCACGGCGCTGGCAAATTCCACCAGCACCCCGTCACCCATCAGCTTGACGATGCGGCCATTATGCTTGGCGAGCAGTGGCTGTAGGATGTCTTTGCGACGGGACTTGATGGCAACAAGGGTCCCAGCCTCGTCCCGCTCCATGAGGCGGCTGTAGCCGACCACATCGGCTGCCAATATCGCAGCAAGGCGGCGTTGGACGCGTTCTTCTGCCATGTCATGCATCAGCCTTCGGAGGCCCACGGGACCGGGATTGTATTGGGGGCCACGCTGCGAGTCCATTGGGCGAGAGTCTGCGATGGGGTGGGTCGGAAAAAACGTCTTCCACATCGGGTACCAAGCGTCAGATTTTCACTACAAGGAAGACACTCCGAACGAATCCGCCGCCGGTTTCATCGGGTCAACCGCTGCAAAGACGGCGCTCGCCTCGCTGACGATGGAAACGTGATCCTTGGCTGCATGTCCTGCGGCAGCGCTGTCGCCGCGCATGATTGCGGTAACGATGACGTCATGCTCCTGCCAGGATTTGGCCAGGCGGCCCGGCAGCATGAACTGCGCGCGCCGGAACGGCGCCAGCCGGCTGCGTGTCATGACGGTCAGTTCATAGATGTGCTTGCTGTGCGCGCCGCGATAGAGCCGAGTGTGGAACTCGGTGTTGAAATACTCGTAGTCCTCCTCCGCACCCAACTGCACGAGGCGCGCCGATGCCTGGTGCTCGATTTCGAGCGCGCGGCGTTCGCCGGCGGTCATGCGCTCGGCCGAGAACCGCGCGCAGATCGCTTCAAGCTCGGCCATGCTCTCGAACATCGAGGCAAGATGCTCCTGCGTCACCACGGCGACGGTGGCGCCGCGGTTGGGCCGCCTTTCGACCAGCCCCATGGCGCTCAGCCGGCCAAGCGCCTCCCTGACGGGGGTGCGCGACACATCGAAACGGGCAGCCAGCGAGGCCTCGTCGAGCTTTTCGCCGGGGCGCAGGAAGCCGGTGACGATCCGGTCGCCGATCGCCCTCACCATCTGATCGACCGTCGTGCCCGACCTGATCAAGCTGCGCTTCCCCGACAATTCTCCTCCGTCCAGTCTTTTTCGCGGCCGTGCGGCAAGTGGCTCGCCGGAAGTTTCGACTCGGGCGCGCCCTCTATGCCTTTATTTTAATCTAGATGTCAAACTGGCTAATTGAAAGGCAAAAAGTGTATGCAATTGCCTTTCGCTTGAGCACGGCAAATCGGCACGCCAACTGATTTAATTGGATAAATTCCGACTTTTGAACTGGCACGGCGATTGCATGCACTTTTACGAGAAGGGAATTAATCGACCCGGAAAGGGTCCAACAGGGAGCATTCACATGACCGAGAGATTCATGCTTAGCCGCCGCGATCTGCTCAAGACCTCCGCCGCCGGAGCGGCGCTCGGCCTGGCCTCGGCGTCATTCCCGATCAGCAGGGCGTTCGCCGCTGCCGTCACCGTCGGCTTCATCTATGTCGGACCGAAGGACGACTACGGCTACAACCAGGCGCATGCCGAGGGTGCCGCCACATTGAAGGCCATCGAGGGCATCTCCGTGGTCGAGGAGGAGAACGTCCCCGAAACGGTCGATGTCCAGAAGTCGATGGAATCGATGATCAACCTCGACGGCGCCTCGCTGATCTTCCCGACCTCCTTCGGCTATTTCGATCCGCATATGCTGGCCATGTGTGAGAAATTCCCCGACATGCAGTTCCGCCATTGCGGCGGCATGTGGAACAAGGACAAGCATCCGATGAATGCCGGTTCCTATTTCGGCTATATCGGCATGGGCCAGTACCTCAACGGCGTCGCCGCCGGCCACGCCACCAAGACCAAGAAGATCGGCTTCGTCGCCGCAAAGCCCATTCCGCAGGTCCTGCTCAACATCAATTCCTTCCTGCTCGGCGCACGCTTGGTCGACCCGACCATCACCTGCCAGGTGATCTTCACCGGCGAATGGTCGCTGGCGGTCAAGGAGGCGGAAGCCACCAATGCACTGGTCGATCAGGGTGCCGACGTCATCACTTGCCATGTCGACAGCCCGAAAGTCGTGGTCGAAACGGCGGCGGGACGCGGCGCCTTCATCTGCGGCTACCATGCCAATCAGAGCCCGCTGGCGCCGGAAAAATATCTGACCGGCGCGGAATGGAACTGGGCGAAGGTCTACAAGATGTTCGTCGACGACCTCATGGCCGGCAAGCCGCTGCCCAATTTCACGCGCGGCGGACTGGCCGACGGCTTCGTCAAGATGAGCCCGCTCGGCCCCGCCGTCAGCGAGGCGGCGCGCGCCCAGTTCGACGGCACGCTCGCCGAAATGATGAAGGGCGGCTTTTCGGTGATCAAGGGGCCGTTGAAGAACAACAAGGGCGACGTCGTCGCAACCGAGGGCCAGACCTTCGTCGAAGCCGCGATCGAGTTGGAAAGCATGGACTATCTCGTCGAGGGTGTCGTCGGCTCGACCGCTTGAGCATGGATCGGAGACGGGGGCCATGGCAGACACCGTGAGCAGTGCGAGCGTGCCAGTGATGCTCGGCGCCCGGGGCTATCCGACGGCGCTCGAATGGATCGCCCGGCGGGCGGAGGCCTTCGTCATCCAGCTCGCGGCGCTGATCGTCGGCATGGCCTTGTTCAGCCTGTTCATCGCGCTGGTCGGCAAATCGCCAGCGCAGCTCTATGAAATGATGTGGCGCGGCGGCTTCGGCTCGTGGTTCTCGGTCCAGAACTCGCTGTCGCGGGCCGCACCCTTGCTGCTTGCGGCGCTCTGTGTGGCACTGCCGGCCCGGCTCGGCCTTGTCGTCATCGGCGGCGAAGGCGCGATCGTGCTGGGCGGCGTTGCCGCGGCTGCGATGGGCGTGGCCACCAGCGGTGCCCCCGCCTTTTTCGTTATTCTAGCCATGGGCGTGGCGGGCCTGGCCGCCGGCGGCATCTGGATCGGTGCCGTCGGCGCGCTACGCCACTACCGTGCCGTCAACGAAACCATATCGAGCCTTTTGATGGCCTATATCGCCATCGCCCTGATGAACCATCTGGTGGAAGGGCCGCTGCGCGATCCTGCCTCGCTCAACAAACCGTCGACCGAGCCGCTGGCGGAGGCCTACCGCATCGGCAATATTCCGGGCATGGACGTGCATTGGGGTCTGGTCGTCGGCGTTATCGCCTGCATTCTGTCCTGGCTGCTGATCGAAAAGACCCGCTGGGGGTTCGCCGCTCGCATCGCCGGCGGCAATGTCAGGGCAGCCCAGGTGCAGGGACTTGCCGTCGGACCGCTGATCGTCGGCTTCACCGCGCTGGCCGGCGGCTTCGCCGGCCTCGCCGGCATGCTGGAAGTCGCCGCCGTGCAAGGCAGCGCCAACGCCTCGCTCGCCGCCGGCTATGGGTATACCGGTATCCTGGTCGCCTTCCTCGCCCGCCACAATCCGCTCGCCATCATCCCGGTCGCCTTCCTGCTTGGCGGCATCGACGCCTCCGGCGGGCTGATCCAGCGCCGCATGGACCTGCCCGACGCCACCGTGCTGGTGCTGCAGGGCATGCTCTTCGTCGTCATCCTGTTCAGCGAAACCTTCTACGGCCGCTTCAAGGCCTTCAATCCCGACCTCTGGCAGAGGGGTGATCTCTTGAAGGGGCCCGATCTCTTGAAGGGGATTGCCTGATGGACTCGACCGAGATCGGCTTCTGGGGCGTTCCGCTCGCCATGCTCGGCGGCGCCATCCGCGTGTCGACGCCCTTCATCTTCGTGTCGCTGGGCGAAGCCATCACCGAGCGTTCGGGGCGCATCAATCTCGGTCTCGAAGGCACGCTGGTGTTCGGCGCGATGACCGCCTATGCCGTCGCGGTGATGACCGGCTCGCCATGGCTCGGTCTGCTGGCCGCCGCCGCCGCCGGTCTTTGTTTCGGCCTGTTCCACGGCTGGATCTGCAAATTCCGTGGGGTTAACGACATTGCCATCGGCATTGCGCTGATGCTGTTCGGCTCGGGTCTCGCCTTCTTCTTCGGCAAACCGTTCATCCAACCCTCGGCGCCCGACCTGCCGGCCATCCCTTTTGGCGGCTGGTCCGACGTTCCGCAGGTGCAGGCGGCGCTCAACGTCAATGTGCTGTTCCTGATCGGCGCAGCACTTGCCGTGTTCCTGTGGTGGGCTTTCCGCAACACCCGCGCCGGCCTGATCCTGCGCGTGGTCGGCGACAGTTCCGACGCCGCGCGCGCCATGGGCCTCAACCCGAATACGGTGCGCCTCATCGCCACCGGTATCGGCGGCGCGCTGGCCGGCATCGGCGGCGCTTATCTGTCGCTCTACTATCCCGGCAGTTGGACCGAAGGCATTTCGTCGGGACAGGGGCTGATGGCGGTGGCGCTGGTCATCTTCGCGCGCTGGAACCCGCTCGGCTGCTTTGCCGCCGCGCTGCTGTTCGGCGGCGCCGGCGCGCTCGGGCCGGCGCTGCAATCGGTCGGCGTCACGCAAGGCTACTATCTGTTCTACGCCGCACCCTACATTCTCACCCTCGTCATCATGATCGCCACCTCGTCGCCGAGCCGTTCGCTGGCCGGCGCGCCGGGCGAACTGTCGATCACCAAATGACGTTTCCAGACTGGAGTTTTTCTCAATGAACGCCAGAGCCGAGGTCACGCAACGCTACATCGATGCCGATCCCTATCCATGGCCCTACAATGGCGAGCTTCGGCCCGACAACACGGCGCTGATCATCATCGACATGCAGACCGATTTCTGCGGGCCGGGCGGCTATGTCGATCATATGGGCTACGATCTCTCGCTGGTGCGGGCGCCGATCGAACCGATCAGTTCCGTGCTGTCTGCCATGCGGGCGAAGGGCTACACCATTATTCATACGCGCGAGGGCCACCGACCCGATCTCGCCGACCTGCCAGCCAACAAACGCTGGCGTTCGCGCCGTATCAATGCCGGCATCGGCGATCCCGGACCCTGCGGGCGCATCCTGGTGCGCGGCGAGCCGGGCTGGGACATCATCCCCGACCTTTATCCGGCCGAAGGCGAGCCGATCATCGACAAGCCGGGAAAGGGCTCGTTCTGCGCCACCGACCTGGAGCTGATCCTCAACCAGCGCGGCATCGAAAACATCGTGCTGACCGGCATCACCACCGACGTCTGCGTGCACACGACGATGCGCGAAGCCAACGACCGCGGCTTCGAATGCGTGATGCTGGAGGATTGTTGCGGGGCGACCGACTACGGCAACCATCTCGCCGCGATCAAGATGATCAAGATGCAAGGCGGCGTGTTCGGCGCGGTGTCCAATTCGGCGTCCTTCGTCGCCCAGTTGCCATGAGGGTGTCGTGATGCGTGAAAGCGGCATGAAGGCCGTCGGCGTCGAGACGATCGGCATGAGCATGCGCTTCGGTGCCTTCACCGCGCTCGACGACGTGTCCATAAAGGTGCCGGCGGGAACGTTTCATGCGTTGCTTGGCGAAAACGGCGCGGGCAAGTCGACGCTGGTCAAATGCATCATGGGCTTTTATCACCCGACCGCCGGCGACATTCTGGTCGACGGCCGCGAGGTCACGATCGCCAGTCCGAAGGACGCCTCGGCGCTCGGCCTCGGCATGGTCTACCAGCATTTTACCCTGGTCCCGTCGCTCACGGGTGCGGAAAACCTGGTCATTTCCCGCGAGAAGGTGCCGGGAATTATCGACTGGCGCAAGGAGCGCGCCGCACTTGCCCAATTCATGGAGCGGATGCTGTTCAAGGCGCCGCTCGACGTCAAAGTGGCCGAACTCGCCGCCGGCGAGAAACAGAAGCTCGAAATCATCAAGCAGCTTTATCTCGGCCGCAGCTTTCTGGTGCTGGATGAGCCGACGTCGGTGCTGACCCCCGGCGAGGCGCAGGAAGTGCTGGGCCTCGTGCGCGACATGACCAAGGCGGGCGACCTCACCGTGCTGATGATCTCACACAAATTCCACGAGGTGACGGCGTTCGCCGACGACATCACGGTGCTGCGCAAGGGCAGATTGACCGGAACTGGGGAAGTATCGGAGCTGTCTCACAAGCAGATGGCGGCGATGATGATCGGCGACCAGCCGATTGCCGCGCTCGATTCGCGCGCTCCAGTGCCGGCCGATGCCAGGCAAATTCTGACGGTGAAGTCACTGAAGGCGCCCGACCGCACCGGCCTGAAAACCATCAATATCGGCGAGCTCGATGTGAAGTCCGGCGAGATCGTCGGTGTCGCCGGCATTTCCGGCAACGGCCAGAAGGAGTTTTTAGAAGTCCTTGCCGGGCAGCGTACGCGTGATGCCGGCGACGTTCTGGTGAAGGGATCGCCCTACGGCGCCAGCCGCGCCGAGGCACGCACGCTCAATGTGCGCTTCATCCCGGAGGAACCGTTGCGCAATGCCTGCGCGCCGAGGATGACGGTTGCCGAAAACATGGCTTTCCGGACCTTCGACCTGAACGAGGCCGGCAAACCGATCAACTGGATCAGGATGAGCGCCATCAGGGACTATGCGACGCGCCTGGTCGAGCAGTTCAAGGTCAAGACCGCCTCGCTCGCCTCGCCGATTTCATCGCTCTCCGGCGGCAACGTCCAGCGCGCTGTGCTCGCCCGCGAACTGACCGGCGAGGTCGATCTGCTGATCGTTTCGAACCCGTGCTTCGGCCTCGACTTCTCTGCCGTCGCCGAAATCCGCGCCCGTATCATGAAGGCGCGCAACGCCGGCGCGGCGGTGCTGCTGATGTCGGAAGATCTCGATGAGCTCCTTGAACTTTCGGACCGCATCTTCGTCATGTCCGACGGCGCGCTGGTCTACGAGACGCCGATCGCTAAGGCGAGCGTGCAGACGATCGGCGAGCACATGGCGGGACATCACTGATGGCAGAGATCGACGCGCTGCCGTTTCCGTTTGCCTTCAAGCCTGAGGCGATGGCGCTGGTCGTCATCGACATGCAGCGCGATTTCGCCGAGCCGGGCGGCTTCGGCGCCAGCCTCGGCAACGACGTCGGCCGGGTGGTGGCGATCGTGCCAACGGTGAAGAGACTGATCCAGGGATTTCGCGCCGCCGGCCTGCCGGTGATCCACACGATGGAGTGCCACAGGTCAGACCTTTCGGACCTGCCGCCGGCCAAGCGCAATCGCGGCAATCCGTCGATCCGGATCGGCGATGTCGGTCCGATGGGCCGCGTGCTGGTCGTCGGCGAGCCGGGAACGGCGATCCTCGACGAGGTGGCCCCGCTGCCTGGCGAAATCGTCATCGAAAAACCCGGCAAGGGCGCGTTTTACGCTACCAGCTTCGGCGAGGACCTGAAGCGGCTCTGCGTGCAGCAGCTCGTCTTCGCCGGAGTCACGACGGAAGTCTGCGTGCAGACGACGATGCGCGAGGCCAACGACCGCGGCTACGAATGCCTTCTGGCGGAGGATGCGACGGAAAGCTATTTTCCGGAATTCAAGGCGGCCGCACTGGCCATGATCAGGGCGCAGGGCGCGATCGTCGGCTGGACGGCGATGACGGACCAGGTGCTCAAAGGAATTGCGGATGCCTAACATTGCATACCCGGCTCTCATCCATGGGGGCTGGCGAGATCTGGCATTCGAGCATTTTCGCGAAGGCATCACGGTGCATTGGCTGCTCAAGGGCGGACCGGCCGAACCCTCCGTCGCGATCCTGAACTATCGGCCCGGCGCCGGCGTGCCGCGCCATCGCCATGTCGCACTGGAAACCATCGTTGTGCTGGAAGGCACCCAGAGCGACGAGAATGGCGACTATCTTCCCGGAAGCGTGATCCTGAACCCGGTCGGGACCGAGCATTCGGTGTGGACGAAACACGGCTGCGTCGTGCTGATCCAGTGGAATCTGCCGGTGATCATTCTGGACGAGGCGAAATGAGCGACATCCGCTTCGATATCGGCAGCCTGCACGCGACCTATGCCTCCGGCATGTCGGCCGCTACCATTATTGAAACCGTGTTTCAGCGCATAGCGAAAGCGGACGATCCAGGCATCTTCATCCATCTGGCGGGCAAGGCGGACCTGCTCGCCGAAGCCGAGGCACTCGGCGGATTCGATCCCGTGGCAAAGCCGCTCTGGGGCTTGCCGTTCGCGGTCAAGGACAACATCGATGTTGCCGGCATGCCGACCACGGCCGCCTGCGCCGAATATGCCTACTTGCCGGCGAAAGACGCCACCGTCGTCGCGCGTCTGAGGGCGGCCGGCGCGCTGGTCGTCGGAAAAACCAATCTCGACCAATTCGCCACCGGGCTAGTCGGCGTGCGCACGCCCTATCCGATCCCGAGAAACGCGATCGATCCGAAACTGGTGCCGGGCGGTTCCTCGTGCGGCTCGGCCGTGGCGACGGCGCACGGCATTGTTTCTTTCGCGCTCGGCACCGATACCGCAGGATCCGGCCGTATCCCCGCCGGCCTCAATAACATCGTCGGGCTGAAGCCGACGGTCGGCGCGCTGTCGGCCGCCGGCGTCGTGCCGGCCTGCCGTACGCTCGACTGCGTCTCCGTCTTCGCACTCACCGTCGATGACGCCTACAGCGTCTTCAGGGCCGCGGCGGCAGAGGACGACGCCGATCCTTATTCGCGCGCTATCGCGGCGGCGCCGCTCGGTCCGCGCCCATCCGTGCTGTCTGTCGGCGTTCCGGCAAAGACGGACCGGGAATTTTTTGGCGACGCGGCCATGCAGGCGGGATTCGAAACGGCGCTGCGGACGCTGGAACAGCTCGGCTGCCGATTGATCGAAATCCCCTTCGGCGATTTCTACGCCACCGCCAACCTGCTCTACGAAGGCGCCTGGGTGGCCGAGCGCTATGCGGCGATCGCGGATTTCATGGACGTGAACGAGGCAGCCATGCATCCGGTGACGCGCCAGATCATCGGCGGGGCGCGAAAACTTTCCGCAGCGGATGCTTTCAAAGGCCTCTATGCGCTGCAGGCCTACAAGGCCAGGCTCGCGCCGGTCATAGCGTCGGTCGACCTTTTCTGCGTGCCGACGGCGCCGACGCATTACACCGTCGGCGCCGTCTTGGCCGATCCGATCGTCACCAACAGCCGGCTCGGCACCTACACCAACTTCGTCAATCTGCTCGACATGTGTGGCATCGCCATACCGACGGGCAAGCGCGACGACGATCTGCCGATGAGCGTCACCTTGCTTGCCGCCGCCGGCAAGGACGCCTTGACGGCGACGCTGGCCAGCGAGCTCCATGCGGCCAGCGGTCTCGACCTTGGCGCGACAGGTTGGGCGATGCCTGCCAATGTCGCCAAAATCCCGGAGTTCGATGACGGCATGATCGAGATCGTGGTCGTCGGCGCGCATCTGTCGGGAATGCCGCTCAACGGCCAACTATGCGCGCTTGGTGCGCGATTGAGCAGAGCCGCCAGGACGGTTGCTTCCTATCAGCTCTACGCACTCGCCGGCCAATCCGTGCCGAAGCCGGGGCTCGTGCGTGTTGCCGATGGCAACGGGAAGTCGATCGATGTCGAGGTTTGGCGGCTTTCAGCAGACGCGTTCGGACGCTTCGTGGCCGCGATCCCGCCGCCGCTCGGCATAGGCACGATCGAGCTCGATGACGGGACATCGGCCAAAGGCTTCCTGGTCGAAACCGCCGGGTTGTCACAGGCTGTCGACATTTCAGCCTATGGCGGTTGGCGCAGCTTCATCGCAAAAGCCGGCAGAGAGCGACTGGAGAGCGTTCCGGCCGGCTGAACGACCTGCCACTCGCGCCGGCAGCTGACCTCAAATCATAGCAGCATGCTCGGCGAGCCAGTCACGCCGAATGCCGTAAGCGATCCGTAAGCGCGGGTGTTCGAAAGTTGCACCGTGAGTGGCAGGCGTCACGAAGCGCTTGCGACTGGCGGAGACCTCGCGATGCGAACAGGCAGTGCAGTGGCCGCAACAGATTTCGTCGGGACTCATCAGACCCGGCGATGGTCCGTGCTGTCGGATTTTTCTTCACGCCGGACGCGGTCGAAGGCAGCGGCGATATTTCTTAGCCTGCTGCCGGCTTCGGGTGTCGCTGGGGAGCAGACTCCCGATTGGCGCCTGAGCGCTCGCATCGTCGCGGTCGGGCTGCCCGACGTGGCCGGCGTGCGCGAGGTGGGGCGCTTTCATGTCGGCGGGCCGATACCGGGAAATCCGGAATTCCTTATGGCGACGCGCGAAGGGCGGGTGCTCGATCCGCTCAGGGTTCTGGTGGCCGTGGGCAGCAATTTCGGCGCACCACCGGGCGATCCGGCGCTTGAGGCCGGGGCGATCCTGTCCATCGATCCGCGCGCCGGCAAGTCCGATGGCACCATTATCGTTCCGCAAGAGCTCAACAATGGAGATGGGAGGGTTCAGCTCTACACGGCGCAGAGCGAACGGTTTCTCAACCAGCGGTACAATGCCGGAGCCCGAACCGCGCGCTTCGCAGCCGCATCCGGACCGCGATATATTTCGATCAACAACGCCTTCGGAAGGCCCTGGATCGCTAACGCGCCTAGCGGGATTAATGGCGAGGGCAGCGTCACCGTCGTCGACCCCGACGGTGCGCCACTCGCCAACGCGCCAAGCCGCGAGGCCGGCGGCGTGTTTGCCGGCCGGCATACCGATCGCGAGCAGACGCCGAAAGCACAGCCCAGCGGCTGGCTTGGCAAGCTGCTGAATTATCGGGCAAGCGGCCAGCTGACATCGGGCGGAATGCAGACGGGCGCGCTCGGAACGGCGTTTCTCGGTCCGTCGCCGGAGGCAGCGGCTTTGCCGTTTTCGCCGCCGTCACCGCGGATGGCGGCGTTGTTCAAATCCATGTCCAGGACGGCGTCGACGGCTTGGCCGGGCCTGGCACGGTAAGCACCGGCCATGGCACGGCAAGCACCGGCCAGGGCACGGCAAGCACCGACCGTGGCACGGTGAGTGCCGGCCACGGCATCGGCGACGATCCCGGCGTCATCGGCATCGCCTTCAAGTGGAACCCGGACCGCGCTCTCTACATCGCCGATCCGGGCCGCGACCGGCTGGTGCTGCTTGAACTGGAAGACGACCGGCGGCATTTCACGGTCGCCAGGGCCCGCACGATCTCGCTGCCGGAATTCGACCGCCCGGTCGATGTCGCCGCCGCCATTCCCGAAATCGCTAATCCGCAGTTCTCGAGCCATACGACGCTGGCCGGAGGGTCCGATCTGTTCGTCGCCAATCGCGGCGACGGCTCGCTGCTGCGCTTGAGCCAGGACGGCCGGCTTCTCGCCCGGGCGACGATCGACGTTCCCGGTCTCGGACCCCTCGGGCCCGATCGCCTTCACGCGATCGCGACGTCGGCGGACGCACAGCATATCTGGATAACGATTGGCGGCGAGGTTCCGGGATTTCCGGGCCACGAAGGGGCGCTCGTCGAGGTTGGGGCCTTCGATGAGCACGGCGCGGCGGCAGCGACGCAGGAGACACAGAGCGCTGCCGCCGACGCCAATCTTGCGGCGCGCGGAAAAAAGTCGTTCCAGACCGATATCACGCCGCGGATGGGCCTCGGCCCATTGTTCAATGCAACGTCCTGCGTGGCCTGCCATCCCGGCCCTGGCGGCGCGAGCGTCGATGAAGGCCACTTTGCGCGCAGAATAGCCCATATGGATCCGGGGTCTGGGCGCGCGGTTCCGATCGATCATCCCAACAGTCCGGTCGCCAGGCGCTATACACTCGACGGGGGCGCCGGCAACGCGACCGTGCCGGCGGCGATGCCGCGCCAGGCCAATGTGATCTCGCTGCGCATGCCGCTGGCTCTCTACGGGATCGCCAGGATCGACGAGATACCCGACAGCGTCATCGAAGCGCAGGCGGTCAGCAAGGGCGACGGCATCAAAGGCCGCGCGCATCATGTCGTCGACGCCCAAGGCGCATCGCGCGTCGGCCGATACGGCTGGAAGGCTGACATGGCCACCCTCGAAGATATGGTGGCGAACGCTTTCGCAAACGAACTCGGCGTCACCAGCGCGACTGTCAGCGGCAAGGCGGGCGCGCAGCCGATCGAGGGCGATTCCGCACAGATCGATGCGGTCGCCTCCTATCTGCGAGCGCTCCGCCTGCCCGATGGGGCAAAGCCATGAGCCTCGCCCTGACGCTCTCCCATGCGCCGGAAAAAATGCGCCCCGTCTTGCCCGGCATCATCGTTGCTGCGGCACTCGCCCTTGCGGCCGGCTGGATCGCCGGCGGACTGGGCGAGCCGCTGTCGCGCAACCCGGTGCTCGTCGCGATGCTCTTCGGGCTGCTGATCGGCAGCAGCTTCGCCTGTCCGGACGCCTTGCGCCCAGGGCTCGACTTCGCCAAGCGCTATCTGTTGCGGCTCGCCGTGGTGCTGGTCGGCTTCCGTATCACGACGCGGCTGTTCCTGGACCTGGGGTTCATGCCGCTCGCGGTGGCGGCCATCGAGCTGATCCTGGTGCTGACGCTGCTCTACGCCATCGTGCGCAGGCTGTTCAGGCTCGACGCCGAGATCGCGCTGCTTGTCGCGGTCGGCAGCGCCGTCTGCGGCGCCGCGGCGATCCTCTCGATGGCCGCGCTCGTGCGTGCACGCGACCAGAGCGCCGGCATCGCCATCGCCTTGATCACGCTGAGCGGCACGGTGGCGTTGCTCGCCTATCCGGTCATGTTCCTGGGCGGTTGGCTGCCGCATCTCGACGACCGCCTCTATGGTGTGTTCGTCGGGGCGAGCATTTTCGAACTGGCGCAGGTCTACGGCGCCTCCTTCGCCATTTCCGACGGCGCACTGAATACCGCCACGCTGGTCAAGCTCAGCAAAGTGCTGATGCTCGTCCCGGTTCTGCTGGCCGCCAGCCTGGTGTTTCGCAGCCGTCGCAAGGCGCAAGAGGCCGCACCGCTCCCGTTCCCGTGGTTCATCGTTGCGTTCATCGGCGTGGTGATGCTCAATTCGGAGATCACCCTCAATCCGCAACTGCGCCGCGTCATCCTCGATATCGACCAGTTCCTGTTCCTGATGGTGATGATCGCGCTTGGCATCACCACCCGGGTCGGCCGGCTCGGAGAAGCCGGCGACGCCTGGCGCCTGGTCGGCGTGGGCCTAGTCGGGGTGGCTCTGTCGGCGGCCCTAGCCTATGCTGCGCTGATCCCGTTCTCGGCGACCTTCCGGGCCGCATCACCTTCATCGAGCCAAAGCGCTATGCTCGGCAGCCATGGCGGACGGCTTTTCGCCTCGACCGGCTGCGCCAAATGCCATGTGCCGGCGCTGGAGGGTGTCAACGGCGAAGTCCAGCTCTACTCCGACCTTTTGCTGCACGACATGGGGCCGGCGCTCGACGACAAGATCGTCCAGGGCGACGCCATCGGCGCCGAATGGCGGACCACGCCGCTCGTCGGCATCCGCCTGCGCCAACGTTACCTGCACGACGGCCGCGCGACCACGCTGCGCGATGCCGTCTTCGCCCATGGCGGCACAGCGCAGATCGTGCGCGACCGCTTCTTCGACCTGGACGAGACCGACCGCCAGGCGCTCCTCGATTTCGTGGCGAAGCTATGATGCGGCCTCGTCACGCCACCACCGTTTTTGATCGGCCGAACCGCCATGTATGAAGCCCTCATCGCAGAGCTGAACCATCTCGACGGACCCGAGCTGCTGGCGCCGCTCGTCAGTGACCTGTTTTGTGGGAACATAGCGCTGGTGTCCTCGTTTGGCGCGGAATCCGCGGTGCTGCTGCATATGGCGGCCTCGATCGACCGTTCGCTCCCCGTCATCACGCTCGACACCGGAAAACTGTTTTCGGAAACGATCGCCTATCGCGCGCAGCTGACATCTCTGCTCGGCCTCACCGATCTGCGCGTCGTCACGCCTCAATCGGATGTCTTGCGGGCGCTCGACGGCGCTGGATCGCTGCACCGCCGCGATCCGGACCGGTGCTGCCACATCCGCAAGGTTCTGCCGCTCGAAAATACAATGACCGGCTTCAAGGCCTGGATTTCCGGTCGCAAGCGATATCATGGCGGGCTTCGCGCGGATGTTCCGACGCTCGAGGAAACTGACGGGCGTCTGAAGATCGATCCGCTTGCCCGCTTCACTCGCCAACAGATCGAGGCCTATCTCGATCACTACAATCTTCCCCGGCATCCGCTCCTCGAAAAAGGCTTCCTCTCGATCGGCTGCGCGCCCTGCACGGTCGCGTGCGGCAGCGCGGACAATCCGCGCGCGGGTCGCTGGAGCGGACTGTCGAAGATGGAGTGCGGGATTCACCGATCGCCCATTGCCTCACACAATTCAGTCTCCTCCGCGTCCTGATTTCCGGTTACGCAGACATCGAGGTCCGCACCCCCAGGGAATCGGCCATTGCCGCTTCATCTGCGAAGCCACTACCAATTGTCGTAATGATTGAAAACTAGGCAGCTCGCGAAAACTAGGAGATCAGCTGCCGGAAACTAGTGGTGAAAAGCCACACTTGGTTACCCCGATGCAACAGGCCCCCGGATGGAATCTTGCCGTCTGAGCTGACACCGGAATGTGAAGCTAGCGCCATTTCTTGACGTTTACGCTCGGCGCAGCCAGGTCGAAAATTAGCTTGACCTTATCGTCGACGACATGTATACATTCTGTCTATGACTAACCCCTATCAATCACAACGCCCTGCCATAGGCCAGCGCGCCGATGCTGCGCAGGACATCGTCTACCGCTGGCTGAAGCAATATGTGCTGACCTTGCCTAGCCGCGAGGGCACGTTCCTTACCGAGGCTGAGGTTTGCCGCGAGACGGGAACGTCGCGGACGCCAGTGCGCGAGGCGCTGTTGAGGCTCGAAGCAGACGGCCTCCTGCAGATTGTGCCGAAAAAGGGCGCCTATGTACCGCCGATCACCGAGACGGAGATCGAAGCGGTGATGCAGGCACGCGGCTTGGTGGAAGAGTGGTGCGCACGGCAGGCGGCCGGCTTCGGCGACATGCTTGCCGCGGAACTCGACAGGCTAATGGCCCGGCAGGTGGAGGTGCAACACGACACCGTTGCGTTCATCGAATGTGACCGGGACTTTCATCGTACGATCGTGCGCGCCGCCGGCAATCCGGTGCTCGCCGACTTCTATGAGAGCCTGCGCGACCGCCAATTGCGGATGGGCGTGCGCGCTATCACAATCTCCGGCGGACGCGGCGACAGCGTGCTTGCCGAGCACGCAGCGATCGTCGAGGGCATACGCCGCGGACAGCCCGAACAGGCGGCCGCAGCCGTCGCCCAGCATCTGGCGCGGACGCTGGTCGCGTTGCGGCTGCCGATCGCGGCAGGCTGGGGTTCGGTTGCAGCCGAGCGCAGTCCGGCGGTTGCGGCGCAGTAAGAGGAAGGCGGCGGGGTTCGCCAGGCAGTTGGTCAACGGAATTGGTGAATTGATTATCGTGATCTAACAGATCGGTGCCGAAAGGGCCGGGCATGATCATCGACAGGGAAACGGCTTTCGACGTGCGCGCGTTCCGCCAGGCACTGGGACAGTTTCCGACCGGCGTCTGCGTCGTCACCTGTGTGGCCGATGGCGAGCAGCTCGGCATGACGATGAGTTCGTTCAACTCGCTCTCTCTCGATCCACCCCTCGTCCTGTTCAGCATCGACCGTCGTTCAGCCGGCTTACCGCTCTGGCAGAAGGCCGCCAGTTACACGATCAACGTCCTCTCGGAAAATCAGAAGGACATTTCCAACCGCTTCGCCAAGCCGCTTTCCAACAAGTGGGAGGGGATGCGGTTCGAGCAAGGCCGCTCTGGCGCCCCGGTGCTGCCCGGCGCGGCGGCGCTGTTCGACTGTGAGCCGTGGGCTAGGCACGAAGCCGGCGACCACGAGCTGTTCATCGCCAGGGTGAAGCATTTTCAGTCCTTCGCCGACCGGCAACCGCTCGTTTTCGGCAAGGGGCGCTACGCATCACTGCAGCCAACGGAGTTCGCGGCGCCGCTTTGGCCGCTCGACATCCACTACTGATCGCGGAGGGTAAGATGATCAAGACTGGGGCGCAGCATATCGAGATGCTGAGAGATGGCAGGCAAGTCTATATCGATGGCCAGACGGCCGGCGACGTCACCACGCATCCAGCCTTCCGCCAGACGATCCGGTCGGTCGGCACGCTCTACGACTTCCAGGCGCGGCCGGATAACCGGGCGTTGATGACCTTTGAAGTTCCCGATAGCGGCGGCCAGCGGGCCAATCGCATCTGGCAGTTGCCGCGCAGCCATGCCGAGCTCGTCGAACGGCGCAAGGCGCTGGAAACCTGGACGGAGCTTCATTACGGCTTTCTTGGCCGCGCCCCAGACCATGTCGCCTCCTGCATTTCCGGCATGTTCATGGGGATCGAGGTCTTCGAGGCCTATGACAAGGTGCGAGCCGCGGCACTTGCCGATTATTACCGCTACGCCCGGGACAACGAACTCTATCTCACCTACGTCATCATCAATCCACAGGCCGACCGCTCGAAGTCCGCGGGTGAGCAGCAAGACCGCTTCCTCACCGCCGGCGTCGTCGACCAGGACGCAGCAGGCCTGACAATCCGCGGCGCCAAGATGCTGGCGACCGGCGGCATCATGGCAAACGAGGTGTTCGTCACCTGCATCCAGCCGCTGCGCGAAGGCGACGAGCCGTATGCTGTGTCCTTCGCCGTGCCGATGAATGCCGGCGGGCTAAAGATCCTGTCGCGCAAATCCTACGAGGAGAGCGCCGCCAGTGTCTTCGATAATCCACTGGCCAGCCGCTTCGACGAGAACGATGCCGTGCTCTACTTCGACAATGTGAAAGTTCCCTGGGAGCGCGTCTTCATCAACGGGGACATCGCCATGTGCCAACGGCAGTTCCATGCCACGCCGGCGCATGTCTTCCAGAACTACCAGGCGCAGATCCGCCTGATGGTGAAAATGCGCTTCCTTGTCGGCATCGCCCGGCGCATCGCCGAGACCAACGGCGTCATCAACTTTCCGCAGGTGCGCGAGACGCTGGGAGTGCTTGCCGCTCAGAACACCATGGTCGACGCGTTAGTACACGCCATGGAGGTGAAGGGCCGCATTCTTGGCGCCTATTTCGTGCCCGACGCGCATACGCTCTATTCGGCTCAGGTGCTGACACAGCAACTCTATGCCGGGGTGATCCTCGCCTTGCGCGACCTGGCGGGCGGTGGACTGATCATGCTGCCGTCTTCCGTCCAGGATTTCGCCGATCCGGAGCTGTGCAGTCTGATTGAAAAGACACAGCAATCGCCGGTCACTTCGTCGAAGGGCCGGGTAAAATTCTTCAAGCTGGCCTGGGATGCGATCGGCTCAGAGTTCGCCTCGCGCCACACGCAATACGAGATGTTCTATGCCGGCGCCACCTTCGTGACTAAGGGGCACAGCTTCCGCACCTTCGACTGGGACCGCTGCACGCAGCTGGTCGACCACATGCTTGACAGCTATTCGCTGGACGACGAAGTCGACCGTGCCGCTCCGGTTGCCGCTTGAGGTATGCCATGCCGATCCGAAAGGAACACAAGGAATTTCACACGATCGATATGACCGGGGAGGACTGGCATTCGCCACCTGGTTACCCGCCCGGCATCGAGCAGAAGATTCTCGCCGGCCGGCTCGACGACGCGGGCAAGACCGGGCACCGAACGCGGCTGCTGCGGTTTGCGCCGGGCACCTATACGACGGTGCCGTTCGTGCATGAATACTGGGAAGAGGTCTATCTCGTATCGGGAGATCTCATCGTCGGCGGATCTTCAGTCGAAGAGCCGTCGCTGAGTTTTGCCCCGAACACCTACGCCTGCCGGCCGCCTGGCGTCTATCATGGTCCCTTCCGGTCGCATACCGGGTGCCTGCTGCTCGAGCTTCACTACTACGAGACTTAACTTTTCTCGAACAATGTCCGCGCCCAAGCGTGCGCCACCGAGCCGCACAATGTCTGGTAATAGCGCGTCTCTGACGTTCCTAATGTCTGTTGCGGGTCACGGGTTGTCGTATGGCTGTCCAGAAGGAAGGCGTAGAAGGTCACATGATTGAAAACTGGCAAGCTCGCGAAAACTGGAGATCAGCTGCCGGGAAACTAGGTGACCTTACCGATGTGCGAGGATGCTGCCGCGCAAACGATGAGCTCGTGAGTCTGGAAAGGACTGCCAAGCAGCCCATGATCTCGCCAATCGGAGGGAATTGCAATGTTCTGAAAGTCTACCGCATTTGGTCGAAGACGGAGCGCGGGATCGACCGGTCGCCCAATCCCTCTCGCAATTCGGCCCCGTCTGCTGCCTGATTTCGGGTTGCGCAGATCGGGGTCCGCACCCCCGGAATCGGCCCATTGCCGCTTCATCTGCGAAGCCCCTACGAATTGTCGCATGATTGCGCTACCCTAAGGTCAATCTGGGCGGCGGGACGGTCATGGCGGCACGACCGACGCTCGATGATTGGTCGAGCGGGAGCCCCCATGACCGCCCTAGACGCAGTTGAAGCCGATGCGAAGCGCCCGCTCTCGGGCACAGGCCGGATCGCCAAGCTTGCGGCGCCGCGCAGCGCCAGGATATTGAGGCGGAACCGCGTTCTCGATGCGATCGACCTGAAATCGCGATCAACCATATGCTGGGTGGCGGCGCCGGCCGGCTACGGCAAGACGACGGCGGTCATCGACTACCTCGAAAGCGTCGCGGCACCGCATGTGTGGTTCCGCATCGATGAGGGCGACCAGGATATCGCGCGCTTCTTTCAATATCTGGCGCAGTCACTTGCCTCGGCCGCGGACATGCCGGTGTTCGGCGTGGAGTATGCTGAGCAGCCGAAGGAGTTCGCCAGGCGCTTCTTCAGGGCTTATTTCGCGCGGCTGAAACCCGGCACCATTCTGGTCCTCGACGATTTGCACGATGCCGACACGCCCGAATTCCGGGCGGTGCTTTCCGTGATGTTCCGTGAACTTCCTGACACGGTCCGCTGCATCTGCGTCTCGCGCACGCTGCCTCAGGAGGAATTGGGCGATCTCGTTCTCAAGGGTCAACTGGCCGTTATCGACCGGTGGGCGCTCGAATTCTCGACATCGGAAGCACGCGATTTCGTCAAGCTGCGTTCGAGGAACGGCGCCGTTTCAGTCGATGTCGAAGCGGCGCGCGGCTGGGCGATCGGGCTGGTTCTCCTCGCTGATCACGGCTCGGCGGTCGGACCTGACGACACGAACGGGACAGCGCCCGGCGGGCAGAACACCCTGTCGGACGTTCTCGGCCGTCATTTCTTCCTTTCCCTCCCCGCCGCCGACCAGGAAATGCTCCTGAAGCTGAACCTGCTGCCCGAGATCAGCGCCGAGCTGGCGGACGTTATGATCGGGTCGGGCGAAGCGGGAAAGCTGCTCGACAGGCTTTACAAGCGACAGTTGCTGGTCACGCGAACGGAAAACAGCCGCGACGTCTTCCACCTGCACGACCTCTTGCGGGACTTCCTCGACCGACGCTTCGCGCAGCGTGTGCCGATTGAAGAGCAGAAGTCGCTCAAACAAAGGGCGGCAAAGGTCCTCGCTGACGCCGGTCGTTATGACGAAGCCATACACCTCGCCTTGCAGGCAGAGGACTGGGACCGGGCGAACGGACTCATGCTGAGCCGGGCGGAGGCCGTGCTGGCGCAGGGACATCGGACAACCTTCATCGAATGGGTCGGCCGGTTGCCGGAAGCTTTCATGAATGGCTGGCATTTCTATTGGCTGGGCGTGGCCCACATGCCGGACGACGCGGCGGCAGAGCACTGGCTGTCGAAGGCATGGCACGCCTTTGGCGAGGCCGACGATCAGCGCGGGCTTTGTCTTACGGTGTCGCGCGCGGTGCTGGTCAAGACGGACAGTTGGCGCACCTACGAGGGTCTTTCGGCCTGGACTCGCCGGGCGTTCGAAATCATCGAGCGCGGCCTGCCGGAACTGCCTTCGGAGGAAGCGATGCTGGTGCGCATCGGCATGGTGCGGGCGCTGAACTTCGGCGACGACTACTATGGCAACAGCCAGGCCGGACAAGCGCTGGAAACCGAACTCCTGCAGCGGTTGACCCGGAATCCCGAGCAGGATCCGAGCGGCTTGCGGCTGCTTGCCAGCGAATCCCTGATCGAGCATTCGGTATCGATCATGCGGGCCGATTTGTTCACGAAGGCCGTCGACAGCGTCGTTGACGATTTGAGCGACAAGGAGATGCTGCCTTGGGTCCTCGGCATGTGGCTGGTCGAGTTTGGCGCCAAGAGCGGCCGTTATTTTCCCTACAAGAGACGGGGTTTTCCCTATCCTTCGGCCGAAGCGGCGTTGCGGGAGGCGATCGCCATCGGCGAGCGCGAATCGCTTAAGGGCGTGGAGTTCGGTGGCCTCTATCACCTTCAGATGCAGATGAAGTTCCGCAACGATTTTGCCGAGTTCCAGCAGGTGGTTGAGCGCCTGGCCGAGATCGCTGACAGCCGTTTCAGCACGCAAGTCACCGTCGTCGCCAATTGCTACGCTACGCTTCATGCGAGGCAAGGCGATTTCGCGGCCGCCTATCAGGATTGCGAGCGTTTCATGGCGGCGAGCGAGGCCGCCAACGAGCCGATGGTCGAGCGCTGGGCACACTATATCACGAAGTTCCAGGTGCTGCTCGCCGACAGGAAGCCGCGCGAAGCCGCCACGTTTCTCGACGATTTGCTGCCGCGGCTGGACGGCGGCGCCCGCAAACGGACTGAGATATGCATTCTGGCAGCGGCCGCGCTGGAGAGCCTGTGGGACGGGGATCCGCACTATCGCGATCGGCTGAAGCTCTTCATGGAGGCGCTGCGCGACATCAGCTGGCCAATGGTGCTCCTCAACGTTCCGGGCCTGCTCGCCGAACTGCTTGGCGATGCGCTTGAGCGCGGCATCGAGCCCAAGCTTTGCCGGTCGCTGATCGGGGAACGCCGGCTGGATGTGCCGCAGCGGCGGCCCGCGGCCTGGCCATGGCCGCTCAAGGTCCACGTTCTCGGAGGCTTTCGGCTCGACCTCGACGGAAAGCCTCTCCCTCTCGGCGCCAAGCCACCGACGAAGGCTCTCGACATACTGCGGGTGCTGGCGATCTCGAAAGACAACACCTGCTCGCTGGAGACCCTTCAGGACTGGCTGTGGCCCGACCTCGACGGCGATCAGGCGCGGGCGGCCTGCGAGCAAGCGCTGCATCGGCTGCGCAAGCTGCTCGGGCGGACCGACCTCATCGTCCAGCGCGAAAGCAAGCTTCGCCTCGCATCGGACAAGGTCTGGGTCGACCTCGCCGACTGGGATACACGGCTCAGGTCCGTCACGACCGTCAATGGCGGGGCGGCGGGACTGCGCCCGGAAGCGGAAGCGCTCTTCCTCGCATTCCCCGGTCCGCTGTTTCTGCACGAGCGAGCCAGCTTCTGGTCGCTCGCCGCCGCTGAAAAAGTGCGTCGCGATCTGATCGATCTCGCATTGCGGATCGGCCAGCGGCTGGAGGCGACCAACGCCCATGAAGCGCGCTCGATCTATCTGAGGACGTTGGACCTCTATCCGGATGCCGGCCCCGTCTGCAAGGCGCTGATCAAGGAGCGGCTGTCGCGCCATGATTTCGAAGGCGCGGTCGACGATTATGCGCGCTACGAACGGGCGCTGCGTGCTGCCGGAGAAGCGGCGCCCGCTGTGGAAATACGCGCCTTGGTCGACCCCTATCTTGTGCGGCACACGCGCTGAAGTCTATATGCCGCGCTGTCTCACGAAATCCTGGGCTATCGTCGGTCCGGCGGTCATCACTCGAGCTCCGTGCAGGATGTTTGCAGCCAGGAGAAGGGCTGCCAGGATCAGAACGAGACCGGCGATCGCGTCCATCCGCCTGCGGTAGATCGGGCGGTCGAAGCGGCGCGACAGGCTCACCCCGGCCAGGCTCCAGCCATAGAACTTGATTGCGGAGGCCGTGAGGAACCCGGCTGCGAACCCCGCCTGTTCCTCGCTGCCGTAGCTGAACGAGAGAACGCCGACGAGAAACATCGCCTCGAGCCAAACCAGAGGATTGAGCCAGGTGACGGCAAGCATCGACCCGATCGCCCGAGATCGGGACTTGCCGCCTGTCGTGGCAGCTGCCGTCCTGCGTTTGCGGCTGATGTTGAGCAAGGTGCGCGCGCCCCACCAGGCGAGGAATACGGCGCATACCGCCTGCAGAACACCGGAGATTGCGGGATGGTGCGTCAGCAGCGTTCCAAGCCCGCCGATTCCCATGGTCACCAAAGCGATTTCCGAGACGTAACCGGTGGAAGCGACCGCAAAGGGGTGGCTGCGCGTCAGTCCCGCCTGGATCAGCATGAGGTTCTGGGGGCCGAGGGAAAAGATAAGCCCGAGGCCGAACACGAAGCCGGACACCGCTGCCGGCGACAACAGGGCGTCGGCTGTCATGTCACGTCACCTGGCTTTTTCGGTCGCGCACCCTTCTGCATCTGCCGCCTCCTACGCGACGCAGCGTGGAAGGCAGGCGCATATGGATCGCTTACGGCAAAGCCGGCAGTCCCGTTCCAGGTTCACGGTTCGAGGACCGGACCTGGACTAACAGCTAGACTGCGGCACATTGATCGATTTGTTCAAACAGGTCGTGCTGCACGCACCCAATCGAGTCGTGCGGCGGGGACAAGACCGTAATTGTAAAAATTGATACCGTCGACGTCCGGCGCCAGCGCCGGTTTCACCTTGGCGGCGAGGATTTCAGGACCTGCCATTTCCGGATAGAAGAGCCGGTAGCCGACGCCGAGGAATTTCTCTGCTCCGAGCGCGGTGCGGCCAGCCGCCGTCAGGCCTGCGACATCGCCGGCCTGCATATCGTAGGCACACAGGATCGCCCCGTCGCAGACCTTGCCGAGCGCTGCCAGATCGCAGCCGCCGAGCCAGCCGTCTTTCAGGTCGATGATGAGGACACGTGTCCCCGGATCGGCAACCTCGCGCAGCTCGGCGACAAGGCTGGTCACCGGCTCGAACCGCCACAACAGATAGGCGTGGAGTTGCGGCCAGGGCAGAAAGGCGTCTAGGCCACTTGCGGGAAATTCGGGAAAGCGCCGCTCAGGCACCGCGCGCTCGCACGCCTCGGCAATCCACTGCCTGACGAGCTCACACGCCGCCTGGCCTTCGATGCCGGCAGCAGCGGCGCGGGCGAGGCAGGACGGACAAAAGCACAGCGACAGAAGAAAGTCGTCTTCCGGCGTCAGCCCGACACCATCCTTCTCGTGATGGTATTCGTGGGCGAAGCCCATGAAGGACGGGCTTTCAAGTTCGATCCTGTCCGGCTTGTAAGTATGCGTGATATCCGCGACCAGCGCACGGACATAGGCGCGCGCATCCGGATGTGACGGACAGAGATTGTAATAGTTGGGGTCGCCGAAGGCGTTGCGGGTGACAGCTTGCGGGTAAAGCATGCCGAGGCGGGTGTTGTGCAGGCAGACCGTCCAGCATGACACTTGGAGTCCGCCTGCCTCGCGCCGTTGGACAAGTTCGGCCAGAACGTCGCCACCTTCCGTGATCACGTCCGCCACCTTGGGCTGGATCACGAGATCGGCCCATCGCGCGGCGGTTGGTTTGAAGTAGATCGTGCCGTCCTCCGGGAAATAGGCTTTGCGGCGCGGGCTGCGCGGCTGCAGGAACCGGCCGGCATGATAGGACGTCGCCAAGCTGATCATGTTGAGCCCGGCACGCTCGACGAGATCGCGTTCGACCGTCTCCAAGCCCAAATCCTGGACATCCCAGGGGTAGGTCCACATCGAAAGCTGCATGAAATATCCTCAGTTTTCTGCAATGGCGCCGTGAGCAAACGCCGATTGGGCTCCCGTCAGCCTTCCACCGGTTCGGCGATTTGCATGAGGCAGTCTCCTGCCTCGCACATCGTGTGCAGCCGGCGCGAAAGTACGATACCGCTTTCGGCGAAATGCAGGGCTTCCTCGGCAAGATCGAGCCGTTCGAGGTCATGATACCAGCCAGCCAATTGTCCGGCGCTCACGCCGTCGCCGAGCCTGACGGCGGGTTCGAACCAGCCGCGGCGGGTGGCGTAGAGGCCCTGATTGTGCCGGGAAAGCGAGAGCAGTCGCGTCGGCGCCGAAGGCTTTGACTCGGGCGCAAGGACCGGCGCTTCGAGCACGCCGACGGCGACCATCAGACTGTCGATCGCGCGAGCGGTAATCGCCATCGTATCGACTGTGGCGGTGCCGCCGCCGCCGAACTCGCCGCTGACGCCGATGGCGCCGGCCCGGCGGGCTGCGCCCATTGAGGTCGGCGAGGCCCGGCCATTGTCGGCCACGAACCCATACGGCATGCCGAGCGACCGCATCAGCTCCACCCCGCGCCCATGCCTGTCGGGATCGGTATTGCGCTCGATGAGCGCCGTGGGAAGATGCTCCATCGAGGTGCCGCCCGAATGAATATCGAAGATGACGTCGTGGCGGGGAAACAGTTCCGTCTCCAGGAAATTGGCAAGCCGGCTTGTCGGGGTGCCCAACGGATCGCCGGGAAAGGCTCGGTTGAGATTGCCGCCATCGAGCGGCGAACAGCGTTTGGCGGCCATGACCGCCGGTGCGTTCGCCATCGGCAGAATGGTGATGCGGCCCTTGATCCGCTTGGGATCCAGCCGGCGGATCAGCTTTGCCAGCGACAGCTCGCCCTCATATTCGTCACCGTGATTGCCGGCTATCAGAAGCAGCGATGGGCCTTCACCGTTGCGTATGAGGCAGATCGGGACCTTGACCTGGAAATAGGGCGAACGGTCTATCGAGAACGGAATGCTGAGATAACCTGATGTCTTGCCGTCCCGGTCGAAGTCGAGCGTATGGGTGAGGCCGGTGTGCATGGCGGCAACTCAGACGGCGGCGATCGCTGTGACCTCGATGCGGAGGTCGGGATCGGCGAGACGCGCCTCGACGCAGGCCCGCGCCGGCAGGCGTTGAGGATCCACCCAGGCATCGTAGACGCTGTTCATGGCGTCGAAGTCGCCGATCTGCGGCAGGAAGATGTTGACCGCCACAAGCTTCGACTTGCTGCTGCCGGCCTCGACCAAAAGCGCCTCGATCTTTGAGAGCACATCGCTGGTCTGGTCTTCGATGCCGGCCTTGCGATTGTCGGCTACCTGGCCTGCGATGTGGACGAGGCCGCCATAGACGACCGCCTGCGACATGCGGGAGCCGGACTGGAAATACTTGATCATATCGGATCCTTTCGAGTTCGCTTTGGGCCGCCGCAATATCCGGTCAGCCGAAATAGGTGGGAAAGGCGTGTCGGACATGCCCGGCCGCGTCGACGCCGAAGATCACGCGATAGCGATCGAGGCAGGTGCAGGGGTGCGAGATGCCGAATTCAACGACGTCGCCGACGGCAATGTCGTCGCCCGGCGCGATTGTCAGGAAGGCGTGCTGGTCGTTGAGCTTGAAGACCTCGGCGCGCGCTACCGGCAGCGGCATGCCGGCCCGGAAGACCGCGAGCACGATCGGAAAGCCTTGATCGAACGACGCGTCGCGCATGCCCATGCCGCATATCGCAAGGCCGGGCTCCGGCCGCGACAGCACCTCGGCCCACAGGCGCAAAGCCGGACGAAACGAATTTCGTGCGGAAACACTGACACCGCCGACCGCAAAGCCCTTGCGGGCATCGAGTGCGCTAAGTGAGCGATCATAGATGCCATGGTCGTGGAAGAAGATGGCGCCGCTGCGCAACACCAGCGTCGCATTGCCGTCCCTGGAAACGGCGGGCGAAAGCGCTGCGACCACTTTATCGAAGAATACCGAGCCGCCGGCCGTGACGATCATCGGCACATCGCCGCCGACGCGGGCGCGCAGCCGCAGGAACATGTCGGCGGTCATCGCCAGCAGATCGCAGATCGCCTCATCGGTGCGGCCAGGATCGGGTTGCGCCGCGGCACCTTCGTAGGTTGCGACGCCGGCGATCAGCAGCCATCCGCCGGCTGCATCAACTGCATCAGCGATCGCCTCGGCTTCGGCAGTGGTCCGCGCGCCTGCCCTCCCCGCACCGAGTTCGACGAGCACGCGCAACGGCGGCAGCGTCGCTTTGGCCCTCCAGGCTTCGGCAAGTGCATTCACGGCGGCGACAGAGTCGGCGAAGACGAAGAGCTCGGCGCTTGGCCAGGCACCGGCAAGGGCTGCGAGCCGGTTCGCGCCACCTGATCCACCAACCTCGTTGGCGATGATCAGCCGAGGGAGCCTGGCTCTGAGCATCACCGCGGCCTGCCTGATATCCGCGACGGTCGTGCCCCATGCTCCGGCTTCTACCAACGATCGAGCAAGGTCGGGCGCCATCGGGGTCTTGGCATGCGGCGCGATCATGGCGCCCTGTTCGCGCGCGTAGCGCAGAAACAGGTCGCGATTGGCGATGAAGGCCTCCTCGTCGAGGGTCAGCACCGGCAACGACATGCGCCCATCAGCCGGATGCCAGCGCTCAGATGCGACAAGGCTGCTGTCCAGCCCGAAGGTGCCGGGCGGCACGCCGCGGATACGGTCGTCAAGCAGGAAATTTTCATCGGTCGCGAGCGCCGGCATGGGTGAGTTTTCGGTCATGCGGTGCTAGTCCTTTCGCCTTCGCAGGATGAAGTCCGGATCGATTTCCGATGCCGGCCACAGCATGAGAGAGATGCGTGCCAAAGCGTTACTCCGGACCGATCATCGATGCCCACCATCATCTTTGGGATCTCGGCCTCGGCCGGCACCCCTGGCTCGCCACAACGGCTGGCGAACGCGGCGGCCTGGGCGAGCTTGGCCCCTTGCGGCGAAACTATCTTCCTGAGGACTACTTGCGCGATGCCAGCCGGCACAATGTCGTCGCCACCGTCCATGTCGAGGCCGGTTGGGCCGGGGATGACTGCGTCGGCGAAACGCGATGGCTTGAAACGCTCGACAAGTCGCGGGGTGTGGCCGCCCGCTACGTCGTTCACGTCCCGCTCGCGAACCGCCAAGCGCCGGCGCTGGTCGAGGCGCAGGCGGCATTCGTCCGTGTCGTCGGCGTGCGCGACATACTGAGCTGGGATCCAGATCCTGCCCGCCGTTTCGCTGCCCGTGAAGACATCATGGACGACCCAGCCTGGCGTGCCGGCCTGGCGCTGCTTGCCGGCCACCGGCTGGTTTTCGACCTGATGGTGTTTCCGCGCCAGCTCGCCGGTGTAGCGCGCCTTGCAGCGGCCTATCCGAACCAGCAGTTCGTTCTCAACCACTGCGGCAGCCCGATCGATCGCGACGCCGACGGAATGCGGGCGTGGCGCGCAGCGCTTCGGCTTTTGTCCCAGTGTGACAACGTCGCCATCAAGATATCGGATCTGGTCGCCTACGATCATGACTGGACACTCGACAGCCTGAGCCCGGTTGTCATGCATTGCATCGACTGTTTCGGCACGGAGCGCGCGATGTTCGGCAGTGACTTCCCCGTAGCCGGTCTGCACGCGTCGTTCGATGCCCTATATGATAGCTTCAAGGCCATTGCCGGGGAGCTTTCCGCAGACGAGCAGACGGCGCTGTTCTTCGGCAACGCAAGGCGCATCTACCGGCTGGACGATATGTCATCGGCGGGCCTGCTCCCTGCCTGAGAGAAGCAGCAGCCCCAGGATCAGCGAACCGAACAGGATGCTGCGCCAGCCCGGTGATGCGTTGACGACGGTGATCAGAGCCGTAATCGTGACAAGCAGGATGGCGCCGGGGATGGTGCCGGCATAGGTGCCGAGCCCGCCGAGGATCGAGGTGCCGCCGAGCACCACGGCCGCAATCGAGGCGAGCAGATAGGGATCGCCGATCCCGACATAGCCTTGCCCGTTCATGCCGAGCACCAGCACGCCCGCAAGCCCTGAAGTGAAGCCGCTGATGCCGTAGACCGCCAGCGTCGTCGAGGTCACTGGAACCCCTGACAGTGCCGCGGCGAGCGGATTGGCGCCCATGGCGAAGAGCCGTGCTCCAAAGGATGTGGCATGCATTGCGGCCAGAACGATCACGGAGACGGCCACCCACAAGAGCACACCTGCGGGAATACCGGCCGGCCGCGCATTGCCGAGCCATCGAACCAGCGGGTTTTCGGCGGTCACGGCGCTGCCGCCGGCGATGATGATCAGCAGACCCTGCAGGAATGTCGCCATGGCCAGGGTCATGATCATCGGATGAACGCGCAGCAGCGCCACGCCCAGCCCGTTCACCAGACCGATTGTCGTCGTCAATGCAAGGACGGCAAGGACGGCGGTGAGCCCGGTCGGATCCCCCTGCCACGACAGCAGCGGCAGGCTGACGGCGCTCACTGTGACGATAGCCGCGACGGAAAGGTCGATGCCGCCGGCAATCACGACGAAGGTCTGGCCCGCCGCAACCAGGCCAATTACCGCGGCCAGTTCGACCAGATAGCGCAAATGGCCATAGGCGCCGAAGCCACGCGAAACGAAGCTCGCGACGATCCACACCGCGGCAACGATGGCAACGGTGAGAAAAGGCCGGCTGCGCAGGGTTGTCAGGGCGCGCCTGCCGCCTGCGCTCTCTTTCCATGCTGTCATTGCTGCACCTTGCGGAATTGCGGGATGGCGACCGCCCCGATGATGATGAGGCCTTGTGCGACATACTGGGCGACCGGCGTGAAGCCGAGGAAGAACATCACACTGATCATCAGGCTGAGCAGCAGGCTGCCGGCAAGAGCGCCGCGCATCGTGCCTTGACCGCCGAGGAAGCCGATGCCGCCGAGCACGGCGGCGGCGATGGAATTCAGCGTGAAGGCCGTGCCGATGACCGGATCACCCGAACCCGTTTGCGCGGCAACGAACAGACCGGCACCTGTGCAAAGCAGGCCACTGATCGCGTAAGCCGCTATCCGTGCGCCATCGACCGGCACGCCGGAGCGATAGGCGCCGACCGGATTCTCGCCGGCAGCATAGAGGCTCAAACCAAGCGGCGTGGCGAGATAGAGCTTCCACAGAAGGACTATGAGCATCAGCAGCACGAAGGCTGCGGGCGTGTTGCCGGCAAGCAGGTCCGACAGCCACTCTGGAATGGCGCCGCCGGGTCTCGGCAGGATGAGCAGCGCAGCACCGCCGATGATGAAGGAGCCGGCGAGCGTCACCACGATCGCCGGCAACCGAAGTTTCACCACGATGAACCCGGTCGCGGCACCGATGCCGACACCGGTCAGCGCCACCGCAGCGGCACCGCCGGCTACGCCCAGCGGCCCGGTCATCGTCGTCGCGGCGATCACCGCGCCCAGGCTGACCATTGCGCCGATCGCCAGGCTGATGCCACCAGTGAGCATGAGGATCGCCTGGGCCATGGCGACCAGCGCCAGCGGAAACCAGCTCTGGGTGAATTTGGCGAAGCCGGAAGCGGTCAAGAGGCCAGGAAAGAGGAAGCCATAGGCGACGAGGAACGCCATGACCACGGCGAACAGGCTGCGCACGCCGACATTGCGGCGCAGTTGAACCGGCCAGTAGAGAGCGCCGGCTTGCCCTGAGGGAGCCACCGTATTCACGCCGCCACCTTTCGCTGTTCGGCGCCCATCGCGGCGGAAACGATCGCTTCCTCGCTCAGCGCGCCGCGCTCGAGCATGGCAACGATGTGACCCTCCCGGACCACCGCGACGCGGTCGCAAAGGTGCACCAGTTCGGGTGTGTCGGAACTGAGCAGCACGACCGCCTTGCCGGCGGCGGCGAAGTTGCGAAGCATCATGTAGATTTCGCGCTTGGTCTCGACATCGACGCCGCGTGTCGGGTCATTGAGGAGAAGCACAAGCGGGTCGTGCGGCATCCATTTCGCCAGCGCGACCTTCTGCTGGTTGCCGCCCGAGAGGGCCTGCGCCGGCCGGTCGAGGTCGCCCTTGATGCCAAGCTGGGCAGCGAGACCTCTTGCCGTCTCGCGCTCGGCACGGCGGCTGCGCAGCTTCAGCGCCGGCAGTCTTGCGAAAGCGGGCAGCATCATGTTGGTGATGATGGAATGGATCAGGTGCAGGCCCTCGCGCTTGCGGTCGGCCGGGACATAGGCGAGGCCAAGCGCGTTGGCTTTCGGCACACCGCTGGGCAAACCCGAAGCCCCCTTAACGATCGCGGATGCCGTCCTGGCCGGAATGGCACCGTAGAGGCCGAGCAGCAAATCTTCCTGCCCTTGCCCGACCAGACCTCCGATGCCAAGCACCTCACCCGTCCTGATGTCGAGATTGACATCGCGCATCAGGCCGGCCGAAAAATTGCGAACCGAAATGGCGTTGGCAGTCGATGCCGAAGGCTGCCAATGCGGAAAGAGGTCGCCGGGGTCGCGCCCGACCATCAGCCGTACCAGTCCGCTGGCGTCGGTTCCTTCCAGGGTGCGGTCCGCCGTGCAGGTGCCGTCCTTCAGGACGGTGACGTGCTGGCACAGCGCCATGACTTCGTTCAGCCGGTGCGAAATGTAGAGAATGGCGATGCCCTCGCCGCGCAGCCTCTCCAACAGGTCCGTCAGGACTTTCGTTTCGGTTGCCGAAAGCGATGAAGTGGGTTCGTCGAGAATGAGCACGCGCGGCCGGCGGTAAAGCGCCTTGGCGATCTCCACCATCTGCCGGCGGCCAAGCGACAATTGTCCGACCGGCATCGAGAGCGGTTCGTGAAGTCCGACAAGGTCGCATGCTGCCCTGGCCCGCACTGCGAGTTCGGGATAGTCGAGCAAACCGAACCGGCGCGGATAGGCGCCAAGGCCGATGTTCTCGGCGATCGAGAGGCTGGCCGTCAGGCTGAGTTCCTGCTGGACGACGGCAATCCCTGCCTGTTGCGCATAGGCAGGGCTCATGCGCGACACCGGGCGCCCATCGACCTCGATCGCCCCGCCGTCCGGGCGCAAGGCACCGGACAAAAGGTTGATCAGCGTCGACTTTCCGGCGCCGTTCTCGCCGAGCAGCGCATGCACGCGGCCCGGCTGGAGAGCGATGGAAACATCGCGCAGGACGGGATTGCCGAAGAAGGACTTCGACACCCCCCGCGCGGCAAGAAGCGGAGCCGTGGCCAGCACTTTCTGCGACCTTTCAGGCTTATTGCTCAGCCAGAAGTTTCTTGAACAACTCCTCGTCGTAGGGCGAATAGATATAGCCGTCGGCCGGAAAGTCGGCCGCCCGTGCGAGGTACTGATCGATATTGGAATTGTCGATCACCGGCAGCGGGATCTTGACAAAAGCCGGCACATCCTTGCCTTCCAGCGCCTGGACGGCGGTGTAGGTGGCGAAAGCGCCGAGCCAGTTCGGCTGCATGGTTGCCCAGCTCTTGAGGCCCTTTTCCTTCCAGAGTTCGAGGAATTGGCGGGCATTCTCGCCGGTGATCGGCACTTGTTCGCGGCCCTGCTTGTCGAGGGCGAGCACCGCGCCCGCCGACAAGGCGCCGCCGAGCGACAGTATCCCGTCGATCTCGGGATTGGCGAACAGCAGGCTGGTGACGGCTTCCTGTGCAGGCGCGACATTGTAGGGTGTGTTGGTCTCGGCAAGGACCGTCACGTCAGGATGGGCCTTGAGCGCCGCGTCAGCGCCTTTGCGCCGATCGTCGCTGACCGAAACGCCGGCCGGGCCGTTGAGGATGAGGATCTTGCCCTTGCCGCCGATCGCGTCGATCAGGAACTTGGCCGCCTGATCGCCCCACTGGGCGGAATCGGTGTTGACCTTGGCGGTCACCTGGTCGGTGTCGACGAGGCTGTCGAAGTTGATGATGGCGATGCCCTTGGCGCAGGCGTCCGCCAGCACACGCGCCGGCGCGGTCGACGAGCCGGCAATCAGGATGATGGCGTCAACGTCGGAATCGATCATCGACTGGATCTGCTGGATCTGGACGTTTGCGTCGCCCTGGGCGTCGGTTACGACAAGCTTGTCGACCAGCCCCTGCTTCTTCAGGGTCTCGACTTCGGCTTCGATCGTGCCCTGTGTCTGCTTCATCCAGGTCGGCACGGAATAGATGTTGGCCCAGCCGATCGTGTACGGCGCCTTGCGGTCGCCATTGATGCATTTGGCGGCGGCATTGGCCTGCGAACCGGCGCCGAGGCTCAGGAGGAGACCGAGGCAAAGGGCGCTGGCGGATGCGAAAAACGATGATTTCGTCATGATTGTTCCCTTCTGAGGTTAGGCCCGGACGTGCGGGGTCGAGACGAGAAAACCCGCCGGTTGCCGCATCCGGAAACCGCCTGTTTTCTCGTCAGAACTTTCTGCGCCTGGCTCGTTATTGTCTGATATTTCGGACAATATGTCTGTATATCGGACAAATGGGATGCTAGACTGAGCCTTGACATCTTTCAAGCGTCTTGAGACGAGGGCCGAATTGATTTTTGCACGGATGCGGCCGACATGAGCGATGGCGTCACTGGTCTGATCGAAACGGACGACGGCGCCGAGCCGCGCAATGGCGAACGACGCCGCGGCATCGACCGCGTCATCATGCTGCTGGAAGCGCTTTTGCGGCACCGCGCGCCGATGCGCGTCGGCGACATCGCCAAGATGATCGGTGCACCGCGTTCGACCACTTACGAAATCGTCAACAGCCTGCTTGAAGCCGAAATGCTCGAAAATGTCGGGACGGAAGGCTACGTCTATTTCGGGCGGGCTATGCATCTGTTCGGCTGGGCCTATTCGCATCACAACGCCCACTATCGGCGCATCATAGAGACGCTGGACAAGATGGCCGCGGAGACAGGCGAGACCGTGCAACTGTGCGGCCTGCGCGGAAACAAATATATCGTTCTCGATTGCCGGGACTCATCCGGCCCGTTCCGGATTTCAAGCGATGTCGGGGTCGAGGTGCCGATCCCTTGGACGGCGTCCGGGCGGCTCCTGCTCGGCCATATGAGTGAGGAAGAGCTGAAGGACTTCATCCCGCCTGGCGACTACAAGCTGCCCGACGGCCGCGTCATTGCGCCAGCCGAATTCTTCAGCGATGTCGCCCTGGCCCGCCGGCAAGGTTTCAGCGAGACCGCCGCCCTCGCCGACCGCTTCACGTGGTGCATGGCCGCGCCCATCCGCGATAGCTACGGCGCCATCAACAAGACCCTTTGCTTCGTGTTGCCGGTCGACACACCGGAAGCGCGGCGCAGCGAATTGCTTGCCCTGCTGTGCGAACGCGCCCGTGGATTGTCGTTGGCGGGAAGCTAATGCATGTCGCCCAAAAGTGCGCAGCGGTTTTGGGATGACGACATGCATAAAAACAAGAACTTAAAGCGCGTCGCGTGAATTCCTTATGACGCGACGCGCTTTTTGAAGGCGCGGCTCTGGCGCCTTCGCCAAGGGAGCGCGGAAAAAAATGGCCGGGCTCGAATACGGCCCGGCCAAAAGAAGGTTACAACCTTCAGAGGGGAACGCCGTTCAACGGAATGGGAGGAAACCGTCGAACGATCTTACCTGCTTGAGCTTGTTTGGGCGTGTTGGCGACGAACAAAATTCCAAAGCCGTCGGGATAACGAAAATTCCCGTTCTATTTGCTCAGACGTCTTCAGACAGGTGACGCCCTCGTCTCAAGGAGATCGGCATAGTGCCGGCGCGCCACGTCAGGATGCGAGCGCAGGCGACTTTTCAGCACGTTGGTTCCGACGTCGCGAAACAGCGGATTGTCCGGATCGCTCGCCGGTCCGCGCGCCTCGGCAGCCAGTTCTTCAGGCAGGGTGAGCAACGGGATCGTCGCATCGAGCCGGGCGCTGAAGAAGAACGGAACGGAAATCCGCTCGACACCGGCCGGCGGCGTGACGACACGGTGGACCGTCGCCCTGAGATAACCGTTCGATGCCAGTTCGAGGAGCTCGCCGATGTTGACCACCAGCGTTCCGGGGATGGGATCCACATTCACCCAGCTTCCGTCATATTCGACCTGCAGTCCCTTATTCTCGTCCTGAAGCAGGAGCGTCAGGAAACCGCCGTCCTTGTGCGCGCCGACGCCCTGGTCGCCGCCGGTTGCGTCGCGTCCGGGATAGCGCACGATCTTCATGCGGTGGTTGGGCTCACCGCTATAGATCGGATCGAAAGCGTCCTCGACCTGGTCGAGCGACAGCGCGAAAGCCTTCAGCAGGCGGATCGCCACCGCCGTCGCCTTGGTCTGCCATGCCAGCAGCGCCGGCTTGAGTTCCGGCAGGGCCGAAGGCCACTGGTTCGGCCCTTGCAGCCGCGTCCAGGCAGGAATGCCCGGCCCCTGTGGTGTGGGTCGACGCTCGACGCCGATGTCGAGCTGTTCGCGCCAATCGGCCTTGCCCTTGGTCAGTTCGCCACCGGTGCGCGTGTAGCCGCGGAATTGCGGGGACTCGACCATTTCGATGGCCAGCTTGTCGGCTTCCGGCAGGGCAAAGAACCGGCCCGAGGCGTCGAGCACCTCGTTGATCTCCACAGCCGAAATTCCGTGGCCGCTGAGATAGAAGAAGCCGACATCGCGGGCCGCCGTGCGCAGGTCGAACAGAAAGGTCCGACGCTCCGACGCGCCCTGTTCGAGACGGCTGAGATCGAGCACGGGTACAATCCTGGCCATGGTCAACCTCCTCCTGCCTCGGGCTTGGATCAGGCCCTTACGGTGACACGCAGGTCGTTGCGATCAAAGCAATGGTCGATCCAATCTCGATGCCAATGGAAGAAAGTCCGCTATGCGTTTAGCGGCCAGCAGGCAAATAACGTCCGAACGGGTGTTCCATGGCATGAAGGCGTCATGGCAAACACATGCACGAATTGCAGTCCGGCAGAGACTCAGAAATTTTCGACCCACGGCCTGAGTTCGAGCTCCCAAGTCCAGGCGCTGCGATGCTGCCGGTGGATTGCGAGATAGGTTTCGGCGATCGCGTCCGGAGACAGCCGGCGATCCTGCCGGTCGGGTTCGCCGGCCTGTCCGGGCCTATTCTGTCCGGGCTCGTTCGCCGCGATCACACCGTCGATGATGAAATGCGCGACATGGATGTTTTTCGGCGCAAGTTCGCGGGCCATGGATTGGGCCAGTCCGCGCAGGCCGAACTTTGGCATGGCAAAGCCGGCCGAACCCGGAAACCCTTTGACGCTGGCGGTGGCGCCGGTGAACAGGATCGAGCCGGAGCCGCGGGAAAGCAACCGGCGCGCGGCCTGCTGGCCGACCAGGAACCCGCCATAGGCGCCGACCAGCAATGCCTGTCTGACCGCTTCGGGTTCGAGGTCGGCGATCGGTCCGCGGGCGCGGCCGCTGGCGTTGAAAACCACAAGCGACAGCGGACCGGCGTTGTCGGCGACGTCGAACAGGTTTTCGACCGACGCAACATCGGCAACGTCCGTCTCGACCGCCAGCGCGCCCGTCTCGTCAACCAGCGCGCTCAGCTTGCCGACGTCGCGGGCAGCCAGGACCACGCGAAAGCCCTCCTTGGCGAGAAGACGTGCAAGCGAGGCGCTCAGCCCCGGCCCTGATCCCGCGATAACTGCCACGTCCGATGTCATGAAGCTTCTCCTTTACGGATTCTGGTGTGGTACGGATTCTAGTGCAGCGGATTGGCGATTCAGGTCCTACCACTCGTGTTTCTCAGGCAGACCGTCGGTCAGATCGTAAAAGTCGGATTTCGAGCCGACATAAATATGTTCGCCGAGACGAAGGCCGGTCGGCCGGTCGAGGGTCGACTTGCAGCCCGCCATGACAGCAAAGTTGCCGCCGGTGCGCGCACATTGAGCAATGACAGGCGATCGGCTGAGCAAGCTCGCCTGCAATCTCGTAGCGCACGCCGCCGCAGAGACAACGTCCCGTCGCCATCCGGTCCTCCGTGATCCGCCGCAATCGAGTAGTGCGGTTGGATTGTTATGACATCGAGGGTTTCGGCGCCAGCACAGCCGCTGTTGTGGTGAATGGCCCCTGCGTAGCGAAAAGGACAATGCCCGCACCGCGCACGAGGTCGATGCGGACCGCTTCTTCAAACTGATGTTCGATCTGCTGCGGGATTAGGGCGAATTCGAACGGCACCCTCCTGATCTTGCGTGGATCGCAGAGGGGCGGCGCTACCGACTTGAAGGATCGGTGCGCGCACCCGCCGACGGCGCGCGATTTCGACGCCGTCGGCGGCTTCCTGTGCCTCACCCCACTGCCCTCTTCCTTCGGATCAGGAAGGCGTGAATGATCTTGGGAAAGTCTTCCACGCTGCGAGCCCAACTCTATGCGTGCCGGCGGGTACGCAAATCGGTGCGATCACCCATTTTTGGGCGGCCGGTTTCCCAGTTTTCGCGGGCGTGTTCTTGCTTTTGCGGGAATTACCTACTTTTCGTGCGGTTCCAGGCGATAGGCGCCCGTCGGGAACGACGCGTTTTTGTATGCAGCGGTATCGCCATGCAGTCGGCGGTGGCTCCGATGCTCACGGCGCTTATGAAACCGAGCAGGATGATGGAAATGCAGCAAACAGCGTTGATCGCGAACGCCGTCACCATCTGCCAGTCCCGCACCGCTACGAGGGTGTAGGCGACAATGAAAAGATGCGATGCGGCGAAAAGGCTCCAGGTCCAATAAGAGACCGCAGTCGCACCGTTCGTATCCGGGACAATTGCTGCCATCTGAGAACGCGAACCGCATCGAATGAAGTGAAGGCAAGGAGCGCCATTTCGATCCTGGTCATAGAAAACCTCGTGGACTTCGAGGAAGCACTCGATGTACGGCGGCTCGGCGTCCAAGGCTTTGATCTGCCGGCCGTTCGCAACCGAGGCCCTCGGTGCGGGCCTGCATCGTTTCACCCGTCGAGACCGCGCTGAGCGGCGGCCCATTACCGGCTCACCGGTCGAGAGCGTCCTGGATCGCTGCTTGTTCCATCGGATCGGCCATCGGAGTGGCAGCGGGCTCGCTCACGAGAACCGTGGTGCCGTCCCGCATGATCTCGAAATCGAGAGATGGCTGACCGACGGCTTGAGGCAAGGAGATCACCATGTGTTGCCCCGGTCCGAGCGTGGAGACGAACCGCATCGGCTGCGCATCGGCCCCTGAAGCCAGGGTCGCAACGACCCGGTAGCCGTCCTGCTCGACCGTGTAGTAGACGACGCCTTTGACGTGGCCGAAATGGATGCTGTGGCCGTTCCCCGGCGCAAGTTCCGAGGCCGCGGCCACGCTCGTGGTGGCGAGCAAGACCGTCGCAAATGCGGTAGAATATCTGATCATTGCTATTCTCTCCGATTGGCGAGCTCATGGACTGCTTCGCAGTCTATTCCAAACTCACAAGCGCAACCTATGCGCGGGGGCATTCGCGCACATCGGTACTGTCACCTAGTTTCCCGGCAGCTGATCTCCTAGTTTTCACGGGCTTGCCTAGTTTTCACGGACTTGCAGCGCGTCTGCCGACGGCAAAAGCCAGGGCTCGCCGCGAAGGCGGAGCAGAATTTCCATCCGGTTTGCTGCGTTGAATTTGCCGAGCACGGCGGAAACCTGGTGCTCGATTGTCCGCGGCGAGCGCGACAGACGCCGTGCCGCCTCCTTGTTGCCCAAACCTTGAGCGATCATTGTGAGTACCTGTTGTTCTTGCCTCGTCAGGCCCAGTGGATGCTGCCTAGCCACGGTGTATGGCCCCCGGCGCTGCTTCGGCAGCTGATTGGCAGCTCCGATGCGCTGCGCCAGCTTTCGCGCCAGCGCTGCCGCGGGGCGCGCTTCGACGCCCTCGAATGTAGCCACGGCGCGAGCCAGCGCCGCGCCGGCATCGGTTCCGCGGACCTGCATGAGGGCGAGCGCTGACTCATAGGGAAGACCCAGGCGGGACCATTCTGCCGAGGCCGCCATCGGGTCGCCGCGGAGTTCCAATGCTTGCGGCAAAGGAATGCGGCCGGCCGGCACCGGCAGCGATCCCGCCATTCCGCAGCGCTGCCACCAGACTGCCAGTTCACCGATATCCCAGGGACGGAAATTGTCGAGGTCCATTTCGGTGAGGGCCGTCAGCTGCTCGTGGCCGGCGCCGGGCTCCTCGGCAAGCCAGGCGGCCTCGGCCAGCGCCAAGCGAACCGGTATGACGCGTTGAGCCTCGCCGGTCGTCAGACCCTCCTGGAGCGCCTGCTCCAGCAGGGCCGCGCCACTGGGCTCACCCAGCCGGATCCGCGCCCTGCCGAGTTCCGTCAGAGCCGGCAGGTGCATCACCATCGGCAGGCGTTCCAGATTCATGACGCCTTGGGCAATCGTCTCGGCCTCGCGAAAGCGGCCCTGCTCGGTACGAAGCTGTGCCTGCCGGCCGAGCAGGTATTGCGCCGCCGAATCGAGGTCGTGCCTGGCGCAATACGCAATCCCTTCCGCGAGCAGCCGTTCGGCCAAGGCGAAGTCCTTGGCCACTACCGCGCATTCGGCGAAGTTCGTATAGGCTCGCGACGCATGGTCGTGAAACCCGTGATCGAGCGCCAGGGTAAGGCTTTCCTCCAACCGCTCGCGCCCGCCCGGGCGGTCGGCGAACATCAGCGCTGTGCCGACATTGTTCAGGGCGTGGACGCGTGTCTCGACCTCACCCAACCGGTCCGCCAGGCTGATCGCGCGCTCGCCCCATTCGATCGCCTCGTTGAAGCGATAATGCAGCATGTGTAGCTGCGAGCGCGTGCTGTAGGCCATCGCCAGTTCCGGCCCAGGCGGCAGGTTCTCCACTTCACGCACTGCCTGATCCGCGTAGTCTTCCGCCTCCTGCCCCTCTCCGCGGCGCCAGTGGAGACGCGACAGCCAGCGCAGATTGGCCCCGACCTTGTCGATGCGCCCAAGCTCCCGCCAGATCGCAATGGCGCGATGCCGCGCCTCGATGATTTCATCGTAGACGAACAGTGACAGGCCCGCCTCGTAGGCCCAGTCTTCACAAAGCTGGGCAGCCAGCGCCGACGGAGCCTCTGAAACGTATCGGAGTGCGGTCGCCAGATGTGAAGCCGCCTCTCTATGCGCGCCCAGACGCGCGGCCTGCTCGGCGGCCTGCGGCGCGAGTTCCAGGACGCGTTCGCCGTTGTCGGCGCCGCCGGCATGGTGCACCCGTCGCGAAAGTAGAGCGCTTGCCTGCGCCGCCGGAAGTTCGGAGAGTGCCGCTTCGACTTTAGCATGCAGCGACCGTTGGAGAGACGGAGCGAGGCGGTCGAGCGTCGCTTCCCTGGCAAGCTCGTGGCGAAACGTCAGCGCGCCTTGAACATCCCGCCGCAGCAATCCCCGTCCCACGCACTGATCCACGAGAACTTCGGTCTCGTCCCCGAGAAGTGCCCGGATCAGCCACGGCTCAACGCTGCCCGGCATGATGCTCATGACCTCCAGCACCTCGCGCTCTCCTGGGGTCAGGCGCGACAAGCGCGACCAGACCGCATCGCGTATGGAATCGGGCACGCGCCCCGATTCGACCTCACTGCTAGACAGGAGTTCGGTGACGAAGAAGGGATTTCCCTCGGTAATGCGATAAAGCCCGTCGGCGGAGCGGCCGGCCTGCTCGGCCAGCACCGTCACCGCCTGGGAAGACAGCGGTTCCAGGGTCACGCGGCTCACCGAGACGGACGGAAGGTCGCCGAGCACGTGGGTCAGAGGATGATCGGCACTTATCTCGTCTCTGCGCATGCTGAGCACCAGCATCGTGCGAAGCAGGGAGACGCGGCGACCGAGGTATCTTACCAGGTCAAGTGTCGCATTGTCGGCCCATTGCATGTCCTCGAAGACGAGCACGGTCGTGCCCTTGGTGTGCTGAAGCGCATTCAACAACGCCGGAAAAAGCCGCTCCGGCGCCGCGGTCTCCTCGAGCAGCTCCGCCACGCGGGGGTCTAGCAGGTGCGCCATGTCCTGAAGAGGACCGAGCGGGCGCGGTGTGAAGAGCGCCTCGCACCAGCCCCACAGCATCCGGTAATTCCTATCCGCGTTTTCCGCGAATTCGCGCAGGAGGGAAGTCTTGCCGACGCCCGCTTCGCCGTCCACCAGCACGGTCCCGCCGTGTCCGGCCGCAGCTCTCTCGGCGCTGGCCAACAAAGTTCCAAGTGGCCCCTCTCGCTCAAGCAGCATAAAAGCTCACGCCTCCTTAACCTTGAAGGTACAGCAGTAAGCCTCGAGTGCAACAACGTCATTTCACGCGGATTGATTGGAATGACGGCTTTCGTCTATTTCGTCTTCGATCGCATCGTGGATGGCTGCCGACGGCGCGAACGCCGTCGGCCAGGCAGATAGTGTAAAAAGACCTGCTGCCGATGAAGATGACATCCTCGACCCGTCCCACCGCAGATTGCGTGGTGTCGTTGTCCCGGTTGAAGCGGAAGGATTCCGGTCGGATTGAGACGACCACCTTGCCGCGCAATTCGGCTGTCGGAACGATACTGCTGTGAAGCGGCGCCCCGATCCGGTGACAGCACGCATCAGTCATGGAGTTCCCTCGAGATCGCCGGGCCGACCGAAAAATCGCTGAATGTGACTTCGAAACCTTCACGTTGCGGCGAACAGCACATCATGCCGATATCGACGACCGCCAACGCTCCGGTCTCGTCGACCAGCGCGCTCAGCTTGCCGACGTTGCGGGCAGCCAGGACCACGCGAAAGCCCTCCTTGGCGAGAAGACGTGCAAGCGAGGCGCTCAGCCCCGGCCCTGCTCCCGCGATAACTGCCACGTCCGATGTCATGAAGCTTCTCCTTTACGGATTCTGGTGTGGTACGGATTCTAGTGCAGCGGATTGGCGATTCAGGTCCTACCACTCGTATTCCTAAGGCAGGACCGTCGGTCAGATCGAAAGTCGGATTTCGAGCCGACATAAATATGTTCGCCGAGACGAAGGCCTGTCGGCCGGTCGAGGGTCCCGACCGTGACGTATGTTTCCACGCCCGGCGCGGCCTTCCAGAACAAATTGCCACCGCGATGGTGTCAGAGGCCAAAAGCCTGAGTTCCGCCGACTTGCAGCCCCATGACGGCAAAGTTGCCGCTGGTGCGCGCACATTAGGAGTAGTGACAGGCGCGGCTTGATTACGGGCGCGCAGATTGCTTGACAAGGCAACGATGCGCCATAGCCCTGCCTTGACAAAATATTTTGTCAATGAGGAAAAGAATGTGCTTGAGTTTGACGTCATTAAGATACCGGCAGCGGCGGCGCTGGCCTTAGACCCCATGAAAACCCGCTTGATCCAGGAGCTTGCGGAACCTGCATCGGCCGCTTCGCTTGCTAGTCGGCTCGGCCTCACGCGGCAAAGAGTGAAGTATCATTTGCGGCGCTGGAAGACTGCAAGCTGGTCCAGCCGGCGGAGGAACGCCAATGGGTCGGTCTATCCGAACGCCTGATGGTCGCAACTGCATCGTCGTATGTCATCTTACCGGCGGCGCTGGGTCCTATAGCGGTCGATCGGGACGCGCCAACGACCGCCTGTCGGCCAGTAGTGGCGTCGTATCCTGCCCCTGGCGATGCCAAACCTTGAAAGGAGTTCCCATGCCAATCAAGAAAGACGAAACCGGAAAGCGTTGGGTCGAGATGGAGTTCATCACGCCCGGGACGCCCGAGCAGGTGTGGCGGGCAATGGCAACAGGTCCCGGCAACACCGCCTGGTTCACAAAAACCACGATCGACGAGCATGTCGGCGGCAGGCTTCATTTCGACTTCGGTCCCAATGGAGCCTCCACCGGCGAAGTGACGATCTGGGAGCCGCCGTTCCGTTTCGGCTATGTCGAACGCGAGTGGAGCGAAAGCGCGCCGCCTGTCGCAACGGAGATCACCGTGACCAGCCGGTCGGGTGATCGTTGCGTTGTTCGCATGGTCCATTCGCTATTTTCCTCGACCGACGACTGGGACGATCAGTTGGAAGGATTCGAGAGCGGCTGGCTCGGCTTTTTCGAGGTGCTGCGCGTTTACCTGTCGCACTTCGCCGGCGAAAAGGCCGCCAGCTTCAGCGTCATGTCCAACACGCAGGCCGGCCAGCTCTCGACTTGGAGGCGGCTCACCAAGACGCTCGGTCTGGCCGGCGCAAACGTCGGTGAGGAGCGGAGCGGCCCGCAACAGCCGGAGAGATTATCCGGCATGATCGAACGCGTGCGGCAGGACGAGAAGCAGCGATTCGTCGTGCTGCGCCTGAATGCGCCTGCTCCCGGCATCGCCCTGATCGGAACCTATGGTACCGACGGCAGCGCAAATGCCAGCATGGCCCTGTATCTTTATGGCGACGACGCCGAGCAGCGCGCCGCAGAGGGCGAACCCAAGTGGCGGAACTGGTTTGGCGAAACCTTCAAGCATTCGCGCTGACGGATGCTTCTGGATCTGGACTTTCAGCCCGATGAACTCTGTTGGAATGAAACGGTCTTTGCATCCAGCAGCAATAGCTTCGGCATCGAGCGGTCTCTTGATCCCAGCTTCCTGACGATATACATATCGCTTAACGTATATCCATAGGAGAGTGTGATGCAGGTCGCCAAGTGGGGCAACAGCCTCGCCATCCGTCTTCCTGCCGTTGTGGTCGAGGCCCTCGAACTCAAAGAAGGCGATGAGATTGAAATCCATGTCGCCGAAGCCCGACGACTCGGCGTCAAGCGCAAAGCTGCGCGCGAGGAATTGCTGAAGCGGCTTCGCGCCTTCCGCGGTCGCCTTCCCGCCGATTTCAAGTTCGATCGGGATGAGGCGAATGCCCGGTAGCTTCTTCGACACCAATGTCCTTGTCTATATCGCGTCGGGCGATTCCGTAAAAGCCGACCAGGCGGAGATGGCCATCGCCGCTGGCGGCGCGATCAGCGTGCAGGTTCTCAACGAGCTCTCCAATGTCGCCCGCCGCAAGATGCGGCTGTCGTGGATGGAGACCCACACGTTTCTGGCCACGCTACGCGGCCTGCTGACCGTCCATCCCATCACTATCGAGACGCACGAGACCGGGCTGGCGCTGGCCGAGCGTTACAGCTTTCCCATTTACGATGCCATGATCGCCGCCGCAGCGCTTCACGCTGACTGCGACACACTGTGGTCAGAAGGTATGCAACATGGGATGGCGCTCGACGAAGGGCTGCGTATCGCCAATCCGTTTCAGCCAAGTGCCTGAAAGAATGCCCCGGACTCTCTTGCTGGCCAGTCGATGAGCACGACCACCTTGCCGCGCAATTCCGCTGTCGGAACGATGCTGCTGTGAAGCGGCGCCCCGATCCGGTGACAGAACGCATCAGTCATGGAGTTCCCTCGAGATCGCCGGGCCGACCGAAAAATCGCTGAATGTGGCTTCGAAACCTTCACGTTGCGGCGAACAGCACATCATGCCGATATCGACTGTTTTCGAGGGCGGGAAATAGGCGAGCCGCACCGGCTTCCAGTGATGGTCGGAGGCATCAAGATACTGAACACGGATGGTCCCGGCATGGCGGGTCAGCCGGATCCTGACGCCGTCCGGACCAGCCGGGATGCTGACCAACGACCAGTCGGAAGCATCATTGGTGACGACGACGGAAAAATATTCCAGCCCGTCGGTGAACTCGATGCCGGCCTTGACCCAGTGCGTCTCGCTCAGCCGGACCATCAAGCCGGCCTGGTCATAGAGAACCTTGTAGTCCCCCTTGACGGTGACCTCGGCGCTGAAGTCGCCCTCGACCTGCCGGTAGAGGAAGTGGCCATTGTCGCGCCAGAAGCCATAAAACGTCTCGCGCCAGAAATCGGTCTCCTTGCCGGTCCGCACATGCACGGAGCTGTCGCCGAAAGCATGATGCGGTGGCGGGTTGAGCCAGGTCAGCTCTGCATTCTGAGATGTCATCGACTTGCTCGTCTCTCCAGTTCGTCTTGCCTTGTCCGTCGCTGATGCGAAGAGGCGGCTACGATCTCATCCAGATCATTTGTACCCGGCTTCAACCGTTTCATTTCGGCGCTTGGTAAAGCTCGGTCGCGGCCTCTCTCAGCGCGCGCCGGCTGTCTGGCCTGAAATACATCATGTGGCCGCCTTCCAGCAGGTCGACGCGGATGGGCTTTGCGCCGGGAAGCGAAGGAACCTGGCCGACCAGGTAGCGTGACACCAGATAGGGTGTCACCAGGTCGGTGTAGCCGTTGACGATCAAAATGCCGAGGCCGGGATTTAGCACGCGAGCCTGCTGAAGGTCATCCATCACGCCGACATAGCCCTGACGCGTCGGGCTCGTCCCGTAATCCCAATTGCCGCTGACTTCGCGGTTGAGAAGCCGGTAGCTTAGATCGGTGCGGAATTTCAGTTCCTCCCTGATATAGCTGACAAAGGCGGATGTGAGCGCCGGCACGCTTCGGTCGAGCACCGGATCAGGGCCGCGAGGCCTTGGGCTTTCCGGAGCGATGTCTGCGGTTTCGATCATGCCGTCATAGGCGCTGAGAACATTGCCCCTTGCCCGCGCAAACTCCTTGGCGAAGAGGGCGGTGGGAATGCGTGCAAAGTTTCGTTTGACGAGTTCGAGCGGCAGGCCGGTGATTTCGGCAACGCGCGGGCTCGCCAGGCGCCCACCCTGTTCGAGCCCGCTGGCAAGCGCGACGAGATAGTCGCCAAGCGCATAGCGTTCGACATCGGCCAACCGCTCCTGCAGCTCGGAACCGGTGACGCCTTCGCTGCGCAGGCGCACCGCCGCCAGCGACGGCAGCTCAAGCGCCCAGTGGAGCGGCTGGAACTCGTCGGGCCGCACGAGTGTGAATTCGAGCGCCGGCGAGATGAGCACGATGCCGCGAGGAGTGATGCCGATATCATCCTGAAGCGTCTTGGCAAGCAGTGCCGCCCGAAACCCACCATAGCTTTCGCCGGCAAGAAACACCGGCGACGCCGTGCGGCCCGCCTGCGCCAGGTAGAGCCGGATGAAGGCGCCCATCGCGGCGGCATCCTGGTTGACGCCCCAGAAGCTGCGTGCCTCGGTTCCGGGTGCTTCGCGGCTGTAACCCGTTCCGACCGGGTCGACAAAGACCAGGTCGGTCACGTCGAGCCATGTGTTCGGGTTGTCCAAAAGCCGCTGCGGCGATGGGAGAAAACTTCCATTAGCCGCCGTCGCCATCACGCGCGGACCGAGCGCGCCGAGATGCAGATAGGCGGAAGCTGCTCCGGGACCACCGTTGAATACGAACGTGATCGGGCGCTGGGGATCAGGTTCCCGGCTTGGCTCGGGACGCAGCGTGTAGGCGACATGAAAGATTTCCGCGGTGACGTCGCCCTTGCCCGCTAGCAACGACAGCGTGCCGGCCCTTGCCTGATAGTTGAGCGTACGTCCCGCGATCACGATCGAATGATCAGAGACCTGTGGCGGCGGAAGCAGCGACAGAACGCCGCCCGAAGGCGACGGCCGCTCGGCCACTTCCGCATGGCCGGCTGGAAGGCCGCCAACCAGCAGCAGCATAGCAAGGGTGATTTCTAGCAGCTTGGTACGCATGACGACTCCGCAGCGGAACGACTGGAAGCTACCACGCTGATGGCTCAGCCGAAATCACAGGACCGTGCACGCCCTCGCTGCTGGAAGGAGACCGAGGCTTTCAACGCACGATCTTCACGCACATCGGCGTGCCGACATCGATAAACCGTCCGGTGTCGGCCAGCCGGCCCGTGGCAGCATCGCGCGCGAAAATCGAGATGCGGTCGGCGTTCTGGTTGGCCGAGAAGAGATGGCCGCCCGAGGGGGTCAGTGCCAGATTGCGCGGCGTGGCGCCCCCGCACGGCGCATAGTCGACCAGCGCAAGCGTGCCTGTCTGCTGATCGACGGAAAACACCGCGACACTGTCATGGCCGCGGTTGGAACCGTAGAGGAAGCGGCCATCGGGCGAGATCTGGATATCGGCGCAATGATTGCCGTCGCGCGCCTGCTCCGGGACCGCCGGCTTCGTGTCGATGACCGAGAGCCTTCCTGACGTATCGTCGAGCGCAAGCGACGCCACCGTTGAATCCAGTTCGTTCATCACGAATACGAACCGCCCGCCTGGGTGCAGCGCCACGTGACGTGGGCCGGCGCCGGGCGCAAGCATCGACTCCGCCAGTCTGGTCAGGCTGTCGTCACGCCCGATGCGGTACGAGACAAGCCGATCGATGCCGAGATCGGCGACGATCGCCACGCCGCCGGCAATCGTCTCGGTTACGCTGTGAGCATGGGAGCGTTCCTGGCGAGCTGTATCGGGGCCCGTTCCGGCATGGGTGACGCTCGATAACGGCGCGGTCAGACCACCGTCCTCGCGCAGCCCATAGACGACGACCGAGCGATCGGGACCGCCTTCGCCGATGCCGTAATTGGCGACCAGCAGCTTCGTTCCGTCGCGCGTGATGGTGTTGTGCGCCGTGATGCTGCCGAGGGTCGGCTGCTTGTTGATGTAGGAGAGCGCGGCGGTTTGCCTGTCGAAGCGGTAGGCCGAGACCACGCCTTCGCGCCAGGTGAGCACCTCGGAATTGGCATAGACGTGGGAGCCGTCTGGCGTCACCGACAGAAAGGTCGGATTGTCGATGTCACCCGTCTCAGTCAGTTTCCTCGTCTCCAGCGTCTCTTCGTCGAAGCTGTAGACGCCGAGCCCGACGCCGCGCGCGCCCTGAAAATAAGGCGCCTCGCGGTTGAGACTGCCGACAAAGACCAGACAGGCATTCCGCATAAATCCTCCCTTGTTCCGCCGGCGTTGGCTGCTGCGGATTCGCGCGAAATTTCGCCTGTTCACGCTTGCCACGCAATCCCATATGTGAAAAGTCCATTCACAAAAGAAGATTGACGGGAGGATAGATCATGCAATTCGCTGTTCCAGGGTTCGTCGGCACTGGCGATCGCGAAGGAGAGCTCGTGCTTTATTGCGAGCACCTGCAGCCGGTGAAGTCCCGCAAGCCGGCCGATTTCGCCGGCAAGACGGAGAAATAGGCAATGGCCGCCATTGCCGAATTGCCGCTGACCGGGCTCGTCGTCGTCGACATGAGCCAGTTCCTGTCCGGGCCCTACTGCTCGCTGAGGTTGCTCGACCTTGGCGCCCGCGTCATCAAGATCGAGCGGCCGGATGGCGGTGACCTGTCGCGCCGGCTTTATCTCAGCGACACCGAGATCGGCGGCGACTCTACAATCTTCCACGCCATCAACCGCGCCAAGGAAAGCTTTGCCATCGACCTCAAGGACGAGGCCGACCTTGCGGCGCTGCGCGGCCTGCTGGCCAAGGCCGACGTGCTGATCCAGAATTTCCGGCCCGGCGTCATCGAGCGCCTGGGTCTCGACTACGAGGCGGTGCGCAAGATCAATCCGCGCCTGGTCTATGCCTCGATCAGCGGCCATGGCGAGGAAGGCCCGTGGGTCAAGCGGCCCGGGCAGGATCTGCTGGCGCAAGCCCGTTCCGGCGTGATGTGGCTGAACGGCGATGAGGACCAGGGTCCGGTGCCGTTCGGCCTGGCGATCGCCGACATGCTGGCGGGCTCCGCCGCAGCGCAAGGCATCCTTGCCGCACTGGTGCGGCGCGGCGTGACCGCCACTGGCAGCCATGTCGAGACCAGCCTGCTCGAAGCGCTGGTCGACTTCCAGTTCGAGGTGCTGACCACGCATCTCAATGACGGACGCCGCCTGCCGCGGCGATCGTCCTTCCGCAGCGCCCATGCCTATCTGTCGGCGCCTTACGGCGTCTATCCGGCGAAGGACGGCTATCTGGCGATCGCGATGACGCCGGTCCCGAAGCTGGCCGATATCCTGGAGCTCGAAGAGCTTGCGCCCTATCGCGATCAGCCGTCGACCTGGTTCACCGCCCGCGACGAGATCAAGGCGATCATCGCGAAAAAAATCGCGACGAAGACGGCCTGCGAATGGCTTGCCATCCTCGAGCCTGCCGATATCTGGTGCGCCAAAGTGCTGACCTGGCCGGAAATGATGGCCAGCGAGGGCTTCCAGGTGCTCGACATGCTGCAGACGGTGACGCGCGAGGATGACGTCTCGATCCTCACCACGCGCTCGCCGCTCAGGGTCGATGGCGTCCGCGCCAAGGTCGAGCGGGCCGCGCCGCGCATCGGCGAGCACAGCGCAAAGATCCGCAAGGAATTCGGACTGTGAGCGACGTGACGCTCAAAGGCATGACCTGGAGCCATCCACGCGGCTACGATCCGATGGTCGCCTGTTCGGCGCTGTGGAAGCACCGCACCGGCGTCACCATAGAATGGGACAAGCGCTCGCTGCAGGATTTCGAATCCTTTTCGGTCGAAGAACTGGCCCGTGCCTATGATTTGATCGTCATCGATCACCCGCATGTCGGCCAGATCACCGCCGAAACTTGTTTGGCGCCACTCGATGTCGTTGGCCGCGAAGCGGAGCGCGCGGCGCTGGCGGCGGGGAGCGTCGGCCGGTCCTATCCGAGCTACAACTGGCAAGGCCGGCAGTGGGCGTTTCCGATCGACACGGCGAGCCAGGTGCAGGCGTGGCGGCCGGATATGCTTTCCGCCGCCCCGGCGAACTGGTCCGACGTGCTCGACCTGGCGCGGCAACGTCGCGTGCTGCTGCCGCTCAGGCCGCCGCATTCGCTGATGGTGTTCTACACGCTTTCCGGCAATCTCGGACGGCCCGCCGTCGAAGAGCCTGGCGCCCACGTAAATCCTGACACGGGCAGCCGCGTTTTCGAGATGATGCGCGAGGTCGCGGCTCTCGTCGGTCCGGCCTGCCTTGGCATGGACCCGATCGACGTCCTGGAGGAGATGGCCAGCTCCGGCACGCGGATCGCCTGCGCGCCGCTGATCTATGGCTATGTCTCCTATGCCATCGCCGGCTTTCGGAGCAACCGCCTTGCCTTCGCGGACATTCCGGCTGCGGGCAATGCCGGTCCGGTCGGCTCGGCGCTCGGCGGAACCGGCATTGCCGTGTCGGCCTTTTCGAAGGCGAAGCAGGCGGCCATCGACTTTGCCTACTGGATCGCCAGCGGCGAGGTGCAGCGCGGCCCCTATGCGTCGGCCGGCGGCCAGCCCGGCCATGCCGCAGCTTGGGACGATGCAGCCGTCAACCCAGCCACCGGTAATTTCTACATGGACACCCGCGCCACGCTCGAGGGTGCCTGGGTCAGGCCACGCCACGATGGCTACATGACTTTCCAGCAGGCCGCATCCGATCGCATCAATCTCGGCCTGACCGAGAAGCACGATGCCGGCCGCGTCGTTGCCGATCTCAATCGCCTGTTTGTGGAGAGTTTCCCGGCACCCGGCGCTGCCGGTGGAGAATCCTGAAACCAAACTAAACGAAGGAGAACATGAACAGTCTGATCCGCGGCAACCCACGCTGCTGATCGGCCTCGGCTTCCGGCCGTCGACCGTGCAGGCTGCACTTGGCCTGGTGATCGTGCTGCTTGTGTCGTTCTATGGCCGCGAGAGGCACGTCGGCGACGATCTGAAGCCGCTTACAAACTCCAAAGCCGCTTCGCATTGCCGGAGAGCAGCTTTTGCCGCTCATCGATGCTTGCACCGGCAAGCAGCGCGTGCGTCGCCGCCACCCAGGTCGCAAGCCCGCCGCCAAGCGTGCAGACCGGCCAGTCGCTGCCCCACACGACGCGGTCCCAGCCGAAGCATTCGATGGTGTGCTCCACATAGGAACGCAGCGTTTCGACAGTCCACGATCCAGTGTCCGCATAGGCGACCACACCGGAAATTTTGCCGACGACGTTCGGGCGCCGCGCAATCTCCGCCATATGCTCGCGCCAGGGATGCTCACTGCGGCCCTTGATGTCGGGCACGCCGCAATGGTCGAGCATGAACTGCACGTCCGCCGCGAGATCGGCGAGTGCAATCGCCTTGGGGATTTGGTGCGGCAGGACGACGAGATCGAAGGTCAATTGCGTGCCGGCAAGCCGTTTGATGTTTTCCCGAAACAGCGCGCCTTCCGAAAGCTCGTCCGGCATGACGTGGAGCACACGTCGAAAACCCTTGACGAAAGGATCGGCGCGCTGGCGCTCGAGATAGGCGGCAAAGCCCGGCGCTTCCGGACGGCAGGAGGCAATCGCCCCCCTCAGCAAGCTGTTCTTCCGTTGTGACAGCGCTTTCACATGACTGGTCTCCGTCTCGATGTCGGCTGGATCGACATCGACTTCCATATGCAATGCGCCCTCTATGCCGGCACGCCGGGCCTGGATTGCATATTCGTCGTAGGAAAAATCGCGGTTGAGCGCCGGCACGCCGGAGAGCCAGGGATAGCGTAGCGCTGACTGGTCGATCAGGTGCAGATGGGTATCGAAGATCATGACGGCGCGCTCCTCCTTCGGCGTTTTAAAATCATCTCACGTAGAAATTGGTCATTCAGACAAGAATCTATTTCGCCTGTTTGGCCGCGGCTCCCGCCAGTTGCGATAGCTTTTCGGTTGCGGCCAGCAGCAATTCTATCGTCCTCGTAATGTCGGGCGCCTTGGGTGCGTTGATCAGAGTTATGTAGGGGATCGACAGCGCGGCGATCGCCCTGCTGTCGGAGCCAAGCACAGGCGCCGATAGGTTGAATACACCGGCGGTCTGCATCGATGCCATCATTTCATAGCCGCGTTGCCGGATTTGCTCGAGGCGGGCAAAGAATTCCGGCGATTGAGGCGGCTTGTGGGTGCTGCGCAGATGTTCGGAGATCATCATCTGCCGCTCTTCCAGCGAGCGGAACGCCAGCAGCACATGGCCGGAGCCGGTGTCGAACAGGCTGACACGCGCGCCAACGCGAATCGAAATGCCCCAATAGTCCGGCGCCTCCTGCTGCGCGATAACCACGGCAGAACCGCGATCAAAGACGACAAGCTGGTTTGCCTGCTGCGAGGTTTCGGCAAGTTCACGCATCAGCGGCGTCGCATAGGAAACCAGCCGCCGCACCGGCGCGTGCAACTGCGCCAGGCCAAACAGCTTGAGCGTCAGCGAATAACGATCACCGTCGGACCGCGTGACGTAGCCGCGCCGCACCAGCCGGTCCAGCATACGGTAGAACTCGTTGGGGCTGCGGTCGAGCTTCTTGGCGATTTCCGCCTGCGTCAGGCCGCCGTCGACGCCGGCCAGCAGCTCGAGGATGTCGAGCCCCTTGTCGAGCGCCGGGGCGCGATAACGGTCCTCGTCCTCCGCCATAACACTCGCCAGTGAATTTTGGCTTTCTCCAGTGAATTTTGGCTTTTATATATGCACAAAGACTTCCGTCCGCAAAGAACTTTCAAGCTTGACGACCGCGTGAATGTTTTGTTTGTATATGAATAAGGCGGTGCAGTCCTGATGGAACTGCATGTCAGCCTGACCTGCGCCATTCAGAACGGCCGATATGTCGAGTATATTCCCCAGCTTGACGAGCTGACGGGCAGGAAAATGCGCATCGAACACGGAAACGCATTGGCGCCGGACGAGCCCGGCATCGGCATCGACTGGGATTGGGACGCCGTCGAGGCGAAGAGTGTCGCGGAATTCACGACCGATATGACAAAGTAGGAGCCCGACATGCAGCGGATGGGAATGGTGCTCGGCCTCAAGCCGGAAAAGGTCGCTGAATATGTGCGGCTTCACGCCGCCGTCTGGCCCGAAGTGCTGGCCATGATTTCCGCCTGCAACATCAGGAATTATTCGATCTATCTCAACGAGCCGGAGCACCTGCTGTTCAGTTATTTCGAATATCACGGTACCGACTATGCCGCCGACATGGCCAAGATGGCCGCCGATCCCAAGACGCAGGAATGGTGGGCGCTGTGCATGCCTTGCCAGGAGCCGCTGCCGACGCGTGGGGAAGGCGAGTGGTGGGCGACGATGGACGAAGTCTTCCATCATGACTGATGGTGTTTTCGATCCAGCCTCGCTCTCCCAGTCCTGGGCGAAGCCATCGAAGCCCAGGCCGATCGTGATTTTCGGCGCCGGGTCGATCGTCGGCGATGCGCATTTCCCGGCCTATGGGAAAGCCGGCTTTCCGGTCGCCGGGGTTTTTGATCCCGACCAGGCCAAGGCGGAAAAACTCGCCGCAAAATGGGGCGTCGCCGCTTACCGGTCGGTCGAGGAAGCCGCAGCGATCAAGAACGTCGTCTTCGACCTGGCGACCCCGCCGGCTCATCATGCCGGCGTGCTCAGGGCGTTGCCCGATGGCGCGGTGGCGCTGATCCAGAAACCGATGGGCAGCGACCTCACCGAGGCGACCGAAATCCTCGAAATCTGCCGCTCCAAAAACCTGAAGGCGGCGGTGAATTTCCAGCTCCGCTTCGCGCCGATGATGCTGGCGCTGAAGGATGCGATCGCCAAGGGCTGGCTGGGCGAATTGGTCGATTTCGACGCTTGGCTGGCGCTTGCCACTCCCTGGCAACTCTGGGAGTTCCTGCTGAAGGCGCCGCGCGTCGAGATCGCCATGCATTCGATCCATTATCTCGACCTGATCCGGCAATTGCTCGGCGATCCCGGAGGCGTTCACGCCAAGACGCTCGGTCATCCCGGCCACACGGTCGCGCAAACGCGCACCAGCGCGATCCTCGACTATGGCGACACCGTGCGCTGCGCGCTGTCGATCAATCACGATCATAAATTTGGCCGAAAACACCAGGCCTGTGAGTTTCGCATCTGCGGCACCGCGGGCGCCGCCTATCTCAAGCTCGGGCTCAATCTCGACTATCCGCGCGGCGAGCCCGACATCCTTGAAATCCATCCGAAGGGCGGCGCCGACTGGATTACGGTGCCGCTCGTCGGCGAATGGTTTCCGGACGCCTTTGTCGGCCGCATGGCCAACGTCCAGCGCTACGCTTTAGGCGAGGATGCCGAACTTGTCAGTTCCGTCGAGGACGCCTGGAACACCATGGCACTGGTTGAAGCCGCCTACCAATCGAGCGCGGCGCCGGCAACACCGATCGCGGCGAGGCCCTGACATGGAGCAGACTGTCTATTTCGAAGACTACCAGATCGGCTCGTCGCGCATGACCAGCGGGCGCACCATCACCGAGACCGACTTCGTCGTTCACGCCGGCCATACCGGCGATTTTTTTCCTCACCACATGGACGCCGAGTTCATGAAGACGACGCCGTTCGGCCAGCGCATCGCCCATGGCACGCTGGTCTTCTCGGTCGGCGTCGGGCTGACGGCAAGCGTCATCAACCCGGTCGCCTTTTCCTACGGCTATGACAGGTTGCGCTTCATCAAGCCGGTGTTCATCGGCGATACGATTAAGACCCGCACCACCATCTCGGTCAAGGAGGACGACCCGAAGCGGCCGGATTCGGGCCGGGTCATCGAGCGCTGCGAAGTGATCAACCAGCATGGCGATGTGGTCCTGGTCGCCGACCACATCTACATCGTCGAGCGCCGCGACAAGCCCAACAGCGCTTCGAGCTCAGTTTGACAAAACGCGCTTTTTAGCCAGGCCTCAAGCTCCCGGAAGTGGCTGACGGTTAGGTCAACTCGTGCCGCCAGCCTCGATCTCGCGGGCCTGTGAAAGATGGCGCCGAAACCCCGAGACAAAAAACCCGCCTTGGCGGCGGGCTTCACCTGTCCAAGTTGAAACTACCTACAGTTGCAATTCCATCGCTTCAGGTTTGCGCTGTCCACATTGCCGTGCGGTCCAATCGGTTCGTCAAGGCGGAAAGCGCGCCCGCGAGCGCCGCTTCGGTTACTTGCTCGTGGAGCCTCGCCTCGGCCGGCGGATGGCTCTCACCTTGCCGCTGTTTCCACCGCCGCAGAAGAACTGATCGCTACCATCGGACTCGAGCCCCGACACGCCTGTTCCAGGCGGCATCTCGAGCTTCTCCAGGACCTTTCCCGTTTCAGGATCTATCCGCCTGACGTCGCTCTCGTCACCTTCCCAGGTGCCGTGCCAGAGTTCGCCGTCGATCCAGGTGACCCCTGTGACGATACGGTTGGAATCGATTGTGCGAAGAACTGCCCCTGTCTGGGGATCGATCTGATGGATTTTGCGACCGCGATTCTGCCCCACCCAAAGTGTCCCTTCGGCCCAGGCGAGGCCGGAGTCGCCGCCGCCACCTGGCGCCGGGATCGTGGCCAGCACTTGGCCGGTCTTCGGGTCAATCTTCTGGATGCGATCTTCGGCGATCTGGAACAGGTGCTGACCGTCGAAGGCCGTTCCTGCGTGCGCGGCGACATCGATCGCGCGCACCACCTTCCCGCTCGCAGGATCCAGGGCGTTCAGTCTGTCTCCGGACGCAAACCAGACGTGCTGACCGTCGAACGTAACCCCAGCCACCTGGTCGACACCCGGAAAGGGTCCATATTCGCGGAGGACTTCGGCTGCAGATCGCTTCATGCTTCTATCCTAGTAGCCCGACAGCGAGCCGGGGAGTAACAAGATTGTCGGGAATCCCGGCACGGGTGGGGTCATCCAACGACGCGCTCGTCCGCGACCGAACGACTGCACCTTGCCTGCTGCCGCAAGCTGCTCGAGCGATCGCTGCACGGTGCGCGAGCTGGCTCCGAGCGCAATTGCGAGCGCCGAGCTCGACCACGACTCGCCGTCGGCGAGGAAGGCGAGCACCGCTGCATGCTGCTCGTCGACGGGCGGCGCCAGCACCACGACATCGCGTGGGCGGCGCGGCTTAAGCGCAAAGCCTTGCTTGGTCGCGCTCACGTCCGCCAGTGACCGCAGCTCTACGCGAAGCCGGCCGACTTCGACCCGCAAACGGGCGCGATGCGATTCATCAGCGTGCTTGCCGCCGAAGGCGCGGGCGACGAGCGTGCTCCTCGGCACGTCCGCGGGCCAGGCTTCGCCCAGCGTGCGCGCAAGCGCGAACAAGACCGGGCGCGTCGCGAGCGAGACGATCATGCCGTCGTCACGCACGACATTGCGGCAGGCATCGACGACGAGCGCCCCCGACGCCAGCAGCGTTTCGACCTCCTCAAGCAGGAGTGGGCGCTCCTCACCACGGGCGATCAGGCGCGCAGCGGGCGTGTTCATCACGAGGGATGCGCCTTCAACCTCGGCCGTCAGCGCGGGAATGTCCGCCTGGCGGGCGGCGTGCTCGGCCCGAGCGAGCGCAACGCGCGCCGCCTTGGTTCGGAGGCGGCGAATCGCGAGCCCCGCAATCACCAGCTCGTGGGCGGCCCTCGACGCGGGTGGGAGCGTTGTCGGGTCGAACCCGGCGAGCCTGCGCTCGGCCTCATCGAGGCGTCCGATCAGGAGCAGGCGCCGAGCCTCGAGATTGCGCGCATGCGCGGCATTGACGTGGTCGCCGTGCTTTTCAAGCGTCGACCGCGCGGCGTCGAGTGCCTTCGCCGGCCAGCCGAGGTCGCGCGAGACGAGTGCGATCTCGGCTTCGGCGACGACGCACCTCGCGCGGGCCACGGCCTCTTTCGGACCGAAGGCGCGCGCAGCACTTTTGAGGAGAGCCTTTGCGCGAACGAGATCGCCGAGCTGCGCCATCGCGATGCCGCGCAGCGCAAGCGCAGGCGCATCGTCACGCAGGGCGACCCGTTTCAATGCGCCGAGGGGATCACCCGTTGCGAGGGCGCGCGCCGCAGCGGTGATCAGCGAGTCCATCGGAATCCCGTCACACTTGTAACTCTCACCATTCGAAATCAGGTCCTAATCTATCTCAGGACCAACAGCCAGCGCGCTGTATCGAAACGCGCCGTATCGAAAACGGTGCGAACAACGAGGAAGGAGACGAACGATGCCGACACACAGAACCGGAACACGTGAGGAGTGGCTGGCAGCGCGGCTTGATCTGCTCAAGGCGGAGAAGGAGCTCACCCGACAAAGCGACGAGGTGGCTCGGCGGCGGCAGGAATTGCCTTGGGTTCGGATCGACAAGGATTACCGATTCGAGACCGACGAAGGCAGTGCTTCACTGGCGGACCTCTTCCAAGAGCGCTCGCAGCTCCTCGTCTACCACTTCATGTTCGGGCCCGATTACACGGCGGGCTGTCCGGCCTGCTCGGCGATCGCGGACGGATTCGACGGCTCCGTCGTCCACCTGGCCAACCACGACGTTACGCTTTCGGCGGTATCGCGGGCACCGCTCGCGAAGCTGCAGGCGTACAAGCGGCGGATGGGATGGACGTTCCCCTGGGCCTCCTCACACGGCAGCGACTTCAATTTCGACTTCGACGTTTCGTTCACCGAGGAACAGCAGCGCGAGGAAGGCATCGAATACAACTATGTACGCGAGGCGCCTCTCGCCAAAATACCCTCGCGTACGACTGCCGACGGCTCCGAGACGTTCGCTGCAATGAGCGGAACAGACATGGCCACGTACACGCGCGAGAGGCCAGGCATGAGCACGTTCGTGCTCGAGGACGGCGTCGTCTACCACGCCTATTCCACCTATGCGCGCGGACTGGACGGCCTCTGGGGCATGTATCAGTGGCTCGACCGCGCGCCCCGAGGGCGTAACGAGACGGGCGTCTGGTGGCGCCGCCACGACGAGTACGGCCAGGGCTGACGTTCGATGACACTGCACTCCAACCACACGCAGAAGATGCCGCCCGCAGGCAGCGGATCTGCCGATTTCCCAAGCGACAATGTCGCCGCCCGCGGCGCGGCCGACTGGCTATCCCTGGCAGCCGCGCCAACCTTCGCAATGATGGCGCTGCTGACGGCCGTCACCGGCGATGCCGAGATGATCTGCTCGGCGGCGCAAGATGCGTCACCACTGAGCGGAATGGCGATGATGTACTTGCTGATGAGCGCCTTCCATTCGGCGCCTTGGCTGAAGCTGGTTGGCAGCCGACGAAGCGCTGTCCGCCGGTCGTGATCCGGCGCTCGCCGGATCAAACGGCAACCAGCGCGCGACCTGGCCCCGACATGGCGATGGCAGTCGATTTTGTGCAAATGTCATTCCCGGCGGAAGAGGGAATTCAGAGCGTAAATTACAGAGTTCCGCCGGACGTGCCGGCCTCGCCTGCGTGACGCATCATGCGGCGAAAACTCATCGAGATATGAGCTCGCCTTATGTGCCCGATGGACTCCCAGTCGCCAATCTCGGCGGCGGCAAGCACCTCTTCCATTTCGCGGCGGAACGCAGTGAACTCCTCCACAAGGCCCAACTGCGGCATCATCTTCAGGACGACGCGCGCGACCTGAAAATACAGGCGCTCGCTGATCTCGCGCAGCGGCTGGTTGCCGGTCATCGCGGTGAGCTCGTAGAAAAAATCCATGTTGAGGCGCAGGAAAGCGCGCTGGTCGGGATTGAGCACATCGGAATCGCAGCGCGCGATGAGTGCCCTTATCCGGTCGAGGTCGTCCGCCGTGCGCGGGATCGGCGAAAGCTTGCCGACGAGGAGCGCCAGCTCCAGGCGCAAGTGATAGACCTGCTGCAATTCCTCGATGTCGACGTCGGTGACGATCGTGCCGACACCATGGACGGATTGAACCAGACCCTCGGATTCGAGGCGCGCCAGGACACGGCGAACCGGCGTGCGGCTGATCTGGAATTCCTGGGCAAGCTCTTCCTCGGAGAGATGGCTACCCGGCGCGTAGTCGAGCAGGCAGATGCGGTCGCGCAGTATCCGGTAGATACGCTCGAACCGCTCCCGCGCCGACAGCGGGCGCGGCGGCGCGGCGGTCACGGCTAGAGGCGTGGCATCCGTCTCAACCGTCATCCAGCCTCCAGGACAGCGTGCAGGAACTGCCGTGTCCGCTCGTTCTTGGGGGCGCCGAACAACTCGCTTGGCGGCCCCTGCTCGCAGATCTTGCCGGCATGGAAAAAGCAGACACGATCGGAGAATTCCTTGGCAAATCCCATCTGGTGGGTGACCATCAGCATGGTGAGGTCATGTTCCCTACCGAGTTTTCGGATGACTTCAAGCACTTCGCCGACGAGTTCGGGGTCGAGTGCCGAGGTTACTTCGTCGAACAGCATGATCTTGGGCCGCATGGCGCAAGCGCGGGCGATGGCGACACGCTGCTGCTGGCCGCCGGAAAGCTGCGAGGGATAGTGGTCCTTCTTCTCCGACAGGCCGACCATGTCGAGCAGCTCGGCCGCACGCGCCTCGGCATCGGCGCGCTTCATGCCGAGCACGGTTATCGGGGCCTCGATGCAGTTCTGCATCGCCGTCATGTGCGGGAACAGGTTGAACGACTGGAACACCATGCCGATCTTGGCGCGGATCTTGCGGATGTGCGCGAGATCGGCGGGAACAAGCTTGCCGTTCCTCTCCATGTGGGTGAGCGGCTCGCCTTCGACCCAGATGACGCCGTCATTGATCGTCTCCAGCGTCATCAGCATACGCAGCACCGTGGTCTTGCCGGAACCTGAAGGGCCGATGATGGAGACCTTCTCGCCGCGTGCTATTTCCAGATTGAGCCCGTCGAGAACGGTCAGCGAGCCGTAGCGTTTCGAAACATTGTCGAAGCGGACCATCGGTTGTTCCGTCATCGCATGGTCCTCCGGTTGAGCAGGCCTTCGAGGGAGCGGATGAGCGCGGCAGAAACCAGGCTCATGGCGAGGAAGAACAGGCCGACCAGCGTCATCGGCTCAGTGTAGCGGAAGGTTTCGGAGCCGATGATCTTGGCCGTCTGCATCAGCTCCAGCACGGCGATTGCGGAAAGCAATGGCGTCTCCTTGAACAAGGCAACCAGATAGTTGCCGAGCGCCGGAACGATCGGCGGGATCGCCTGCGGAATGATGATGTCGCGGAACGTCGTCCAGGCCGACAGATTGAGCGCGACCGAGGCTTCCCACTGGCCGCGATGGATGTTGTCGAAACCGGCGCGATAGACCTCGGAACAATAGGCTGCGTAGTGGATGCCGATGGCAAGCACCCCGGCAGTGAAGGCGTCGAGCACGATGCCAAATTTCGGAAAGACGAAATAGAGAAAGAATATCTGGATCAGCAGCGGGGTCGACCGTATCAGTTCGACCAGTACCGAAATCGTCCAGCCGGTCCACGGCACGGCGATGCGGACGACCGCCAGCACCAGGCCAAGCGAGGCGGCAAGCGCAAAACCGATCAGCGTCGCCTCGATGGAAACGATGGCGGCGCGGGCGAGCACCGGCAGGATTTCAAAAGCAAAGGCCCAGTCCCAGATCATGCTGCCTTCCCCCCCGCCAATCCGAGCGAAGCCCGCCTTTCGAGAAGCCGCATGCCGATGGTCACAACCAGCGACATTGCCAGGTACATCAGCAGGACGAGGGTGAAGATCGGAATGGTCTTGAACGTGTTCTGGTTCATTTGCTGCGCCTTGAAGGCGAGGTCCGAGAGCGTGATCAGCGAGACCAGGGCCGTCGATTTCAAAAGCTCGATGAACAGATTGCCCCAGGGCGGGATCATGGCGACGAAAGCCTGCGGCAGGATGATCCGGCGCAGCATCTGGGGGCGGCTCATGTTCAATGCAGTGCACGCCTCCCACTGTCCGCGGGCAACGGACTGGATTGCGCCGCGCACGACTTCCGATCCGTAAGCACCAACGTTCAGGCCGAGCGCCAGAACGGCAACCAGAAATGCGTTGAGCGTGACGCCGAATTGCGGCAGCACGAAAAACAGCCAGAACAATTGCACCAGCGCCGACGTGCCGCGGAAGATCTCGACATAGACCGTGGCCAGCCATCTGAGCGGCGCCGGGCCATACATCCTTGCCAGAGCCGCCAGCACGCCCATGACAATTGCCAGCAGGCTACCGAGGATAGCGATCTCGATCGTCAGGACCGCGCCTTGCAGCAGCCCCGGCATAAACACCTTATAAGATTCCTGTGTTGCCAAGGCACCGATCACGACAAGCGCGGTGACCAGCATGGCAACGAGCGTACGGATTCCCATGCGATTCCCCTAGAAAAAGGGCGGCGCTTTCGCGCCGCCAGCAGTTGGGAACCTACTCGCCCGCGCAAAGCTGCGCGGTGGTCTTGTTGGGGAGGTAGTCCTTGCCGAAGCCGAGCGGCTCGACCAGCGCGATGTGCTCCGGCGAACCGAGGAACGTCTTCAGCTCGGCGTTGAACGCCTCCTGCAGATCGGTATCTTCCTTGCGGAAGCCGAAGCCGCCATGGCCTTTCACCGACTTGCCGGCAACCTCGCCGAACGGCTTGGTCGATTCGACGCCGTCGGCCTTCTTGGCCATGTCGGCGATCGAAAGAGCGGTTAGTGCGGCAGCGTCCGCGCGGCCCGACTGGACGGCGGCGACCAGGCTGGACTGGTCGGGCAAGGCAACGATCTGCCCTTCGGCGACGCCAGCGTCCTTGGCATAGCCACCCTCGACGGCGCCGGCCATCACGGCGAGCTTGAGATCCGGGTTTTCCTTGATGCTGGAAAAGTCCTTCACGCCCTTCGGATTGCCTTTCGCCACCAGCATGGCCTGACCGATGCCGTAGGACGGCTCGGAGAAATTGATCTCGGCGCAGCGCTTCGGATTGATAAACATGCCGGCGGCGATGATATCGAAGCGGCCGGCCTTGAGACCCGGAATAAGCGAACCGAACTCGGTCAGCACGCCGTCAACCTGCGCGATGCCCATCTTGGCGAGCACCGCCTTGGCAACTTCCGGCGCTTCGCCGGTCAGCTTGCCGTCAGGCGTGGCGTAACCGAACGGCGCCTCGTTGGCAAAGCCGACGCGGATGTAGCCGTCCTTCTTGGCCCGTTCGAGGGTGGTTTCCGCATAAGCGGGCAACGCCGTGAGTGATGTCGCGGCAAGCGCGAGGCAGGCGGCGGCTTTCACGACCATCCGGCGCGATATCGATGATTTGAACATGCTTTTCTCCCATTGAACAACTGACTGATGATTCCCAGGGCGCGGCCTTCTTCGAGGTCGACACCCACTTGATAAGACGTATACAACTACCCTAGACATTGCGCAAGCGAAGATATAAAAACCACATAAATTCGGCGATAATTCGTAGTCAAACCACAAATTATTGCCCTGGTTGTGCACAATTTAAGAAAAACAGCGTACCGGTAGGTGGGATTTCGGTGGCGAGCGCGAGCGGTTTCGGGACTTTCACGCAAGCGGAGTATGCGCAGCGCCTGGCCGGGGTGAAGTCACGCATGGAGAAGGCCGGCTTCGACCTCATCATCTGTCAGGATCCAGCCAATATGTGCTGGCTGACCGGCTATGACGGATGGTCGTTCTATGTTCCGCAATGCGTGCTCGTCCATCTGGAGGAAGACCGGCCGATCTGGTTCGGCAGGGCGCAGGACGCCAGGAGCGCACGCCTGACCACCGGCCTGCCGGAGAAGAACATCGTGCCGTTCTCGGAACGGCTGGTGCAGCAGCCCGCCGAACACCCCTATGACGAACTCGCCCAGCTGATCCGGTCGCGTGGCTGGGGAAACGCCCGCATCGGCGTCGAGATGGACGCGCATTATTACACCGCGCGCTGCCATGCCCATCTCGTCAGCGGGCTGCCTGAAGCGCGCTTCGCCAACAACCACGATCTCGTCAACTGGGCGCGGCTGGTCAAATCCGAAGCCGAGCTGGTGCTGATCCGCGAGGCCGGTGCGATCTGCACGCACGCCATGAAACGCGCCATCGAAAAAATGCGGCCCGGCGTGCCCCAGAACCATGTCATTGCGGAAATCTATCACGCACAGATCATGGGCGTGCCTGGAGCGGGCGGCGACTATGCCGCGATCTGTCCGCTGATGCCCGTCGGCGAGGGCACCAGCACGCCGCATCTGACCTGGTCCGACGCGCCGCTGCCGGACAGCGGCCTCGCCATTCTGGAGATCGCCGGGGTGCGGCGGCGCTATCATGCGGCGCTGACGCGGACCGTACATTTCGGCAAGCCGCCGCAAGCCATCGTCGACATGGCCAAGGCGATCGTCGAGGGCGTCGACGCCGGCCTTGAGAAGGCGCGCCCCGGCTACACCGCCGAAGAGGTGGAAGCCGCCTGGCAGGCAGTGTTGAGGAAGAACGGGCTGAAGAAGGAGAGCCGCGTCGGCTATCCGGTCGGGCTCGCCTACCCGCCCGATTGGGGCGAACGCACCGCAAGCCTTCGTCCCGGCGACACCACCGAGATGCAGTCCGGGATGTGCTTCCATTTCATGGCCGGCGTTTGGCTCGACGATTTCGGCATCGCAATCTCGGAATCCTTCGTCGTCACGGATCGCGGCGGCGAACGCCTCTGCGACGTGGCGCGCGAACTCATCGTCATTGACTGAGCATGGGGACGGGAAGCCGGTCGCTGACGAAAGAATCATGCCGGCAACGAAACCGGTAACCAGCACGAGGACGCCTGATGGACCGCAATCCGTTTTCCGAAGCCGAAATCGCCGGCCGCCTTGTCAGGGTCCGCACGGCGCTGGCCGAGCGCAAGCTCGACGCGGCGGTGTTTGCTTCGCCCGAGAACGTCTTCTATCTCACCGGGCTCGATCACTGGGGATATTTCGCCCCTCACCTGCTGATCGTACCGCTCGAGGGAAAACCTGTTCTGGTCACCCGCTCGATGGAAAAGGTGACGATCGAAAAACAGGTGACGGCAGCGGAATTCCGCGGCCATTCCGACAGCGAAACGGCAGCTGATCTTGCCGCGCGGGTCATTGCGGAGATCAGCCTGTCCGGCAAGCGGATCGGCCTCGAATACTGGACGGCGGGCCTCAGCCATGGGCTTGCCGTCGCACTCCAGACGCAGGCCGATGCCAGATGGAGCGATGTTTCCGGCCTGGTCGACAGGATGCGGCGGGTGAAGAGCGCCGAGGAACAGGCGCTGATGCGTCAGGCGGCACAAGTGACCGACGCCGCCGCCGGCGCCGCGATCGCCGCGATCTCGGACGGCGCTTCCGAACAGGAGGTCGCGGCCCAATGTGTTTCAGCAATGATCCGCGCCGGCGGTCATGCTCCGGGCTTCGGACCTTTCATCCGCCCGGCCGCGCGCCTGGGCGAGGAGCACACGACCTGGGGCGACGGGATCTACCGCAAGGGCGAGCCGGTCTTCGTCGAACTGTCCGGCTGCATCTCGCGTTATCACGCGCCGCTCGGCCGGCTCGTTCGCATCGGCTTTATCAGCGACGAAGACGCCGCGATGGCGGAAGTGACCGCCAAGGCGTTCGATGCCGTCGTCGAGGCGCTGCGGCCCGGGGCCAAGGCGCATGACGTCTACGCTGCCTGGCAGGCAGTCGCGGACGAGGCCGGTCTTTCCCACTATCGCCGCCATCACTGCGGCTATCTTGTCGGCGCCGGCCAGCCGCCATCATGGACCGGCGGCAATTCGGTGACCGGCTTGAGGCACGATTCCGACCTAGAGATCGAGACGGGGATGAGCTTCCACATCCTGTCGTGGCTGATGGGCACCGGTCGCGGTGATGACTTCGTCTCCAACACCGTACTTCTGACCGATGCGGGCGCCGAAGTGCTTACCCGCACGCCGGCCGGCCCGATTGTCCGCTAGGCCCGCACGCATGTCTCGCTACTCGGCATTTTCAATTTTCCGCAACGCGCTGTCTGGTCAGAAGAACTGGCAGCGCGCCTGGCGGGCAGCGGAGCCAAAACCGGCCTACGACGTGATCGTCATCGGCGGCGGTGGACACGGCCTCGCTACCGCCTTCTACCTCGCCGAGAACCACGGCATCCGCAATGTCGCGGTGCTCGAAAAAGGCTATATCGGCGGCGGCAATGTCGGGCGCAACACCACCGTCATCCGCTCCAACTACCTGCTCGACGGCAACACCCAGTTCTACGAATTCTCGATGAAGCTCTGGGAGGGCATGTCGCGGGCGCTGAACTTCAACGTCATGTTCTCGCAACGCGGCCAGCTCGTCACGGCGCATTCGGCCGATCAGCTCGACGGTTTCAGTCACCGCGCCAACATCATGCGGCTGAACGGCATCGATGCCGATATCCTCGACCGCGACGAGGTGCGCCGGCTGGTGCCCTACCTCGATTTTTCCGACACGGCCCGCTTTCCGATCCATGGCGCCATCTTCCAGGGCCGGGCGGGCACGGCGCGCCACGACGCCGTCGCCTGGGGCTATGCACGCGCCGCCGACGGTCATGGCGTCGACATTATCCAGAACTGCGAGGTGACAGGCTTCCTCCGCGACGGCGACAGGATCGTCGGCGTCGAAACGACGAAAGGCCGGATCGGCGCCGGCAAGGTCGGCCTCGCTGTTGCCGGTCATACATCCGTGCTCGGCGCCAAGGCCGGCCTGGAACTGCCGATCGAAAGCCACGTCCTGCAGGCGTTCGTCACCGAACCGCTGAAGCCGTTGGTAGACCACGTCGTCGCCTACGGTGCCGACCATTTCTACGTCAGCCAGTCGGACAAGGGCGGGTTGGTCTTCGGCGGCAATCTCGACGGCTACAATTCCTACGCCCAGCGCGGCAATCTCGGCGTCGTGCGCGAGGTGGCGGAGGCGGCGATTGCGCTGATGCCGTGCATTTCGCGCGTCCGTCTGCTGCGCCATTGGGGCGGCGTCATGGATATGACGCCCGATGCCAGCCCGATCATCTGCCCGACATCGATCGAGGGCCTCTATCTCAACGGCGGCTGGTGCTATGGCGGCTTCAAGGCAACGCCGGCTTCCGGCTGGTGCTTCGCCCACACGATCGCCACCGGCAAGCCGCATCCCTTGATCGCAGCCTACGGGCTCGATCGTTTCCGCACCGGCCACACGCTCGATGAGGCTGGCGCCGGCCCCTCAGCCTGGCTGCAATAGGAGGCGGAAGACAATGCTGCGCATCGAATGCCCATGCTGCGGTCTGCGCGACCATGACGAGTTCCGCTACGGCGGCGATGCCTCGGTCACGCGTCCGGCCCACGACGATCCCGATCCGCAGGCCTGGTACGCTTATGTCTATCTCAGGGCGAACCCGGCAGGCCCGCACCGCGAATTCTGGCAGCACGTGATCGGTTGCCGCCAATGGCTGGTGGTCGAACGCGACACGCGCAACCACGCCATCGCATCCGTCGATCTCGCCAGGAAATTATCGGCCAGGAAATTGCCGGCCAGGAAATCACCAGCATGAGTTCGAACCACAAGCGGTTGTCGATGGGTGGCCGTATCGACCGCGAGCAGCCGGCCGAGTTTACCTTCGATGGCAGGACGCTGGCTGGATATCGCGGCGACACGCTCGCCTCCGCGCTGCTCGCCAACGGCGTCACCCTGGTCGGGCGCAGCTTCAAGTATCATCGTCCACGGGGCATCTTGTCCGCCGGGCCCGAAGAGCCGAATGCGCTGGTCACGCTCGCAACCGCAGGTAAGCGCGAGCCGAACCTGCCGGCGACGACACTGGAACTTGCAGACGGCGTAGTCGCAGAAAGCCAGAACCGCTGGCCTTCGCTTGCCTTTGACGTGCAAAGCGTCAACGGCCTGTTGGCGCCGTTCCTTTCTGCCGGCTTCTACTACAAGACCTTCATGGGCCCGACGCGCCGCGCCTGGATGTTCTACGAGCACTTCATCCGCAAGGCGGCCGGGCTCGGCAGAGCCGGCACCGACCCTGATCCCGACCGCTACGACATCAGTCATGCCTTTGCCGATGTCGCAATCATCGGCGGCGGCCCGGCAGGATTGTCGGCGACGCGTGCTGCCGCAGCGGCCGGCGCGCGGGTGGCGCTGATCGAGCAGGATTTCCTGCTCGGCGGCCAGCTTCTGGCGGAGCCGTCCGACAGCGCAGCGGCCGCATGGTTGAGACAGGCCGAGGCCGAGCTGGAGAGCTCCGAAACCGTCACCCTGATGAAGCGGACAACCGCTTTCGGCATCTATGACGGCAATGTCATCGGACTGGTCGAGCAACGCGACCCAACCAATCCGCAGCTGGCCGGCGAAGCGCGGCAGACGTTCACCATGCTTCGCGCCCGCTCGATCGTTTTCGCCACCGGCGCCATCGAGCGGCCAATAGTGTTCTCGAATAACGACCGGCCCGGCGTCATGCTTTCGTCGGCCGCCCGGACCTATCTCAACCGTTTCGCCGTCCTGCCCGGCAAGAAAATAATCGTCGCCACCAGTAATGACGGCGCCTGGCGCGCCGCCTTCGACCTTGCCGATGCCGGCGCAGAGGTGACGGTTGCCGACCTGCGCGCAGCACCACCCGCAGCACTTGCCGCAGAAGCCGCACGGCTCGGCGTGATGGTGCGGGCCGCAGCGCGCATTGTCGACCTGCATGGCGGCCATGCCGTCAGGCGTGCAACGCTCAGCGGACCGGACGGCCAGTCCGAGGCCGCCTGCGACCTGGTCTGCGTGTCCGGCGGCTGGTCGCCAACCGTGCATCTCACTTCGCACCTGGGCGTCAAACCTCAACATCGCAACGACATTGGCGGCTTCGTGCCGGGGGCGTTTCCGGCGGACCGGTTCGGCGCCGGCTCGATGATGGGAATTTATTCGACCGCCGATGCCGTCGAGGACGGTCATCGCGCCGGCACCGAGGCGGCATCGTTCTGCGGCAAGTCGGCGCCGGTGCCCGCTCCGTCGAAACTCGATCTCCGCGAGACCGCCACGGCCCCGTTTCGCGAAATCCCTTCTCTCGGACGTGGAAAAGCCTTCGTCGACTTCCAGATGGACGTGACGACCGGGGATATCGAGCTCGCCCATCGCGAGGGCTATGAATCGGTCGAGCACCTGAAGCGCTACACCACCCTCGGCATGGGCACCGACCAGGGCAAGACCAGCAATTTTGCGGCGCTTGCCTCTATGGCGGCCTTACGCAATGCAACGATCCCCGAGACCGGCGCCACGACCTTTCGACCGCCCTATACGCCGGTCGCCATCGGTGCGCTTGCCGGACGCGCCATCGGCCATCATTTCAAGCCGATCCGCCGCACGCCGATGCACGACTGGCACATGGCGAACGGCGCCGAGATGCTGGAGGTTGGGCTCTGGATGCGGCCCTATTTCTACAGGCAATCCGGGCTCGACGTGAACGAAGCCTATGTCGCCGAAATGCGGAGTGTGCGCCAGGCCGCAGGCCTGATGGACATCTCCACCCTCGGCAAGATCGACGTCCAGGGCCCGGATGCCGCGATTTTCCTCGATCGCATCTACGCCAACGGCTTTGCCAAACTGCCGGTTGGCCGTGCCCGCTACGGCGTCATGCTGCGCGACGACGGCATCGTCTTCGACGACGGCACCACGACGCGGCTGGCCGAGAACCGGTTCTTCATGACCACCTCGACCGCCAAGGCCGCCGACGTGCTGTCGCGTCTTGAATTCCTGCTCGATACGGCCTGGCCGGATTTGCGTGTAGCCGTGACCTCGGTGAGCGATGAGTGGGCGGCGATGTCGGTTGCCGGACCGAAAAGCCGCGCAATTCTGAGTGCCGCGTTTCCCGCTCTCGATGTTTCCGACGCGGCACTTGCGCATATGGGATTGCTCGAAAGCGAATGGCAGGGCCGTGCGCTCCGCATCCTGCGCCTCAGTTATTCCGGCGAGCGCGCCTACGAAATCTATGTCGGCGCAACTGCCGGTGAACAGCTTTGGAGCCGCCTGCTCGAAGCAGGCAGGCCGCTCGACCTGAAACCTTACGGCGTCGAGGCGCTCGGCGCGCTGCGCGTCGAAAAGGGCCATGTCGCCGGACCTGAAATCGATGGCCGCACGACGCTCGACGATCTTGGCCTCGGCCGCATGGCGGGCAAGCGTACCGGCTTCGTCGGCGACGTGCTGCGACGGCGCCCCGCCTTCCAGGCGCCCGACCGCCAGCGCCTGGTCGGACTGGAATGCATCGAGGAGGGAAAACGCCTTCGCGGTGGCGCCATCCTGTTTTTGCCGGGCGAGAAACCTTACGGCCACGGGCGTGGCCGCGTGACTTCCGTCACCTTCAGCCCCGAACGTGGCCACTATATCGGGCTGGCCTTGCTTGCCGGCGATGTCGCTAGCGAAGGAAGCGAGGTCGTGGCCGTCTATCCGATGAAGGCCGAAACGGTGCGTGCCCGCATCGTCTTGCCGGTATTCCTCGATCCGCAGGGGGAGCGGCTGCATGGCTAGCATTATGTCTTCGCAGGAGTTCAGCCTGTCTGTGGCCGATTGTCCGCTCATCCAGGTTGAGGGCTGGGACGGGACGCTGAGGCAATTCGAAAAGAGCGTCACGGCGTCGCTCGGTACGAAACTTCCCGCCTCGGTCGGAGAGACGGTTCGCCAAAAAGGTCTCCTCGTGATCCGCGTTGCACCTCGCCGTCTCTGGCTGGCTCTCGACGACGGCGCGCAAGTACCTTCGCTTGCCGTCGACCCGGATCTCGGCTGTTCAGTCTCTCTCGGCGAAGGTCGCGTGCGCTTCACAATGGCTGGGGCTGACATCGCGCGGGTTCTCTCCAAATGTATCGCCGTAGACTGGCCCGCGCCGGCGGCCGCCCCGGGCCGCGCCGTACTGACATCCTTGCACCATGTGCCCGTGCTTTTCCTGCGCACCGGCGATACCGCGTGCGAACTCATCGTGCCGCGAAGTTTTTCGCGAAGCCTCTCGGATTGGATTGCTGACGCCGCGGGGTAGGGAAAGGACCGGCGCGAACGCTCCCTCAGGAGCCACTCCACGGTCTCGCTCCTTGGATGATCTCTTGAGCACGTGCGGCAAAGCGACCGGCGAGAGGCCACTTGCCGGCCGCATCGGCCGACGCCGCGCTGCCTGCCCGCGCCCGGTCGGCGATGCCGACGAAGATCACCGCGAAACGAAACAGCGAAAAAACCAGGTGGAAGCGTTCCAGGGGCGCAGTGGGCACGGCGTGCGCGAAATAATGGTCGAGGAATTCGCGCTGGCTGGGGATATCGAGGGCGGCATGATCGAGGCCGAGGATGCCGCCATATTCGTCCGGGGTCGAATGCCAGGTCATCGAACAAAAGCCGAGATCGGCGAGCGGATGGCCGATCGTCGACAGCTCCCAATCGAGAATGCCGATCACCTCCGGCTTGCCGGGATGGAACAGCAGATTTCCGAGGCGGAAGTCGCCATGGGCGATCGACACGCGTCCATCATCCGCAGGCAGATGCTGCGGCAACCAGTCGGCGACCGCTTCGAGAGCCGGAATTCTGTCACTCGGCGATTCCCTGAGCTGTCTGGTCCAGCGGCCAATCTGGCGCTCGAAATAGTTGCCGGGCCGGCCGTAGTCGCCGAGGCCGACCTCGTCGGGACGGACAGCATGCAGTTTCGCCATCGCTTCGGCCATGCCGAAATAGATGGCGCGTCGCTCCGCGGGGACGAGGCCAGGCAGCGAACAGTCATGGAAGACGCGACCATCCAGCCGCTCCATCAGGTAGAAGGACGTGCCGAGCGGCTCGACACCGTCGTGATAGAGCACCGGCCGCGGCACCGGGACGTTGGTCGGTGCGAGCGCTTCAAGCACGCGGAATTCGCGGTCGACGGCATGCGCCCCGCGTAGGATCGGCCCGGCCGGCTTCTTGCGCAGCACCATGCGATGCGCACCATAGTCGACGAAATAGGTGGGGTTGGACTGCCCGCCGCCGATCCGCTCGAGCGTCATTACAGCATCGCCGAAGCGGTTCGCGAGAAAGCCCTTCAATGCCGCAGGATCGAAATCCGCATTCAACGGCATCTTTTCCTCCTGAGATGCCACCCCGCGTCGCCTATGCCTCGCCTTCGACAGTCCAGCGCCAGAAGCTGCTCTCTTCCTCGTTGAGGAAACGGTTCAGCACCATCTTGTGGACCTCATCGGCGCCATCGACCAGCCGCGCCTGGCGCGCATAGCGGTAGATCCATTCGAGCACGGTGTCCTTGGAATAGCCCCGCGCGCCATTGATCTGGATCGCCACATCGGCGGCGTCATGCAGCACATTGGCGACCTGGACCTTGGCCATCGACACGTCCTTGCGGGCAAAGCCGCCGCGGTCCAACTCCCACGCAGCCTTCATCACCAGGATGCGACCGATCTCGATGCGCATGGCAAGGTCGCCGAGCTTCAGCTGGACGCTTTCGCGGTCGGCGAGGCGCTGGCCGAAACCATGGCGCATGGCAGCGTAGGCGCGCGCGATCTCGACGCAGCGCTTGGACAATCCGAGCCAGCGCATGCAGTGGGTAAGCCGCGCCGGGCCGAGCCGCACCTGCGTCACCTTCATGCCCCTGCCCTCGCCGACCAGCATGTCTTCGACAGGAATTTCGAGCCCATCGAATTCCAGCTCGCAATGCCCGCCATGCTCCTCCGGGCCCATGATCTCGATACGGCGCATGATGCGCCAGCCCGGCTGATCCTTGTGGAACATCAGAGCCGACAGACCATGGCGCGGGTCGTCCGAGGTTCGCGCGATCAGGATGAAATGGCTGGCCTCCTCCGCGCCGGTGATGAACCATTTGCGGCCGGTCACGACATATTTGTCGCCGCGCCGCTTCGCACGCGTCATGATCATCGAAGGGTCCGAACCGCCGCCGGGGTGCGGTTCGGTCATGGCAAAGGCCGAGCGCACCTTGCCCTCGACAATCGGCTTCAGCCATTTTTCCTTTTGTGCTGGCGTGCCGAGCGCCTCCAGAACCATCATGTTGCCATCGTCGGGCGCTGCCGAATTGAACACCACGGGTCCGAAGATCGACCGGTTCATCTCCTCGTAACAGACCGCTATGTCCATCTTGCCGAGACCGGCGCCGCCGGTTTCGGGCTTGAGCTGCAGGCACCACAAGCCCGCCATCCGCGCCTTGGCGCGAAGCGCCTCCAGCAGCGGCAAGGCAATATTTCCATGGGCGTCATAGGACATCTTGTCGGCCTCGAGCGACAGGATCTCACGCTCGACGAAGTCGGCAATGCGGACGCGGTAATCTTCGGTGCGGGCTGGAATGTCGAAATTCATGGACAAACTCTCAGCGAAGCGAGGTGACCGCCATCGTCTAGAAATCGAGCGAGCGCTCGTTTTCCTTATTCGCCTCTATCCCCTTTTGCAGCCGCCGTCATCCGGCGAAGCGTGGTTCCGCAACGCTCTTGATGCCAAGGCCGGTTATTGCGAACAGGCTGCCGCGCAGGACGCCATCGCCGGGGAAGCGCGGTAACGGCGGTTTGCCATCGAGATCACATAGAGGGTGTCGAGTTTCGGTCCGCCGAACATCACGCTGGTGATCTTCTTGACGGGCATGTCGATGACGCGATCGATGCTGCCATCGGGCGCATAGCGCACCAGCCGGCCGTCGTAGACGAGGGCATGCCAGAGGAAGCCTTCGGCATCGACGGTCGACCCATCGGCAGCGCCACCCCGGCCGGTGTCGACGCGGGCGAAGGTGCGCCGGTTGCTGGCAGCACCAGTCGCGATGTCACAGTCATAAGCCCAGATCTCGCGAGCCGCCTCAGAACGCGACCTTGTCGCCGCCCTTCAGTGACAGGATCTCGCGCGCCTCGTCGGGCGTCGCCGCTTCCATGCCAAGCCCCTCGATGATCTTGCGGGCAAGCACCACCTGCTCGGCGTTCGATTTGGCAAGCTTACCCTTGCCGGCCCACAGACTGTCTTCGAGCCCGACGCGGATGTTTCCGCCAAGCGCTGCCGATTGGGCCGCGATCCGCAATTGGCTGGCGCCGGCACCGAGCACCGACCAGCGGAACTGGTCGCCGAACAGCCGGTCGGCGGTGCGCTTCATATGGGCGACGACTTCGGGGTGCGTGCCTATGCCGCCAAGCAGACCGAACACCGACTGCACGAAGAACGGCGGCTTGACCAGCCCGCGATCGGCAAAGTGCGAGAGATTGTAGAGATGGGCAATGTCGTAGCACTCGAACTCGAAGCGCGTGCCGTTGTCGTAGCAGGTCGCAAGAATGTATTCGATGTCTTTGAACGAGTTGCGGAAGACAAGGTCGCGCGTCGCTTCCAGATGCGGCTTTTCCCAGTCGAACTTGAAAGTCTCGTATTTGTCGACGAGGTGATAGAGCCCGAAATTGATCGAGCCCATGTTGAGCGAGGCGACCTCAGGCTTGAACTCGGCGGCCGGGCGCACGCGTTCCTCGACCTTCATGTAGGGACTGCCGCCGGTGGTGATGTTGATGGCGGCATTGGTGGCCTGCTTGATGCGCGGCAGGAAGCGGGCGAACGCCGCCGGCGTCTGGTCAGGCTTGCCGGTCTCGGGGTCGCGGGCATGCAGGTGCAGGATCGCCGCACCGGCCTCCGCGGCCGCGATCGCCTCGGCGGCGATCTGGTCCGGCGTGATCGGCAGATAGGGCGACATGGTCGGCGTGTGGATCGCCCCGGTCACCGCGCAGGTGATGATAACTTTGCCTTTGGGCAGCTGGGCGCCGGGCTTGCGGCTTGTTTCCGTCATCTTCCAAACTCCTGATCCGATTTTTTCTTGTGCGCCGCCAGCGCCATCAGCCGGCGGTCGCGCCAAACCTGCCGTTCGCCGAGTTCTTCCCGCGGCAGCCGCTTGCGGCGGTCGGCCTCTACCGTTTCGATGACCTCGCCGGCCCAGTCAACGCGGCGCAGCGTCTGCGGAAAAATGTTGGAATAGATTGCTTGATAGCGCTCGACGTAGTCGCGTACACCGCCCGGCGCATTGAGGTCGATCGTTTCGAACGGCCCCATGAACGACCAGCGCAGCGCCAGCCCGTCGCGAATGCCGATATCGACGTCCTCGACGCTGGCATAGCCGTCGGCGACAAGACGAAAAGCCTCCTCCAGCAGCGCGCCCTGCAGGCGGTTCATGATGAAGCCGTCGAGCTCGTGCTTCATCACCAGCGGCGCGTGGCCTGCGGCGACGAGGAAGGCGCGGGTCCTTTCGACCATCTCGGGGGAGGTCCATGGCGCCGGCACGACTTCCGCGGCTGGGATGAGATACGGCGGATTGATCGGATGCACGACCAGGCAGCGGTGCCGCCCTTGCAGATGGTCGGTGAATTTCGACGGCAGCAACGCCGAGGTGGAACTGGCGATCACCGCTTGCGGAGCGGCAATTGCATCGATCCGAGAGAATACCTCGCGCTTCACATCGAGGCTTTCGGGCGTGTTCTCCTGGATATGGACCGCATCGGCCAGCGCTTCTTCCAGCTCAGCAACGACGGCGATGCGACCAAGCACGGCGTCGATTGCCTGTCCCCGCAGCAGATCGTTCGCAGCGAGGTCGCCGAGCACGCCGGCGATATAATCATGCGCGCCGGTCGTCGCGGCCGGCGACTGGTCCCACATCCGTACGTCATGACCGGCGCGGGCAAAACTGATCGCCCAGGCCCGTCCGATGAACCCGCTGCCGACAATTGCTACTTTCACCATGGTCGGGCTCCTCATAGGGTTTCGACGTTGCCGTCGACGCCGAGCGACTGGCCGGAGATGTTGATCGCCGCATCGGACAACAGGAAGGCGACCATCGCGGCGACGTCATAAGGGCTGGTCATGCGGCGCAGCGAGATGTTCTGGAGATAGCGCTCCGTCATCTCCTCGTTCGAAACACCGAGCTGCTTGGCCCGGTCGGCGATGACCTTGTCGATGCGTGGTCCCTCGATGATGCCGGGCAGGATGGCGTTGACCCTTATGCCGTGCGGCCCGAGTTCCTTGGCGAGGCTCTGCGTGAAACCGATGACGCCGAACTTGGCCGCCGAATAGGGTGTGCGGAAAGCGTAACCATGGCGGCCGGCGGCGGACGACATCGAGACGATCGAGCCGCCGCCCGCCGCCTTGATCAGCGGCACGGCACGCCGGGCGCAGAGGAACTGGCCGGTCAGGCAGACGTCGATGCAGCGCCGCCAGTCCGCCGGTTCGATTTCGTCGACGCCGCCGGTCGGCCCGGCAATGCCGGCATTGTTGATCAGCGCGTCGAGGCCGCCGAGCTTTTCGTTGACGGTCTCGAACAGCCGGTCGACGTCGTCTTCGCGCGAGACATCGGCCTTGACCGCGGCGACGAGGGCGATCTTGTCCGAAGCGGCGATCAGCGCCTCGTCGGAAACGTCGCAGACGACGATACGCGCGCCGAGCCGCGACAGCGTGTCGGCAATGGCCAAGCCGATACCGCCGGCACCTGCCGTCACCAGCACGCGCTGCCCCTTCAGCCCGGTTAGAAAATCGTCCGCCGATGTCGGCGCCCCTTTACTCATAACCATGACGCTCATCGTCCCCTGTCCTTCCTCATTGCAGCCGCCGTTCGCGCAGCGCCATGACAGCGCCCAGAACGACCAAACCGTACAGTGTTGCCCTTGTCGCTTAGGGGAATGTGGTGCCAGCCAGCAGCATCTGCAGCGCCGTGAGCAACAGCACCGCTAGACGGTCTCCACAATGTGAGTTCCATCAGTGTCCTGAAATACGAAATTTCCGGAGACGATATGACGGCATCATCTGTAGAAATCAATATCCACGAGTCTTCTCCAAAAGTTAACAAAACTCCATTTTGCTCGTCAGTAACGTCGGTGACAATATCTGGAGTAATTTTAATCATAATGTATGCTTTGATGGCCGTGTATACGGTAATTGCACTTCCACCGAGAACATTATTGAACATGTATCCAGTGACTTCACCAAGCTGCTAAAAGTCTTTCCAACCAACCTATCTCGTAGTACTTTCATCTGAAGAGCTCCTTGGTCTAGTTTAGAAATGTGCGCAAAGCGGATCGTCCCTGGAGATGGGCTTTCCTGTATAAGGGTTGACAGTTTGGGGCCACCAATCGACTGAGGCGCAAAGTGAGTTGAACCATTTGGATACCATCGTGCGCCATGTTGACAATCCAGCCGCTGGTAAATGAGCGCTTTTGCTTCGGGACAAACCGCGTCCAGACATCTCGCAGCTCACGGAGCCCACCAGTCGAAAAAGTCCAGTGCGTTGAAAGTCACCATGATCAGCCAGCCACCGCCTCGGCTGATTCTCAGTCGAGGTCCCGGGCCGAGACTACAATTGCTCGCGTGACGCGGATATCAGGGACGGGGAAGGTTCGATTAGCCCCTAAGGCCGTCCTGGGGGCTGCTCCTGCGGAAATTTGGTTTCGTCTATGATTGCCACGGCCTGCTCGATGCTGTCTCTCACCCCGAAACCGATCCAATGTCCGTCCATTAGATGCGTTTGCCTCCCGCAGGCGAGGAAATAGCTACCGGCCTGCTGCGCAACAAAGTTGAGTTGCCTCCGCTCATTGATTTTAATTCCCTCTGGCGGATCGGTGTACACCCCCCAGATCGCATCCTCGGGCGTCAACTTCACCGGCATCTCTGACTGAGCGTAGACCCTGGTCAGCATCAGGCTGTGCCGGAAAGACGAGGAGCCATTGATGAACTCGATCTTTACCGACCATTCCGCTGGCACGACGATGGTGAGATTGCCGCCCCAGTAACCGTTGAAGTCGATAATGTCGGTCCGGATGTTGTCCCTGCGGTACCGCTCGACTTGGTTCCAATCGGCAACAATCTCTATGGCCACTGTCTTGGCTGCGGGATCATTCTTGATCCAGCTCGGGACGAAAGGCTCCCCAGCCAGTGCAATTCCAGGCAACAATCCCAAGGCGACGGCGAGAAGGGCAAGGTGAGCAAAGCGCGCCATCGCAATCAGAGGCTCCTCCCGAGCGGGGCGGCCGAGCGCAAGCGACCGCCAATCGAGGTCGACCTGGCTTGTTTCCCAAAGGAAGAGAATACGCTCGAAATAGCATCCACACCAGCAAACCCAGAGTGCGCTCTCGTCAGCAGCCAGAAACAACACCATTGCTGCTAGTGGTGAAAGCCTAACGCTTGGTACCCGGCGCAGAAGGCGGCTCCAGGTGGCAACCGGTCGTTCAGCGCCCCATGCGAGCACGAAATTCGGCAGTCGAATTGGTTCGGGGAAACGGTTCCGAAGGCAATTGTACACCGAGAAAGGCACAAAGCGGCCCCCACCCTTCGGAGACATGATAAGTAAGAAGGCGCTCGGGCGGCAGCGTTGCTCTCACCGTAGCGTTATGTTCTTCATAGACGGCGATTGCATGATGACGGTCATTAAAGCGACCTCCAAAGACACCATTGCCAACTACTGCCACACCAAAGGACTGTGGGTCATTGCTGGCAGCGTCCATCGAAAGTCCTATTGTTTGCGCCACGCTGTCATACCAGGCTTCGGGGTCACGAACTGTGAGAACAACTTTAGCATCAGGGTAGTGATCGCTCACTTCGCGCCAGAAATGCGCCGTTGGCCAATCGACAGCGGAACGATAGCCGGCATATGCCAGATCCCAGTTCGGGAGTTGTCCTTGGCCAGCGGCGCGCCACAGCTTTTTCTGTTCGGGGTTGGCATTCACGTCTGCCATATGGTGGCAAGGCCCGAATCCAAGATGCTCCAATGCCAGTTTCAGCGAATACGTGCCGGTGCGACCCAAGCCCGCGCCAATGACATCTAGAGACATGAGCATCCTCCAAGGTGACTCAATCGCTCAAAATACCGCCCTTCCTTCTATTTCGCTACATGAAGGGTCTCCGGGTCGATTCCTGCCATACCCTGCGGGTACCGAGCGTCAGGTTTTCACCACTAGTGTGCTCATTCCGATGGCTCCGAAGAGATGAAGCGGGTCAGAACTGACATCCTTGGGACCGGCCACAGAGGCAAGCCGCACGCTGGCCCCGTAGAGGACGAATCGAAACACTTCATCCCCTGCCCGGTTTGTGGGCAGACTTTCGACGCGCGCGATTTCGGGCAGGTATTTCATCATGCCCAGCCGGAGCACGAGCCGCTTCCGGCAGAACACTAGGCCGCCTATTCGGATAGGCCAACCCCCGCCCAGCCAGCCCACTGCAGATCGGGAGCAGCCGGTCGGCCCGCGCTCGGAGGAGGAGCGCGGGCTTTCCTTCCCCAGTGAGGTCAAAGACCCGATACTAGACCAAGGGGAGCGCCTCATTGTGCTCCAGATGCGGCGCCGTGCTGCTAGTGGTCAAAATCTGACACTTGGTACCGGAGCCGAGGGCCGCTCAGGGTGGAAAGCTCGCATTGCCGTCATCGATCTGAACGGACAGAAAGCGTAGAGTCGAGATGTGGCGCGGTGGCGGTAGGTTGAACATATCTGTTTGCCGCCTCTTTCGTCTGGCGGTGCCTC
>NZ_JBVVQY010000016.1:0-10127 GCF_055811615.1 Mesorhizobium sp. WSM4807
CGGGGTGGAGCAGCCCGGTAGCTCGTCAGGCTCATAACCTGAAGGTCACAGGTTCAAATCCTGTCCCCGCAACCAAACACCAAAACGGCCCGCATCACGCGGGCCGTTTTTGCGTTTGGGCCAGCCGCGGTCGAGTTGAAGTTCTACAAGGAGGCCATACGATGGCGGCTTCCGTTTGCTCAGCGGTTTCCGTTCTTCGCTGATGGAACCAACAGCCCGGGCCGAATGGTTCCGGCCGTTTGGCCGCCGCCATGCAGATCCGGCGCGTCCTTAAGGTAATCAGGATGTTCAAGAATAGGTATTATGTCAAAGCTGTATTGCTTGTCGGAGCGTTGATCATGGGTGGCGAGAAAAGTGCCGTTCAAGCGCAGGAGCGCGATGAGAGAGTGGTCCGCGTTGCCGAATTGGTTATCGATCCGGCCCAGCTCGACGCCTACAAGGCCGCCGTCAAAGAAGAGATGGAAGACGCCATCGATCTCGAACCCGGCGTGCTGGCCATCTACTCGGTGGCCGAGAAGGACAAGCCGAACAGTCTTCGGTTCTTCGAGATTTACGCCAGCGAGGGGGCGTATCGGGCGCATATCGCATCGCCGCATTTCAAGAAATATGTCGCGACGACGCAGTCGATGATCCTGTCGCGCAAATTGATCGAAACCGTTCCCGTTCAGCTCAGCGCAAAGCCACACTGACGGCCGTGCATGTTGGGCGCGCCGCGCTGAACTAGATAAGCACGTTCGTAATGGAAGAAGTGCCAGAGACCGTAGGTCCCGGCTCAAGCCGCCTCTCTGGCACGGAAGCGATCATGCGGTCGGGTTCAGCTCGCATCGTCCTACCGCAGGCTTTCCAACTCGCGGATGCGTTTGGCGCCGTCGGCCTCGAGCTGCCGGGTGACGGCGCCGATCAGCGTTTCGGCAACGACGAAAAGGGCCGCCGAGGAATCCCAGGCCGAAGGCACGGCAGTGCGCCCGGCGATGACATGGCGGGCGAAGCGGGCGATTGGCGACAGCCACTGGTCGGTGAACAGCACGATCTGCACGCCGCGCTGGTGTGCCGTCTCGGCGAAGCGGACCAGGCTGTCCTGATAGCGCCTGATGTCGAAGATCACCAGCACGTCGTGCTTGCCCATGTCGATCAGCCGGTCGCGCCAGACGCTTTCCTGTCCGGCGAGGTGAAAGACGTTGGGCTGGATGATGGCGAGGTGAGCGGCCATGTAGCGCGCCAGCGGATCGGTGAAGCGGCCGCCGATCAGGAAGGTTTTGCCGCGCCGGTCGGCAAGCTTTGCGACGATGTCGGCAAGCTGCTTTTCAGACAGGTGCCTGAACGTCTCGCGCATGTTGTCGAGCGTCGCCTCCAGCATCGGCGACGCCGCGCCGCCGTTCGGCGATGGCGGGTTAAGCGTGCGCGACGCCGGCGACTGCAGTTGCGCCGCCAGTTCGTCCTGCAGCGCCGACTGGAATTCCGGGTAGTTCTGGAAGCCGAGCCGGGCGACGAAACGCAGGATCGTCGGCGAGGAGACGCCGGCGGCAGCTGAGAATTCGGCGACCGTCTTCAGGCCGATCAGCGGATAGCTGGCGATCAGCGTTTGCGCTGCGCGGCGCTCGCCCGCCGGCATCGTGCCGATGCGGTCCGAGATCAGTTCGGCAATGCTCGAAATCATCTTTTCCCCATGCCCGGGCGTTTGCCGAAATCGCATTTGACCCGAAATCGCGTTTGACAAAGCCCGGCAAAGTGTATGAAATCATCCACAGGGACGCAATGAGGCAAAATACGTAACATACGATACAGCGCTCCCCGGGGACGACAGGATAATGGAGACAGCACGGCCCGCCAGCCTTGCATCGCCTGAAACCGTGAGGGTGACGAACCCCGGCGGATCGAGCCCTTTCGTGCTGACCTGCGACCACGCCTCCAATTTCCTGCCGCCGGAATTCGGAACGCTCGGCCTTGCTGCCGAAGAGCTCTCCCGCCACATCGCCTGGGATCCCGGCGCGCTGCCGGTCGCCCGCCGCATGGCCGAGGCGCTTGACGCGACGCTGGTCGAGACCCGCATCTCGCGCCTTGTCATCGACTGCAACCGGCCACTGGATGCGCCCGATCTGGTGCCGCCCATCAGCGAGACCACGGCCATTCCGGGCAATGCCGGCCTGTCGCAAAAGCAGCGCGCCGCGCGCATCGCCCTGTCCTGGCAACCCTTCCATGATGCAGTCGCGAGCATCATCGACAAAAGGCTGGCGCGCGAGCTTGAGACGCGGCTGGTTTCAATCCATTCCTTCACCCCGGTCTACAGGGGTAATAGCCGGCCCTGGCACATCGGCATCATCCATGACGAGGATCGCCGGCTTGCAGCGCCGCTTGTCGCCGCGCTGCAGCGGCTCGCCGGCGTCACGGTCGGCATCAACGAACCCTATTCGCCGGCCGACCGCGTTTATTTTACGCTGGAAAGGCATGCGCGCCCGCGGGGGCTACCCTGCGCGATGATCGAAATCCGCAACGACGAAATATCCGACGAAGCCGGGCAGCGGAAATGGGCGGATCTGCTCACGGGGATTTTTCTAGATCTGGAGCCCGAGGAGGCCAGGATCTCCCGACCAAGCGCAGTGGGAAAGTCAGTACAATCGGCTAGCTAAGAACCAGAAGGGGACAAAAATGTCAGCTCAAGACTATACGGAAGTCGACAAGAAGGAGGACGTAAACGTCCTCCATGGAATGGGCTACGCTCAAGAACTCGAGCGTAGCATGAGCAAGTTTTCCAATTTCGCGATCTCGTTCTCGATCATCTGTATTTTGTCTGGCGGTATCAACTCGCTCGGTCAGGCCACATCAGGCGCCGGTGGCGCGGCGATAGGCATCGGCTGGCCCGTGGGTGTTTTGATTTCAGGCGTTTTTGCGCTGGCACTTGCACAGATTTCATCGGCCTACCCGACGGCAGGCGGGCTGTACCACTGGGGCTCAATCCTTGGCAATCGCTTCACCGGATGGCTGTCGGCCTGGCTCAACCTGCTCGGCCTCGTGACAGTACTCGGCGCCATCAACGTGGGCACATTCTACTTCTTTTTTGGAGCTTTCGGTTCCATGTTCGGCGTCGAGGACACACTGACCCATCGCGTCGTCTTCGTGGCCGTCATCACCGTGCTTCAGGCTCTGGTCAATCATTTCGGCATTAAACTGACGGCCAAGCTGACTGACTTCTCTGGTTACCTGATCTTTGCCACGGCGATCGCGCTGACCCTTGTTTGTCTGGGCTCTGCTTCGAGTTTTGAATTCGGAAGGCTGTTCACCTTCGCCAACTACACGGGCACCGAAGGCGCAAGCTCGGTATGGCCGGTCGCGGTTTCGGGAGGCATGGCGTTCCTGCTTGGCCTGTTGCTGCCGATCTACACCATCACCGGCTATGACGCTTCAGCGCACACGTCGGAAGAGACATTGAAGGCGGCGCATTCAGTTCCTCGCGGCATGGTTTCTTCTGTATTTTGGTCGGGGCTGTTCGGCTGGATCATGTTGTGTGCCTTCGTGCTGATGATCCCCAGCATGGACGACGCCGCAAAACAGGGCTGGAACGTGTTCTTCTGGGCGATGGATGCGCAGGTGAATCCGGCGGTCAAGCAGATCCTCTACGTTGCGATCTTCGTTTCGCAATGGCTCTGTGGCCTTGCCACGGTAACGTCGGCTTCGCGCATGCTCTTTGCCTTCTCGCGGGATGGCGGAATGCCCGGCATTTCCAAGCAACTGGCGACCGTTAGCCCGAAGCACCGGACGCCGGTCGCCGCGATATGGGGAGCCTCCATCCTGGCTATCCTATTCGTCTGGCTGACCTCTGCCATCACGATCGCTGGTACGCCGGCGTACTCCATCGTCGTGTCGTGCACCGTCATCTTCCTATTCCTGTCGTTTGCAGTGCCGATTGCGCTGGGCCTGGTAACGATAGGCGGCCCGAAATGGCCGGCGATGGGCCCGTGGAATATGGGCATCGGAGCTTATCGTCTGTTTGCGATCCTCTCTCTCTTGTCAATGGCGCTGATTTTCTTCATCGGCATTCAGCCGCCGAATGACTGGGCGCTTGAGATTACCGTCGGTTTCGTTTTGCTGGCACTCATAATCTGGTTCGCCTTCGAGAACCGCCGCTTCCAGGGTCCGCCGATTGGTGACCAGATTGCAAAGCGCCAGGCGGCGATCAAGGCTGCCGAGGTAGCCATAGGCGAAGCCGGCGTCTGACACCCTCTTCATGATCATGGCCGGCGCCTTGCCGGCCATGGCGTTCCACATCTTCCAAGTGACAAGCCCAAACGACAAGCACTGGAGTGCCAAAGGAATGGCCGGAAATTTTTCGTTCGATCAGTTGAAGAAAGCAGTCTCCAGCGGCGAGGTCGACACGGTGCTGGCCTGCATTGTCGACATGCAGGGCCGGCTGGCGGGAAAGCGGTTCCTGGCACAGTATTTCGTCGATTCCGCCCATGACGAGACGCATGGCTGCAACTATCTCTTGGCCGCCGACATCGATATGGAACCGGTGCCTGGCTACAAGGCGGCGAGCTGGTCGAAGGGTTACGGCGACTTCGTCATGAAGCCCGATCTGTCGACGCTGCGGCGCATTCCATGGCTGGAAAAGACGGCGCTGGTGATCTGCGACGTGCTCGACCACCACACCCATGACGACCTGCCGCATTCGCCGCGCGCCATCCTGAAGAAGCAGGTCAAACGGCTGAGCGACCGCGGCTATATCGGCTATTTCGCCTCCGAGCTCGAATTCTATCTGTTCAGCGAAACCTACGATTCCGCTCGCAAGAAGCATTGGCAAGGCCTCGACACAGCCTCGCCCTATATCGGCGACTACCAGATCGGCATCACCACCAAGGAAGAAGGCGTCATGCGCCGGCTGCGCAACGAGATGCAGGCAGCCGGCATTCCGATCGAGAACTCCAAGGGTGAGTGGGGACCCGGTCAGGAAGAGATCAATGTGCGCTATGCCGAGGCCCTCGAGATGGCCGACCGCCACGTCATCCTGAAGAACGGCGCCAAGGAAATCGCCGAGTCCGAAGGCAAGGCGATTTCGTTCATGGCCAAGTACAATTACGGGCTGGCCGGCAATTCCAGCCACATCCACAATTCGCTGTGGAGCGCCGACGGCGAGACGCCGCTTTTCTACGACAAGAAGGCCGACTGGACACTGTCGACGCTGGGCCAGCAATGGGCGGCGGGCCAGCTCAAATACGCCAAGGAATTCACCTGGTTCCTGGCGCCCTACGTCAACTCCTACAAGCGCTTCCAGGCCGGCACCTTCGCGCCGACCAAGATCATGTGGAGCGAGGACAACCGCACCGCCGGTTTCCGCCTGTGCGGCGAGGGCACCAAAGGCATCCGCATGGAATGCCGCATCGGCGGCGCCGATCTGAACCCCTATCTCGCCTTCGCCGCGCTGATCGCGGCCGGCCTTGCCGGCATCGACGAAAAGCTTGAACTGCAAAAACCCTTCGTCGGCGATGCCTATCAAGTCTCGCAGCTGCCGGAAATTCCGAAGACCCTGCGTGATGCCACCGAGACGCTGGCGAAATCGGAGATGCTGAAGCAGGCGCTCGGCGACGGCGTGCTCGAGCATTATGTCCATACGGCGCACTGGGAGCAGTTCGAATACGACCGCCGCATTACCGATTGGGAACTGCACAGGGGGTTTGAAAGGTATTAGGCAATGGATCGAAATAAGCGCCATCGCTCGTTTGATACATCGGCTGGAGAATGGATTGCGCTTATTCCGAACGAGTTGCAGGTCGATGCAGTAGGCTTGTGGCAGATTATTCCAGTGGGACGTCACGAGTTTGGATTCGAGGGACGAGATCTTGAAGAGTTCACTAGAGAGGCATTGAAAGGTCTGTTGGCCAAAGGGGCCATGCCGATCACAGGGCAGGAAAAAGTCTGGGTTTTCGAACCCCGCTATGGAACTAAGTCCAACGAAATAATCGACAGGGTTGTGAAGACTTGGCTGTCGGAAGGTATGCGTGAACCAGACGTCGGAGACGTCTGGTTCGGACTCACAGGCGTCGTAGGAAATTGAACTCAGGAGTGCATAATTGGAAACCGTGAAAATAAAATCTCCCGTCGATGGTTCGATCTATGCCGAACGGCCAATCGCCACGGACCAGGCGATCAATGCCGCGGTCGAGCGTGCCAAGGCGGCGCAGGAGAAATGGGCTGAGACGCCGATCGTCGAGCGCGGCAAATACATGCTTGCCATGCTGGAAGCGCTGGTCGCCATGACCGACGAGATCGTGCCGGAGATCGCCTGGCAGATGGGTCGTCCGGTGCGCTATGGCGGCGAGTTCGGCGGCGTCAGGGAACGTACCTGCTACATGGTCGAGATCGCCGAAGCGGCACTCAAGCCGGTGATGGCCTCCAATCCGAAGGACGGGTTTCGCCGCTATGTGAAGAAGGTGCCGCTCGGCGTGGTCATGGTGATTGCGCCGTGGAACTATCCCTATCTCACCGCCGTCAACACTATCGTGCCTTCGCTGATGGCCGGCAGTGCCGTCATCCTCAAGCACGCGGCGCAGACGCTGCTGGTCGGCGAACGTTTTCAACAGGCGTTCGACAAGGCCGGCCTGCCCAAGGGCCTGTTCCAGAACCTCGTCATGAACCACGCGCAGACCGAAAAACTGCTCGGCTCGGGCAAGATCGATCATGTCAACTTCACCGGCTCCGTCGCTGGCGGCCGCGCCATCGAGAAGGCCGCGGCAGGCACCTTCATGACGCTCGGCCTCGAACTCGGCGGCAAGGACCCGGCCTATGTCCTGGCCGATGCCAAGATGGACCATGCCGTCGCCAACCTGGTCGACGGCGCCTTCTACAATTCCGGCCAGTGCTGCTGCGGCATCGAACGCGTCTATGTCCACGAGAAGGTCTATGACGAATTCGTCGAAGGCTTCATCGCCGAAACCAAGAACTACGTCGTCGGCAACCCGCTCGATCAGGCGACGACGATGGGGCCGATGGCCCAGGCGCGCTTTGCCGACCTGATCCGCGAGCAGAAGGCCGAGGCGCTGCGCAAGGGCGCCAGGGCACACATCAACATGAAGGTGGCCAACGACGAGCAAGGCTCGCCCTATCTTGCGCCGGAAGTGCTGACCGGGGTCGACCACCAGATGAGCGTCATGCGCGAGGAGAGCTTTGGGCCGATCGTCGGCATCATGAAGGTGCGCAACGACGAAGAGGCGATCGCGCTGATGAACGACAGCCCCTACGGGCTGACGGCCTCGATCTGGACGCGCGACACCGACCATGCTGCGGCTCTCGGCGATCGCATCGAGACCGGCACCGTGTTCATGAACCGCTGCGACTATCTCGATCCGGCGCTGGTCTGGACCGGCGTCAAGGACACAGGCAAGGGCGCGGCGCTGTCGGCCATCGGCTACGACAATCTGACGAGGCCGAAGTCATATCACCTGCGTGAAGCCATCTGATTTTCTGAAAGATAACAATGACAAAATTGATTTCCAAATGGAACTACCCGACAACCGTGCGCTTCGGTGCGGGGCGCATCAAGGAATTGCCTGAAGTGCTTGATGCGACTGGCATCAAGCGGCCGCTCTTCGTTACCGATCCGGGGCTGGCGAAGCTGCCGGTCGTCGCTTCTACCTTGAAGATCCTCGACGACGCCAAGGTCCCCTATGGCGTGTTTTCCGAGGTCAAGCCGAATCCGGTCGACTCCAACCTGACCGCCGGCATTGCCGTGTTCAAGAAGGGCAAGCATGACGGCGTCATCGCCTTCGGCGGCGGCTCGGCCCTCGACCTCGGCAAGCTGATCGCCTTCCAGGCCGGCCAGGCGCGGCCGGTCTGGGATTTCGAAGATGTCGGTGACTGGTGGACGCGCGCCAACTCCGATGCGATCGCGCCGATCATCGCTGTGCCGACCACCGCCGGTACCGGATCGGAAGTTGGCCGCGCCGGCGTCATCACCAATGAAGCGACCCACACCAAGAAGGTCATCTTCCATCCGAAACTTTTGCCGGCCATCGTCATCGCCGATCCGGAACTGTCGGTCGGCATGCCCGGATTCATCACCGCCGGCACCGGCATGGACGCGCTTGCTCACTGCCTGGAAGCCTATTGCGCGCCGGGCTATCATCCGATGGCCGATGGCATCGCGGTCGAAGGCGTGCGGCTTGTCTTCGAGAACCTGCCGAAGGCCTATGCCAACGGCAAAGATCTCGTCGCCCGCGCCCACATGATGAGCGCGGCCGCGATGGGCGCTGCCGCCTTCCAGAAGGGGTTGGGCGCCATCCACTCGCTGTCGCATCCGATCGGCGCGCTCTACGACACCCATCACGGCATGACCAACGCCGTGTTCATGCCCTATGTGCTGGCCTTCAACCGCGACGCCATCGAGGCGCGCATCGCCCGGCTCGCGGCTTATTGCGGCATCAAGGGTGGCTTCGACGGCTTCGCCAAGGCCGTCATCAAGCTGCGCAAGGAATTGAAGGTGCCGCACGCGCTGCCGGGCCTGATCAAGGGGCTCGACATGGACAAGAAGCGCAAGGGCCTGATCGCCGACATGGCGGTGGTCGATCCGACCGCCGGCGGCAACCCGGTCAAGCTGACCAGGAAGGCGGCGCTGACGCTGCTCGACAACGCCATTGCCGGCACCGTCTGAGACGGTTTTTTGCGCCGAAAATTGATCTGGGAAATGAGGGCAAAGAAAGGGGAAGGGATGAAAGGTAAGACCGAAATTCGTTAGCCGGAAAAACAATCGCGGAGCGATTGCTACAGCCGGTTAAAAAGAGTTTACTTTTTCGTACTGCAGGGCATCGCTTTCACAAAGCTTTCATCGGGCTGTCACACGAAAACGATACCGCATCGCAGGCGTCCAACGGCGTCAGTTCAACGGAGAGAACACATGTTCAAATTCACGGGAAAAGTGCTTTCCCTTACGGCCGTCGCCCTGATGGCGACCTCTGCCATCTCGTCGGCGCAGTCCATGGATGAACTGGTCGCCGCCGCCAAGGCGGAAGGCCAGCTCACCACCATTGCGCTGCCGCACAGCTGGTGCGGCTATGGCGACGTCATCGCCGGCTTCAAGGCGAAGTATCCGGAAATCACCATCAACGAGCTCAATCCCGATGCCGGTTCCGGCGACGAGATCGAGGCGATCAAGGCCAACAAGGACAACAAGGGCCCGCAGGCGCCTGATGTCATCGACGTCGGCCTGTCTTTCGGCCCGTCGGCCAAGGCCGATGGCCTGATCCAACCCTACAAGGTGTCGACCTGGGATACGATCCCTGACAGCGCCAAGGATGCCGACGGCTACTGGTACGGCGACTACTACGGCGTGCTCGCCTTCGGCGTAAACAAGGCCGTCGTGCAGAACGCACCACAAGACTGGGCTGACCTGCTGAAGCCGGAATATGCCAACTCGGTGGCGCTCGCCGGTGACCCGCGCACATCGAACAACGCCGTCATGTCGGTTTACGCTTCGGGCCTCGCGGCTGGCGGTACCGGCGGCCAGAATGCCGCCGCCAAGGGTCTGCAGTTCTTCAAGCAGCTCAACGATGGCGGCAACTTCGTGCCGGTCGACGGTGAAGCGGCAGCTGTCGCCCAGGGCACGACACCGATCGTGATGAACTGGGACTACAACCTGCTTGCCATGCGCGACAAGATGGCCGGCAATCCGGAAATCGAAATCGTCGTGCCAAAGGGAGCGGTGGTCGCAGGCGTCTACGTACAGGCGATCAGCGCCTATGCGCCGCATCCGAACGCCGCCAAGCTGTGGATGGAGTATCTGTATTCAGACGAAGGCCAGCTCGGCTGGCTGAAGGGCTATTGCCACCCGATCCGCTTCAATGATCTGGCCAAGAAGGGCGTGATCCCGAAGGAGATGCTGGACAAGCTGCCGGCGGCCGAGAACTACGAAAAAGCGATCTTCCCCACCTTGGAGGAACAGAACGCCGCCAAGAAGGAAATCAGCACGAATTGGGATGCCATCGTTGGCGCCGTCGTGAAGTAATTCATAGGGCGGCGGGGGGGGGGGCCCCCCCCGCCCCCGGGGCGGGGGGGGGGTTGGAGAGGGGGGGGCCCCAAAAAAAAACCGCCCCCCGGGGGGGCGGGGGGCCGGGGGGGGGGGGGCGGGGGGGGGGGCGCGGGGG